>JACWAM010000023.1 GCA_014874265.1 Thermoleophilia bacterium | reverse complement strand
TTCATACCTGGGCTATGTCAGCCCCAGACAGTTTGAGGAAATGTGGTATCTTGGAAAAGCGGCTTAGCTGAGTGTCCATTTTTACCGGGCCATGTCAATAGACTGCTGATATTGCTCAGAGTCCTGGACTGTGAAGTGGACCTGGTCGTCAGGTCAAAGAGTGCGTCAGGAAAATAAGCTGGTGTCGGAGGGGGGACTTGAACCCCCATGAGCCATTAGCTCACTAGGCCCTCAACCTAGCGCGTCTACCTAATTCCGCCACTCCGACCCGGATGGGATGGGGCACCAAAAGCCCGAGACTGGATTATAGCAAAGGCTGCCGCGCTGGCGTAGACACGGGAGCGGACATTCAAACGACTTTGAAATCACAAGAGTTAAAGAGTGTGAGCCAGCCGGAGCAAGAGGCAGACTTGTTTGCCTTATAAAGAATTCAATCCGCCGGTCAACCCGACCGGCAGCCTTACTCTTAATTGCGACAATTACCAATTTTTTATTCACCTGCTGGCAGCCGAGCAGGGCGTTGCTTCCCTGCGTAAGCATTTTTGCCCAGATGTTGCACTGGGTTCTACTGCCATATAATAGGTGCCCGAGTGAGCCGCTTTTACCTGTAGATAATGCGGATAACCAGGAGTTCCGGGAGCCGCGCCAAGCGCCCGGAAGGAAATCCCGTCGAGTGAGCCTTGTGAATCATAAAACCAGATAATCAAGTTTGTCCCGGGAGCCCCGGCCATGCTTGCCAGGAAACTTTGTCCGGCTTCCAGGTGTAGTCGATACATGACAAACTTATGCGGCGTTGACGGCTGGATACTGCCCCCTAAAAGGAGAACAGGAAGCAGCGGCGCCGAAGCCAGGACATCGGAAGGAACATTCATCGGCACGGCGAATCCGAATTGCTGCCATGCAACCCGGAAATGGCAGGCATTTTGCGGGTTGCTAGCGGGTGAGTATTCTACCAGGCAAGGGGGCCGGCATCAGTTAACGTCACAGGTGGACCAAATCTGCCTGTGTCATTGCTACACCGGAAAATAAAAAAAATACTATCGAGCAAACTCCCAAAAAGAGGAGAATGGCCAAGTCTCATCCCCAACCTCCCAGTTATTATCGTTTTTGATCGGTAATCTGCACAAGTAATTGAGCTTTATCAGAATCAGGAAAAAAAATGCAGAGGGATAATATCGTGGAAATAGAAAAAATCAGATTTAATTGGATGACAGGGTATGCTTCAGTCTTTTGACATAATCCAGATTGCGTGCATTGATCGAGCGTCCCCGGTGACAGCGGTCGATTATTTCAATGAAGCGTACATCGCTTTGGCATGATTGACTTGCTCATAGTCTTGAATTTACTTATTCCGGTAAAGGATGTTGTTCTCGCCGGCGGGAATAGAATCCCATGAAATTCATCTGGCACCTGATCCAGCGCGCGCGGCACGACGGCTGCACGGGACTGGCGGGAATGATTGCTTACAACTTTTTTCTGGCGCTTCCGATCGTACTGATTCTTGCAGCTACCGTTCTCGCTTTGCTGCCGGTTGGCGACACCGTCAGCGATATAACCGCGCAGCTTTCCGGGTTGGTCCCGGCCGATGTCCTGAGCCTGATTTCCGGCGTGCTCCGGCGGTCCTTGAGGCACGGCATGGAAACGGTGCCGACACTGGTTTTCTCGTTTCTGGGCGCCCTTTACGTTCTCAACAACGGTTACGCGGGACTGATCAGCTCACTTAACCGCATCTATAAATTTGATGAAACCCGCCGCTGGCTCCGCGTCCGTCTGCAGGCGTTGATTCTGAGCGTGGTGGCCTCGATTTTTCTAATCACGTCACTGGCCATGGCGCTGGTGGCGCCACATATCGTTGACGCTCTTTCCAGTGACCGGGAATTTAACCTGACGGCTGGATTGTGGTTTGATCGCCTGCGCTGGCCGGCGATCGTGATCCTGACGGTGGTGGGCATCGAGAGCACGTACCGGTACGCTCCATGTGGACGCCTCAAATTTGGGCTGTTAAGCCCCGGAACCGTTTTTGCCACCGGCGCCTGGCTGATGGCCACCCTTGGATTTGGATTCTATGTCAATCACTACAGCACTTATCAAAATGCTTACGGCAGCCTCGGCTCTGTGATTGTGCTGCTCACATGGATGTGGATCAGCGCCATGACCTTTCTGATCGGCGCGGAGATAAATGTAATGTGGAAGGAATGGCGAAAAATCAGAAAAATCGGGAAACCAGAAACTGGCAACTAGGAACTGGAAACCAGAAACCTCTTTTAAGGTTCCGGCCAGCCTGATAAAATAATAAGGCAGGCCGAGCGGCCGCTCCGCTGTCATTGGCTCCCTTTCAGGGCGGAGGCTAATTTTAAGCGGGGAAGTAGAGTGCGATGGTTTCATCGCCTTCTCCCAACTCGCGCGGCGGAGAGGAAAGTCCGGACACCAAAGAGCAGGGTGCTGGGTAACGCCCAGTCGGGAAAACCCGCAGGCAAGTGCCACAGAAAGCAAACCGCCTGCTCGGCGGCGCGGGGAAGCGGCGGCAAGTGGTATCCACGGTTCGCCGGGCCTTCGCGGCGCTGGCGGGTAAGGGTGAAAGGGTGCGGTAAGAGCGCACCGGAGGCGCGGTGACGCGTCTGCCAGGTAAACCCCTCCCGGTGCAAGGCCAAATAGGAGGGCGCTCGGGTTGCTCGCCCGGCCCTCGGGTAGGCTGCTAGAGAGACGTGGCGACGCGTCCCCCAGATAGATGGCCGCATAGAACAGAATCCGGCTTATGGGCCTGCTGACCCAAAGGCTCCTTCGGGAGCTTTTGGCATTTTTTGCTTTCCTTCCTCTTTACGATTGCCTGATTTTGCAATAGAATCACTGACTTGGTGGATCACCTTTTTAAGTTTGCATCCCCCGGGGGCCGGGGATAAAAAGTGAGGCGCAGGCGCCCGCCAGGAAAAGTTGAGGAGAGGTACGTGAGAAAAAAAGACAGAGGCGGAGTCTCCGGGGCCGCCCGGAGATACGATGGCGGGAGTGACATCAGGCGCAGCAAGAAGAATCAGTCCCCCCATAAGTTGAAACGAAAGAGCTGGTATCGAAGCTGGTTTGCAATATTGATCGCGACCATCCTTTTAATTGCGGTAGCCGCGGGGTCGGTGCTGGCGCTGAAGCTGCGGGGCAGCGGCTCGGCCAAAGCTGCAAGTTCGACCGACGCGGCTGTGCACGCAAAGACGAATGTAAATACCAAGGCTCCCTCCTCAGCCGAGCAGGTTGTCGCCTCGATGTCCCTGGAGCAAAAGGTGGGCCAGATGATAATGGCCGGCTTTGACGGCAAGACAACCGACAGCCTATCAGGCCTGATCAAGGATGATCATATCGGCGGAATTATTATCGGAACCGCCAACATTGATTCCCAGACGCAAGTGGCTCAGCTGGACGCTTCATTTCAGCAACTGGCGGCCCAGGCGGGCGCTCCGGCCAAGCTCATGATTGCCACTGATCAGGAAGGCGGTGAAACCCGCCGTTTCATGGATATTGGCCCCAATTATTCAGAGCCGTTCATCGGCGAGATGAGGGGCGGAGCCGGCCAGGACGCCGCCCGGGAGATGTCCTTCCTGGCGGCACGGCAGCTGAGGCTGATCGGCATTAATACCGATCTGGCGCCGGTGGCGGATGTCAGCGCCGGCTGGGGAACGCTTATGGACACGCGCAGTTACGGTAACGATCCCGAAGTGACGTCATTGCTGACTGGCGCCGCCGTCACGGGCTTTAATGATGCGACAACCATTTCCTGTGTCAAGCATTTTCCGGGCCTGGGCTCTGCCGACGGTGACCCGGAAAGCAGTTCCGCCACGGTTTCATCAAGTAAATCAACCCTGGACCGCATCGATCTGCCCCCGTTTAAGGAAGCGATCAAGGACGGGGCCCCGATGATCATGGTAACGCACGTGATCGTCCCGGCGCTTGATCCCACCAAGACTCCGGCTTCACTGTCGCGGCCGATCATTACCGATCTATTGCGAAATCAAATGGGATTCCAGGGCGTGATCATCACTGACGATCTGGAGATGGGGGCCATCACCCGGAGCCCCGGAGATGCCGCGGTTGCGGCGGTTTCCGCGGGTGCTGACATTGTGATGTTCGCCCATACGCCCGCGAAAGCCGATGAGGCTTACAAGGCAATCATCGCCGCGGTCAAGTCAGGCAAGATCAGCGAGGACAGTATTAATCAGTCTGTGGTGCGGATCCTGGAAATGAAAAGCAAATATCGCCTGGAAAGCAGCGGTTCTGATGCCGGTTATGGAAATACGTCAACCGGCGCCAGTGTCGATAGCAGCGCCGGCTCTGCCACTGATCAGGGGACGGGGACCGGCTAGTGCGGCGTCTCGTCGTAAACTGGCATATGGGCACCTCTAAAAATACCCATAATCATAGCTTGATAATAAGTACTAAATATGATAGTATCCACTCCGTTATCAATATATAACGGGAGGTAGAGATGAGCCAGCCGGGAT
>JACWAM010000022.1 GCA_014874265.1 Thermoleophilia bacterium | reverse complement strand
GGGGGAGAAGGGGGACGAGGTTGCCTGCCGTTACGGCGCCGATCGGTTCACGCTATTACTGGGAGCCGGCTTCGGAGCCGCGGGCAACATCGCCGAAAGACTTCGCTATAGCATCAAGATGGAGTGCTCAACCTTTTCCGATCCCAGGATGAAGCAGAATGTCACCGCCTCGATTGGCCTGGCCTCTTACGGCCGCGACGCCGTAGTTGACACCGGGCTGATCGCTATTGCCGAGGCGCGCATGGTCGAAGCCGGCCGGCAGGGAAAAAATCGTGTTTTCGCCAGTCAAATCGAGATTCAGCCCACGTCGTAGAATTCCCGTCAACCCCGCTTCCTTTTCAATTATCTTTTTTGGTTCCCGCCTGCTTAACTCCAGGTATAGGACCTGCCCCAGGTACCTGTCGCAGGTGGATTCGTGGCGATGACGAGCTATTATCCAAAATCCAAAGTCCAGGGTCCAAAATCCGATATGCGGTTTTGGTGCCGGGTTTTATCCAAAGTCCAATATCCAAGATCAGCATCTGTTTTTTTGGTTTTGCCTTGATTTCCAGGGAAGGGGGATGTCAGTTGCACATATTGCACATATTGATGTGTTTTAACTGATGAAAGGAGGGGGGTCATGGCGCGAGAACCATATGAGAGGCACGAACATGTCGAACAGGGCGAGCGGGGGAAGGACCGCCGCTCTTTCAGCGGCAGCCCTTCACTTGTTCGATCGCCTGTTTACTTTCTCATTTTCCATTTTCCCGTGCAGCTTTTACGCCGTCCGGCCTTGCGCAGCTACGCCGCCCGGGTGCCGGCCTCCGTGGCTTTCCACTCCAGCAACAGGTGTGGTGGCGGCGCCTTCCGGCGGCGGATAAAATCGGTGCCGTTTATCTTGAGCATCATCTCCCGCTGCCAGGCGTCAAAAGGCTGGCTTGATCTGGCAAAAGCTGCAATTGAACTCCCCGGATCCTTGCCTTCGGCGTACAGAACCGCGGTTTCACCATGCGAGCGCTCCTGCAGGTAAATCCGGACCCGCTGCAACCCGTGGCGAGAAAGAAAGTCGCGATATTCCTCCGTCCGGGGACCGGCCAGCCCTTTGACAAATTCCAGCATCTCACCCTTCTCGCCGGGCAGGACATGCAGCACCACCGCGGTTGATGCCGCTCCCTCGTTCGGCGTCTCCACCGAGGATTCGAAGATCAGATCGGCAGGCTTGGTCTGGCGGTAATCGCAGAGATCGTCTCCGGTCAGGGTAAACATTTTTTCCCTATACCACAAATCAAACATGCTATTAGACTCGCCCAGCATGCTCATGGATGCTTCCAGATCGTCGCCCTCGAAAAAGAATACCAGCATATCTCCTTCATTCGTATTCTCGATCCAGGCCTTTTCCAGCCGGATGCCAAGGTGGCGGCGCGACTCGTCATGCTCAGCCAGCCGCGGGCCCACCGCTTCCTTGATAAAATCCAGCGCGCTTGGGGTCATCCCCGGCATAATCCTGAATGCAATCGCTGTCGATGACATTTGTTTCACCTTCTTTCCTTAAAGTTGCAGATGCTTCTTAAATTCCCGTTCAGAATTGGATCGAAACGGAAAAAACCCGATGCGGTTTTAAGCAGCCTGATCGTAGAAGGCCAGACCTTTTTCATTGGTTGCCAGGCGTTTCCCAACCTTCCCCGGATTGATTGGCTTCTTATGGTGAATTAAGGTGTTAACGATCGAGCCGGATTTCGCCAGAGGCAAGAGGAATTAAAAAGTTGCTAGTTTGCAGGATCATCGGGCCGGGAAAGGTCGTGTTAAAGGCATCCATAACCGACAAGCTGTTTGCAAGCTGGCATGGCCGCTGGTTATAATTTGCCGGGTCAAGCCTGTCGAGAGGCGCTTTTAAGCTACGGGATATGTTCTAAGCCGGCTCAGGAGGCTGTTCTATAGGTACTTTCGCGGGATTTTTCTTTGATTATTAAACGCAAACAGGGCCTGCACTACTCCAAACCGAAGCGGTGGAAGAGAATCCTCATGTGGACCATTCTCTCGGTCTTCGCCGTCGTCATCACGCTGGCGGCGGCAGGTTTCTTCTTTGTTTATCACACGCTCGGGAAAATGAGCTCCAACAACGTGGCGGTGGTTCAGGGCGCCCGGAAAGAGCTCGACGCCAGCTCGGATCAGTACGAGAATATTCTTGTCATGGGCGTGGATGACAGCAGCAAGCAGGGAAATTCCGACACGATGATGCTGGTGCGCATCGATCAGAACAGGGGGTTTGTATCGATCCTGTCGATCCCGCGCGATCTGTTGGTGGAGATCCCCGGCTACGGCAAGGACAAGATTAACGCCGCCTATCCCTACGGGGGCGCGCCGCTGGCGATCAAGACGGTCAAGTTGCTCACCGGCGAGCCAATCAATCACTTTGTCACCGTCAATTTCACCGGTTTTGAAAAGGCGGTCGACGCCCTCGGCGGCGTCTACATCGATGTCGACCAGCGGTATTACAACGATAACAGCGACGCCGCCTGGGGGCAGACCTACGAGCCGATTAACCTCCAGCCGGGCTACCAGAAACTAAACGGCCACGATGCCCTGGAGTTTGCCCGTTACCGGCATACCGACAGTGACTTCGTCCGCATCGCCCGCCAGCAGGCGTTTCTGACTGACGCCAAGTCGCAGCTGATTAACTGGGGGAACATTTTGAAGATTCCGGAGCTGGCTGACATCTTTGGCTCGAATACAACCTCGGATATCGGTCCCGATGAGGCGCTGTCTCTGATCAAATTTGCTATCAGTGTCAAGAAAGACCGCATCTTCCAACAGCAGTTTCCAAGCCAGGAACAGTCGGGCAGCACCTATTTGCTGGTTGATAAAGATAAAGAACCGACGGTTCTGAATAATTTTGAGTCTCCCGACTTAACGCCGCCGCAGCCGGCTCTGCCCGGCGCGCCGCCGGCACCCCCTTCACTGTCGCAAAGCACTTTAAGCACCTCGGTGGAGATCCTCAATGGCGGCGCCGCCGCGGGGTCGGCCGCCCAGGCGGCGAGCCAGCTGAGCCAGAAAGGAATAAAGAGCATTTCCGTCGGCGGCGACGCCATCAACTCTTACAGCGACAACCAGATTTATTATCAGGACGGCAGCAAGCCGGCCGCCGACGACCTGGCCCAGTTGTTTAACCCGGCGGAAGAGGTGCCGATGCCCGACGGGCTTTCCAGCGCCCAGGTTCTGATCGTGGTGGGGAAGAGCTACACCGGCAGCCTCACCCAGCCGCAGCCGCAGCAACCGGTGCAGCTTCAATTTCAGGATTATCCCCAGCCAACTCCCCGCTGGCAGGAAGAGGCCCAGGGATCTTCATTTCAGATCGAGCGGCCGTCTTCATTCCCGGTCGATTTCAAGTACGACGAGTTCCGCTCCTATCAAATCGACACGGACGGGGGGCCGGAACCGGCGCTCAAGGTGGTCTGCGAGGACCAGTACGGAAATCCCTGGGGGATCATGGAGACTACCTTCACGGACGCGCCGCTGATGGATGAACCCAGCGTCCAGAAGAAAATAAACGGCAAGAATTACATGTTCTTTTACAACGGAACCAAGCTCAAGGACCTGGCGTGGAAAGACGGTAGCGTCCTCTACTGGATCTCCAACTCGTTGATGGGCACGCTTGACGAGGACACGATGGTCAAGCTGGCGATATCGTTCAAGCCGGTTTAAATCAAGTTCAAAGTTTAGAGTTCAAAGTTCAAGAGTTTAAAGTTTAAAATCCCCTCGCAAGTATGGCATGATTAACCCCGAGTAAGTTTTTAATCAGCATTACTTTACGTTCGGGTTCAGAATTAGCGGCGGCCGCGGCGCCTGGCTGAAGTCAAAATCGCTGACGAGGTTCCCCAGGGCGGGGTTATTCTCCCGCACGTCCGGGCGAGGATCAGGCCGCCCGTCCGTTTTGGGGTCCAGCCGCTCGCCGCCCAGGAAGTCATCCTCGATGAATTTGACGTATACGTCATGGCTGAGCGTCTGGTGGTCGATATATCCCTTTCTGGCGTAGGGGCTGATGACGATGCCCGGCACCCTCAGCCCGTAACCGTTCTCGTCCACCATGGGCG
The DNA here is from genome assembly GCA_014874265.1 of Thermoleophilia bacterium. Lineage (GTDB taxonomy): Bacteria > Actinomycetota > Thermoleophilia > BMS3ABIN01 > BMS3ABIN01 > JACWAD01. Next base: position 4,093 of record JACWAM010000022.1, on the reverse strand, counting down.
GGACGATGTGATCGTAAAAACCGCCCCAGTCGTCCCAGGAAAGAAAGATGGCGGTGCTGTCCCAGTCGGGGCTTTTCATGATCGCGTTGATCAGGCCGGTGACGTATGTTTGGCCGGCGCTCACCAGCGCCGGCGGGTGCTCGCTGACCGCGCCGGTCGGATCGATCCAGCTGACCGCCGGCAGAGTGCCTTTCCTGGCGGCGTCATAAAAGTTGTTCAGCGACTGGATGTTGCCCAGTTGCCCGTCCTCCTTGACCGTGTCGAAATAAGGCAGCGGATTCCAGATCCCGGGGGTCCTGGCGTTCTGCGGCACTGCTTTGCATGTCATATCTCCGTCATTTTCGCAATCGGGCTCCGTGCCGTTGAAAACATAATAGCCCCAGGAGACATTGTGCTTGTGGAGCAGGTAGGTGATGTCGGTCCAGGCATAGACAGGCGGCTTGAGACGGTTAGCGGCAGCTGTCAGCCTGTTCTTGAGCTTCGGGGGGATATTGACCGATTGCAGTCTGTCCACGCATTGCTGGATGTACTGGCCGGCATTGTCGCTGGCAGCGCAGTTTTGTCTGATGATGGATTCCAGCTGCTGGGCCATATCGGGCGTAACGCCGATTTTCGTCAATGCGCTTTGACATGCCTTTGATTTCTTGCCAGCCAGACACTGCTTGATGATATTATTCGCCGCGCCGGCGAGGAAATCCGGCGGATTCCCCGGGCTTTGCAGCGCGTTAACGCATGACTGCGGATTGCCGCTCTGGCTGCATCTGGCCGACCATTCCGACACCATGAACAGGTGCGATGGCAGGCTCCAGGAGGCGTTTGATTCAAACAGGTGATCCTGCAGGACGAAGTCCCTGGCGTAGGTCCAGTAATTCGGGATCTCCTGACCGGTATGGTAACCCATCACGTCTGTTTTCTCGCCGGCTGTGCAGGAGGGGTCGTTTTCGGGGCAGTTCCTGGCGGCTTTTTCGGCCTGGCCGACAAATCCGTCCATCTTGCCGCCGTCGATGTCAGCGGTAGCGTTGCTCTGGCCGTGGGGACCGCCGGCGTTCAGGTCGCTGGTGTCATGATACGGACGGATGCAACTGCCGCTCCGGGGATCGTTGACGCAGGGGACGGGTTGGCCGTTCTGCAACGGTATGCCATCCGCGCCGGGGAAGGTGCCGAAATAGCTGTCAAAGGAGCGGTTTTCCTGCATGATGATCACTATGTGCTTGATCTTGTGGATGCCGGTTTCGGCGCTGCCCTGGGAGCGGCTCGACAGGATAAGATAAGCGGCAGTTCCCCCCGCCAGGAGGATGACAATCGCGATGATGATCCAGAAATACGCTTTCATATCTTCAGTACCTTGGCCCCCCGGATCCGGCCCGCTTTCATCTCTGCGAGGACCCGGTTCGCTTCCTGAAGCGGAAACACCTCGACGTCTGGTTTAAAGCTGGTCCTGGCTGCCAGCTCGAGCAGCTCGCTCACGTCCCGCCGGGCAACATTGGCGACGCTTTTGATTTCCTTCTCCAACCACAAATGTGTGGGATAGTCAATATGAAGAAGGTAATCCTTATCAACATTCTCCTTGCTGATGGCGTTGATTACCAGCCGGCCGCCGGGCGCCAGGTGCTTGAGCGCCTCGACCGCAGGCTTCCAGACAGGAGTCGTGTCAATGATGGCGTCCAGCTTTTCGGGCGGAGCGGCGCCGGTCTCGCCGGTCCAGGCCGCTCCCAGCTTGCCGGCAAACTCTCGCTCGGCGGCGCTCCTGGCGAAGACGAACACTTCCGTGCGGGGGAATATCCGCTCAACAAGCTTGAGGACCAGGTGTCCTGAAGCGCCAAAGCCGGTGAGCCCCAGCCGTTGGCCGTCGCTGATTCCAGTTAGCCGGAGCGAGCGGTAGCCGATGGCGCCGGCGCAGAGGAGGGGGGCAGCCTCCGCGTCCGCGAAATCATCAGGGATAGGATAGGCGAAATCTTCCGGCACGGTCATCAGCTCCGCGTAGCCACCGTTAGCGTCGCGCCCGGTCGCCCGAAAATCCGGGCAGAGATTCTCGTTGCCGCTCTCGCACAGGCTGCATCCTTCTTTGCAGGCGGAGAAGATCCAGGCAACGCCAACCCGGTCACCGATCGCAAATTTGCCGGCACCGGGCCCGTTTTGAGCGACCTGCCCCACCGCCTGATGGCCCGGGACGACCGGGAGCGACGGCGGCGGCGTTCTGCCCTCGATCTCGTCCAGCTCCGTGTGGCAGACGCTGCAAACCGACACCTTGATCAGGATCTCGCCTGCTTCGGGCGCCGGATCGGGCAGTTCCACCAGCTTCAGGGGAGCCGGATCATCCTTGAGGCTTGCGATCTTGTCTATCACCATGGCCCGCATGGAGATATCTTACCCTGATCCGGCCCGCGGCAGGTAACCTTCCCCTGGTTTTTAGTTCTCGACTCCTATGGGGCCGGTGGAACCGTCACGCTGCACTGCCAGCCGGAGCACTCAAAGGTAACGTCCTTGAGATTCACGTGCCTGGTCAGGACCGGTTTGACGTATTCTTCCAGCTTGATGCCAAGATTATTCATTCTATTTTCCCTGTGTTTAAAAAAGACGTCGGGCGCGGCGGAGCCGCGCCCGCTGACGTTTTATGGATAGGTATAGGACGCTCCGCCGCCGTCCTGGGCGCTGCCGGTGACCGTCGCATGCCAGGAGCTGACGCCGGCAGGCACATTGTACTGGAACGTGACCGAGCCTGACGACCCGGCAGGAATGTCGCCGCTGCCCACCGTTGCCGGCAGAGTGCTGGCGAGGGTGACGCCGTTATTGTTGGTGTCGCCGGTCAGCCGGACCTGCCAGGCCTCACCGGTTCCGGTGTTCCTGACCGTCCAGGTAACCGAGAGCAGGCCGGCGCTGTAATCGGACAGTGAAGCCCAGTACGGGCTGGGCGCCGCCAGGGTCAAAGCCGGCTTGCCGGTTGCCACCGGAGCCGACAGCGGCAGGCTGTCCTGGCCGCCCGTAAAGACATAGGGGCTATCGACAAAGCCGTCGCCGTTGGCGTCGGGAGAAGTCCAGCTGCTCCAGTAATTGCCGCCGATGGGGGCGGGGAGGTTAAAGACATTGCCGGTGGACGTTCCCATGGATGTGGTGACGCTGGCCTGCGGCGTCATGGCGCTGGTGAAGTTGTTGTGGTAGATGGTGTTATTGCTCGAATCCTGAAGAGCGATCTCGCCGGCGCCGGCCATGCCGCCCATGGACGATGACATGCCCGACATGTTGTCGTTGCTAGTCGTGTTGCCGACGATAGTGTTGCCGTTTGACTGGTTCAGCCAGAAGCCATTGTTGGCATTGCCGGATGCTTCGTTGCCGCTGAAGTTGTTGTTGTCATTGCCGGGGTCAATGCAAAAGCCGTTGCCGGCGTTCATGTCGGAATGGTTTCCGCTAAAAGTATTACTGCCAGAGTTCTGTAGCGAGATGCCGTCACCCGTGGTGGCTCCCATGACCATGTTCATCTGGAGCTGGTTTGACGATGAGCCGGCCAGGTTTATCCCGACGCCGTCCGCATTGGAATTGTTTGACATGATCATGTTGCTATTGCTATTGGTGAGACTGATGCCGGTGTTAACGCTTTTCGAAGTGTTCACGTTCTGGACGGTGTTCATCTGGCCGCCGGTCAGGTTAACACCGTTGTTAAAGGCGTCAACGGTCAAGTTCTGTACCGTGGCGCCGCTGATGCCTGACAGGTAGACGCCGTCGGCGGCGCCGGAGCCGGTCATGGTGTAGCCGCCACCGTCCAGGACGACGTTGTTGCTGTCAATTTCGACGCCGGCCCCGGAGGCAAAATTGAGGTTGCCGCTCAGCGTGCACGTATCGGTGGTGGCGTTCCAGACACCGATGTTGCTACAGTCTCCGCCGCCGGCGGCAGTTGAAATGTGTTGTGTGGTCAAGACGTTCTGAGCGGTTGCGGCCCCGGCCGCTGCGGCCGAGGTAGAAAGCGCGGCCACCAGCGATGCCGCGAGGACAAGTAAAACAAGTGGCGCAGCCGCTGGCATCCACCCCCTCCCGCACCAGCGCTTGTGCCTGCGTTTGACTCTGCATATGGCGCCCATTTTCCTGCTCCTTTCCGCCC
>JACWAM010000021.1 GCA_014874265.1 Thermoleophilia bacterium | reverse complement strand
CTCCATAAATTCCATGAGTGTCTTGGGGCCGATCATGAGATACCTCCTGTTTTTGTTTACTAACAGAAGATATCAGCCGGTTCGGACGGAACCTGAACGAGTTGTATGATCAGTATTGTTTTATTCTCGTAACGCGGGTAGACAGACAGGTGCTTGCCGCGGAGGCGGATTCTTGTGAGTAATCTGCAACATACCGCGACGGAAACTGTGACCGCTTCCCGAAGCGGCCTCTCGCTGGACCTGTTCAACCGTGTCCGTGATTCTCTTCGGAGTCCAACCCTGGTGGGCGAAGGCGGCGCGCGCGTCCGTTACTTGCGCGTGCAGTGGTGGGTTACCTTCTGGCGCTTCCTCATCCTGCTGCAAATCCCCGAGGTCACTCTGGTGCAGCCCGACCGCTTTGAGTCGCTTCCCCGCGCCTACATTCTGATGGCAGCGGCCGCAGCGTATGCCGCCGTTAATTACCTGATCGCGACTCGGACCCGGGCCGGCGGCAAGCTGGTCTTCCACCTGGTGGATCTTGGCGTCTGTTCGGCGCTGCTGCTGCTGGCAGCCGGCGACGACAAGCTGCTGTTTGTGATGACGTTTTACTCGTTCTCTAGCCTGCTGGCGCGTCCGACTGTGCTGTTCCGCGAGATGGTGCCGGCCACCGCCGCGCTTAGCATTTCTTTTCTCGCGGCCTACTGGCTCCAGGGCCAGAGCCCCCGCGATCTGCTTGCCTCTCCCAGCGAGATCGACAGCTTTATGCTCTACTTTTTCTTCGGACTCGGATTTGTAGGCTTCTCAGCCGTGCTCCAGCGCGCCAGCTCGCTCGAGCTGGACTCGCATCTTGAAGAGCAGCGGCAAAGATACCGCCGCCACCTTCATGACGACCTGGGAAACACGCTGTGCGGGCTTCACTTTCGGATTCAGAGCCTGCGGCAGATATCAGAATCTGCTGAGCTGGGCAGAGCGCTCCGGTTTTTAGCGGATGGGTATGGACGCGCCGCCAGCGTTCTCTCGCGTCTGCTGAGCGGTCTGGAGGACACGCCGGTTGACAACCTCACCGAGTCCCTCATCCGGCTTAAAGATGAAACGGATCAGAGCGGCGGCCCCTCTCTGCGGCTCTTGATCCCGGTGAATCCGGTGCGGCTCAGCCCGGAGGTCGGACGCGAAGTTATGGCTGTGATCAGCGAGGCTGTCAACAACGCGAAAAAGCACGCCGGCGTTTCCGAGATCAATCTGCGGGTCAGGAAAAGGCTGGGAAAGCTCCGCATTACAGTTTCCGATGAAGGCGACGGTTTCGATGATGACGAATTGCAAGTGAGGCAATCAGCTGGCAGCAAGGGTATCAAAGGAATGTATGAGCGGGCCGCACTGATCAAAGGCCGTCTGGAAATAGAGAGCGGCAAGAGACATGGCACCCGGGTTACACTGAAAGTGGACGTCAACCGTGGCAACGGGATCTTAAGCCGCGTTCTTGACTACGACCCCGAGCGTTCCTTAAGTGGCATCTATCCATTCCTGGTAAGGCTGCGCTTTTTCATGTTGGTCTGGACCCTTATCGGGATCGCCCTGGTGCCGGACAGCCACCGGGAGAACCTGCCGTTGTTCGCGGTCTGCGCCGGCCTGGTGCTCGACGGTCTGGCCTGGGTGGTGCTCAGTTCACCCCTGTTCCGCATCATTAGCAAGCGGCCCTGGCTGCTGCTGCTTGAGAGCGCCGGTTTCTCCATCCTCGCTTATCTAGTGATGCAGGACAATGTTCCCTATTTCTTTTCGCTTTATGTGGGTGTGGCCGTCATCATGAACGGCCTCTTTCTCACCGCTTTGAAGAACCTGGTCATGACGCTGCTCCTGAACGCCGGCATCGTGGCGGCATACCAGCTGGCGCCGGCGACGCTCGTGGCAACTTTTCCCGGCGGGCGCCTGGAGACGCCGCTGCAGCATTCGACGATTTACGTCATACTGGCCGTGTCGGCCGGGCTTGCCGGCGAGTTTGTCAAGAATCTGGAAAGCCTGCAGATCAAGGCCATTACCCGTGTACTGGCCAGGCAGAGAGTAAACATGACGGCTGAGACTCATCGTCAACTGGATTCTCTGGTAACCGGAATCAGACAGGAGTTTCAGGAGCTTTCAGCGGAAACAACCGGGTCTCTGGACAGCCATGGACTCAAGGGAATCGAATCACGCTCCAGTTATCTCAAGACCAGGCTCCGCTCCATTCTGATATCGCTTGACGAACCGGTAGATGCTGCTGACATCACCGGTGATTTGGGGTAAGTCCCGGTAATGGCACCGCGTAACACATTCATCAAACTTTTTTCATGCCTCCCCGACCTAGCGGGGTAAATCTTGGCGCCGGTTATCAGACTAACGCCGCACATCGCCGCTTAATGTTTCCGGCGCCTGAGGGGAACAACAAAAACCGCGGCAGTTCAAGGAATGTTTCAAGCAAACCAGGGTCATCCTCGCGAGTGGCTGTCCTGGCCGTCGTCTCATTCGGCGTGTTCAGTATCTTTTCGCTGGCCTGCGGGCTGTGTCCGCCACTTTCCTGACCGCCGCGAGGATATCATCCGCGTGCTCAGGCTTTGGGTAGGGTATCCTTATGGTTAAATATCTCATGAATTCTATCCTCGCATGGCGGCCATCTTGACAAACTCAGTCCGGGCCCATATGCTGTCAGTCATTACATAGCTTCAGTCCGTGGGTCGCCGAAAGGCGCTTGAGGGAAACCGGTGAAATGCCGGTGCGGTCCCGCCACTGTAACTGGAAGCTTCGATGCGTCAGATCCCCGGGAGGGATCGAGCCACTGGGATAGGCTGGACGCCAATTCCGGGAAGGTTGCACGAGGCGTAAATCCAGAAGCCAGGAGACCTGCTCATGGACTCTAGTCAGGAACTCTCCGAGGAGAGAGTGGCTAGGGTGCGGCTTCGGCCTTATCTGTCCAGCCCTCTTCCTGGGAAGAGGGTTTTGTTTTGTGATACAGGCAGCGACCGAAGGAGCAGTAATGCACATCGAGGACGGAATCTTGCCGCCGGAGGCTTGGGGGACATGGTATGGAGTAGCCGTCCTATTTGTGATTCCGGGGCTGCGCGAAATAAAGAGGCGGACGCGGGAAGCCCTGTCATATAAGCCCTTGCTGGCGATGGTCGGGGTCGCCGTATTTGTGATTTCGGCGATGCACCTGCCAGTACCGGTAACAGGCTCCTGTTCCCATCCGACCGGCACCCCCCTGGCCGCGATCATAGTCGGCCCGTTTGCCACCGTCGCAATTACGACAATTGTCCTTTTTTTCCAGGCGATCTTTCTGGGCCACGGCGGCATCACCACCATTGGCGCCAACACATTTTCGATGGGTATCGTTGGCGGCGTTGGCGGTTACCTGTGCTGGAAAATGATGCGCTCTTTTCGAAGCCCTATCTGGCTTGCCGCGGGCGTTGCCGGTTTTGCCGGCGACCTGCTCACGTACGTGACCAGCGCCTTCGAGCTGGCCTGGAGCCTGCATGGCAACGTTCCTCTGCTTCATCAATGGCTTGTTTTTTTCATGGGGTATGGGCCCACCCAGTTCCCCCTGGCCATCGGCGAAGCTCTCTTTAGCGCCGCCGTGCTTCAGGCAATGTTTAACCGCCGCCCTGACTTGCTATACAGAATCAGGCTTTCCAAGCGAGCCAAAGCTCATGCCGCCGCGACCTAAAAGGCGGGCTTTGGCCTCGTCCGGGCAGAGCTGGTTCGACCCGTTCACCAGGACCATGCTGGCGATAATGATTGTGTTGCTGATTTTCATCTTCGCCGCCGCCAAATATATGGATAGCCGTAACATGACGGCTGATGGCACGGACAACACAGTCAACAACATGGCGACACAGGTGTCACGGGAGCAACACCATCCATTTATATATCTGCCCGGAGATGCGCAAGTTGGCGCCTTTTCGGTCGCGAATCTGTTTGTCGGCATCATCATCGGGCATTCCTGGAACAAACTGTTCCCGCCTCGCGAGGCTGAAACTGAATCAAACGCCGGGGAAAAGGAAGGCATTGGAAATCACGACGATTGACAGGCTGGCCTCCGGCCATACATTTTTCCATCGCCTCGATGGCAGGGTAAAAACCGTGCTGCTTCTCGTGGCGATCGTCGTATCCACCGTTATTAATCACTGGTACCTGCTGGCCGGCATCTGGCTGACGGCACTGGTGCTTTTTCATTCCCTGCGACTCTCCTGGCGCCTACTCATCCGGCGGCTCTACATTCCCTTTGGCATCGCCTGGCTTGTATTCCTCGATCTTGCCTTCACCAACGGTAGTCATCCACTGCTCGGCTTTTCCGTCGGTCCGATAACGCTCACGGCCTATCGGGAAGGGCTGTGGCTGGGTTTTCTCATCGCGCTGCGTATAATGGCAGCGGTGACTCTGGGCAGCGTTCTCACCTTCAGCACTCCCATGATTGAAATACTGGAAACTTTACGCTTGTGCAAGCTGCCCGGTTTTATTGTTGACCTGGCGGCAATGATGTACCGCTACGTCTTTGTCCTGGAAGAAACGGCGCGCAATATGCGGCGTTCACAGCTAAGCCGCATGGGCGCCAGTGCCGGCTGGCTGCAACAGGCGAGCGACATGGGCCAGGTCGGCGGCCTTGTTTTGACAAAGTCTCTGGACCGAAGCACGATGATTTACAAAGCCATGCTGGCGCGGGGCTACGACGAAAATAGCACCGGCGCAACTTATTTCACCAGCCGGGTACCGGCATCCGAGCGGGGGCTGGGCATAATAACGGCCTTTCTGCTGGCTTCGGTGCTGATTTTCGACATCTTTTTTTAGCGAGCAAGCATGGAACTTATCAACGCCTCGGGCGTCAGCTTTGTCTATAACGATGGCCAGCAGGCCCTGAAAAATATTGACCTGTTCATAAATAGTGGCGACAAGGTTGCCGTCCTCGGCCCCAACGGCGCGGGCAAATCCACGCTTTTTCAGTTATTCAACGGCCTCTTGACAGCCTCTGCCGGAACGATCACGGTAAAGGGCCTGCCTGTCCGCAGGGAAAACTACCGGGAAATTCGCACCATCGTCGGCATGGTTTTTCAGGATCCCGATGACCAGCTTTTTAATTCAACAGTTCGCCAGGAGATTGCTTATGGACTCAAGAATATGGGCGTCAAGGACGAGGAGCTGGAACGCGCAATTTCCTGGGCTCTCGAAATCGTAGGCTTGCGCGGCTACGAAACAAAAGGCCCGCATCATTTAAGCGGGGGCGAGAAGAAGCGGGTCGCGCTGGCCAGCGTCCTAGCCATGAGGCCGGAAATCCTGGTTCTTGATGAGCCGACCGCATCGCTGGATCCGCTGGGCGCCAGCAGGCTGATCGATCTGCTTGGTTACATTAACCGGGAGCTTGGAATTACCCTGATATTTGCGACTCATGATGTGGACATCGTTCCCCTGCTGGCTGACCGCATTTATCTTTTAAGCAAAGGTGAAATCGTGCTAAGTGGCGCCACGCCCGAGATATTTGCCAACAAGGAAATGATCAGGCAAATCTCGCTGCGCCTGCCCCGGGTTGCGCATCTGGCGGAGCTGCTCAAGCGGGACGGGGTCATCGAGACTGATACCCTGCCGCTTACCATTGGCCAGGCCAGGCGGATTTATCTATCCGAACACCTTTCAGCCGCGTCGAGAAGTATGACAGAACAGGGAAAAAAGCGGCACCGGCTTTAATTGCCGCTTATCTTCTTCCAGCTATAACCGGCGTTGTTGCTGTCGATAATTGTCTGCCCGTCGCCCACGGCGACCGCATCGGTGAGGGTGGGGAAGCCGATTGAGCGCAGGGACCGTCCGGAAACGGAAGATATAACCGTCCAGTTTGTCCCTCCGTCAGGCGACCTGAGGACAGAACCGCTCCAGGTGACCGCGACCAGGTTCTGGCTGTTAATGGCCCTCATGGAAAGAATGTCATCCTTGATATCGTTGGCCTCAATCGTATTGGACTCCGTCATCCAATTCTTGCCGCCATCGTAAGTTTTCATGATTGTGCCGGCCTCGCCGGCAACCAGGGCCGTATTCGGATCAATCGCGGCGACCGTAAACAGGTGTTTTGATCCAGGAACGGCGATCATCGTCCAGCTGGCTCCCCCGTCGGTGGATTTATAGACGTGGCCGCTCGTGGCGACAATCAGGCCGATGTTATCCGAGAAGCTGATGTCATTCAGAACGTCATGCGGGTCCGTTGGCGCGTTCAGCTCAGTCCATGTAAGACCGCGATCGGTGGTCCGGATGACCGTTCCCGACCAGCCGACGGCCACGGCAGCTCCTCCGCCGCTCCAGGCAACCTTGTTGAGGGTATTGTCGGTAGGAGACTTCACCGGCTTCCAGGAAGAGCCGCCGTCTGTCGAGCGAACTATGTTTCCGGCGGAGCCGACAGCCACCACCGTGCGCCTGTTGATAAAAACTACCGAGTTGAGGTCTGCCGTCTGTGATGTCCGGACCGGTTTCCAGGATAAGCCCATATCAGTCGATTTTAAAATGGTGCCTTCCCAGCCGGAGATCAGTCCCAGATTCGGTGAGAAAAAGGCAACATCGGTATAGATGCGTTGCAGTGGAGGTCTAGTGCTTTGTTCGGTGGCCGTTGCAGACAGTGTTTGCGACGATTGGCCGCATCCGGGCAGAAAAACTGCCGTGGAAGCAAGAAGCAAGACAAAAGCAACACTGATTCTTGGCCGCAAAAAACCTCCAACGAATAGGCAAAAAGAAGTAGGATGATTGTAACAGGTTACCGTTTTTGGACAAAGACCGGCAGCGGACCAGGCTTAATATCCGCCGCTTCAGCAACGGTTTTTGAGCCGTCAATTTTGGTGATCGTGACGGGTCCGGTCAGCTCCGGGGGGAGACTGGAGCCAGCCGCGGCCCAGATGATGAAGACCGGCGGTCTCCCATCACTGAAAGTGAACTTGTAATCCCCCAGGCCCAACTGCTGCGCAGCAGCGGCGCCGGCTGTCTCAGCCGCCATCGTCCGGTAAGCGTAGAATGCTTCTTTTTTAGTGCCAGGCTTGATTCCGGCGGCAGCCTCCTGTCCCATCCCGTTGTAAACCAGTCCCGCATGATCATAGAAATTGCCGGGGTCATTCGCGTAGCTGAAGTTTTCATATGGCCGCGCCCAGGAAACCCGGGAAACACCGGCGCCAAGCATGGTGCAAAATCGCTTGATCAGGTCGGCCGCCTGCTGGGCTTCGGTTTGCCTGGGAGAACCCGGGGGCCAGTTTGGCTGGCTTGTAGTTGTGGCTGTTTCCGTAACCCAAATGCTGGTTACACGTTCGATGCCCAGGGAGCCAAGGAGCTCGCGGTATGAGCCCAGCGAGTTCAGAATTGCCTGATCATCACCGCTATATCCGTAATAATGAAGATCGAAGATATCAAACGGATGTTCGCCGCGAGGCGTATCCTGAATGATCTCTTCAACGATGCGGCGGTACACCGTCAGCGCCCTCGTGGTGCTGCCCTGCCCCGGATAGAGAGCCGCGACTCCGGCAAGCGCGATCCGGCAAGTGGGACAGGCGGTCAGGACAGCTTTTCTGGCGGCTTTGAAAAAACGGGGGAAGTCCCCGGGATTGCTCCAGGAGAGGTTTGGCTCATTGCCGATCTGCCAGGTAGTGATCCAGGGATAGGATGACACCAGCTGGCGGGTTTCCTGTTGAAATTTTACTAGATTTGTGGGAGTTGAGCCATTAATCGGCCGGATGCAGCCAAGCACGTCCAGCCCCTCCCGATGGATGCGGTTAAGGTAATCGGATGGCTCCTGATAATTCCAGCCGTTAAAGATGAAGTCCATCCGCACCCAGCTGGCGCCGACATCTTTGACAAGCAAGAGCGAATAATCCTGGTATTCAGCGAGAGAATTCATCCCCAGCGCCGCCAGCATGGCCTGGCCGGCGCTGGTGGGAACGTCATCAAGAGTGCCGGGACTATAGATTCCATAAGGTGAATCCTTGATCTTCGCGGGCGGCGAGGAATAATCATCCGGACCGGATTCCCTCGCTAGAAAATTAATAGAGAGGAAACCCCCGCCGGTAAGGGCAATCACGATCACCGCGACAGTTGTCTTCCAATGTAAAAAATTCATTATTTTCATCAGCCTCTCCGGCTGGCGTGTCTGCCGGCCGGCTCCAGCGCCTTCGCCTGCTTGGGGAGGTACTCCATAAATAGTCTACCCTTTGGTAGTCACTGGCAATTCCCGCGCCCTTGGCTCTCGCTCTGCGAGCACTCATGGCAAGTAAATATATACCGTTTCTGATTGCTTAAGCGTACCCGGCAATATGCCGATGTTCCCTCCGGAGGCGGTTTTTTTATCGGTTTTTCTGCCGGGGAGGAATACCGGCCCAGGGGGCCTTCCAGGCCGGGGGCAAGGACGGTAAATGAGCAAGGCGCATACGCATGAGGCCAGCATTACGGGCAACAGGGCAATGCCTTCAGGCGCTGACGGCATCACCGCCAGCGCTTTCATCGCTATCCTTATTCTTGTTCCCGCCCTGGCGGTCGCGCAGCTGGCGACCAATGACATCCATGAAATCCAGGAAGTTCTATACCTGGGATACTTCCTGCCGATCGCGATTGGTGCGCGTTACTTTAAAAGGCGGGGAGCCCTGATCTGCGCCGCGCTGGTTATTGTCATTTACACGGCAATCTTCATCCCGCGGCTGCTAACTCAATTGGATGTGCATCAAGAGCTGACGGCAGAGCTATTCGGTCGCCTGTTCCTGTTCTCCGCCGCCGCCATATCCCTGAGCTCATTTCGGCTGGGGGTCTCTCGCGAAAAAGAAAAAGCATTGCTGGCGGAACGCCAAAGAGCCGACCGGCTGAGGATGATGCTGGACGTTTCCAATGCGGTTACATCGTCGCTTAAGATCGATCAGGTGCTGCAGTTGCTGGCGGTCAGGATTGTCGAAACTGTTGAGGCAACCTTTTGCCGCATATCGTTGCTAAGCGAGGAGGGAGACCGGATGCGGGTCGTTGCGGCGTCGCCCGCACGCGAGCTGGATTGGGACGCTTGTACACGTAAATCTGTATCCCTGGCGGATTTGCCGGACCACCTTAAAACGATCGAGACAAAAGAAGCTGTGATCGTTGCGGGAAGACGAGATGAGCCTTCACTTTCCCAGGGTCAGCTGGACGTCATGGGTGGAACCACTTCACTGCTCATTTACCCACTGGTCGTCGGAGGAGAAGTGGTCGGCCTGGTGGAAATTGGTGAGCAAAGGAAATGGGAGCGAAGCCCGCTGAGCCAGGAAAAAGCGGATCTGTGTCAGACGATCGTCAACGAGGGGGCGGTGGCCGTCGGGCACGCGCTCTCCCATAAAGAACTGGAAGACGCCTTTGTGGGCACAATCCGGTCGCTGGCAGAGGCGATCGACGCCAAAGATCCATCGACCCGCGGCCATTCAGACTGGGTTTCAAAGTATGCGGTGATGCTGGGAAAGCAGCTTCATCTGGAAGAGCCGCGCCTGGAAGCACTCAAATATGTCGGATACCTGCATGATGTTGGCAAGATTGGCGTTCCTGACTCAATCCTGGGAAAGAAAGGCCAGCTTACCCCCGAAGAGTGGAAGCTGATGAAAAAGCATCCGATTACCAGCGCCAAGATTCTCGAGCCGGTCCGGATTTCTTCCGTAATCAAGGCAGCCATCCGGCACCATCATGAAAGATTCGATGGCAGGGGCTATCCCTATGGACTTGCCGGCGAATCGATTCCGCTGGAAGCGCGGATCATCGCGGTGGTCGATGCTTATGAAGCGATGACCTCGGATCGGCCTTACCGCAAGGCCCTCTCTGACGAGGAAGCGGTGGCTGAGCTCAAGCGGTGCTCAGGCACCCAGTTCGATCCCGCCTGCGTCGATGCTTTCCTGGCGGCGTTGGGCCGGCTGCCGGCTGCATTTAATGATCAGGCTGGCGGCTATCACGCCGTCGCTGGCTAGTGGCGAAGGGGCGTTTTCATCCCTGCTGCCTGTTGACTACCGCTTCCCGGCTGTTCTTTAGCAGTTTTAGAGAGTGCAGATAAAGCGGGCTCTTGCTGCTCCGGATAATGTCGGCGCCGCGCAAGCTGGCAAGCAGTTCAGATGGCGTTTTAAACAGGTGCAGCGATAGCATCGCCGTGCCAACGCCCTGGAGCACATGGCAGTCGCTTCCCGCCCCTCCCGGAATGTCATATTTGAGCGCCAGCCGTTTTGCTTTTTCGTTAAATGACGTAAAAGTAATGCGAGGATTGTACACCTCGATGATGTCGATATCAGCGGCATTGCTTGCCAGAAGCTTGTATGTCGGGGTCAGATGCAGCGGGTCGAACGGGTGCGGGACATAAACCAGTCCCCCCTGATCCTTGATCTCCCTGATTGTTTCCTCAAAAGAAAGGCCGCGGGGGATCTCCTCGGAAAGGTAGAGGCCGATAACCTCACCACGTGTCGTCTTGATTTCCTCACCGATAATGACATGGATATGCGCGGGCGCCAACGCGGCCACCGCCAGCGCGCCCTTGATTGTATTGTGGTCGGTGATGGCGATCGCTTCCAGACCGCACTCCTCGCAGGCGGCCAGCAACTCCTCGGGAGTGGTGGCGCAGTCGCTTGAGTAACAGGTATGGATGTGCAGGTCCGCCAGAATCATTTTGCTGCCAGTCTCCTGGATGGCCAGTTTTCCAGGACGGTCCCGCCGGCGCTGGTGGGCTCGCCGGTAAATCCTTTCCACTTGTGTTGATATTTTCCCCCAGTCGTGACGGCGTGCCCGGCGGGCGGCGGCGGCGCCCATGGCCCGTCTTTGCCGAGAATTACCCAATAAGTCAACTAAGTCAGCCGCCAGATTATACGGGTAAGGATGGTCAAGCAGGAGCCCTTCGAGGCCTTCGCCCACCAGTTCCCGGAAACCGGCATGGGCCGGCAGGATAACACTGCTGCCCGAGGCCATCGCTTCCAGCACCGCGCTTGCCAGACTGGTGGCCGCGTACGGGGCGCAGAGAATCTCGCAGCGCCTGTATTCGCCGGCCAGCCGGTCCGGCGGGATCGGGCCCTTAAACGAAATCCGGTCGCGAAGGCGCCTGGGCACGATCAGATTGGCCCGCCAGGAAAGCTCTTCGCCGCCGGCAATGGCAAGCTCGAACTGGGGAATGTCAGTCGGAAGCATCCTGACGGCTCTCATGAGCAGCGCCAGACCCTTGCGAGGGTCTGTCCAGGCGGCAAAGATCACGAGCGGCGGCGCGGCCGGCCTTGCCTCTTCCTCGGGAGGAGAGAACCGGGAAAGATCAATCCCCGTGGGAATAACGTCATAACCGGCCGGAAAGTAGCCGGAAACAATCCTGCGCGTATTTTGCGAAGCGCAAATGCGGCCGTCCAGCCGCGAAAAAAAACGCTCAACGACCGGCCGCATCAGCTGGTAGCTGAGAAACCGCTCTCCGGAGGTATGGAAAGTCGCGACGGTGGGACACCTGGCCAGCCTCAGGCCGACGAACGAAAGGCTGGGGGGAAATGGCTCGTGCAGGTGGAGAATGTCAAACCGCTCCCGCGACAGAGTTTCCTCCATCTGATCGGTAACCTCCAGGGGCAGCGTCAGGTTCGCGAGCGAATCGCTGTAGGG
>JACWAM010000020.1 GCA_014874265.1 Thermoleophilia bacterium | reverse complement strand
CTTCAAGGCACACGGACGCTTTCCCGGGCGTTTCCTGGGACTTCGTTGGCCTGAGGGCCGCCACCATCGAAGAGGATCTGCGGGACCGCGATTTTACCGTCAATGCCATGGCCGTTGATCTCATGGAGATGAAGAATGTAATCGACCCGCTAGGCGGCCGGGACGATCTGGCCGCCGGCCGGCTCCGGGCGGCCACCGGCTGCGCCTTCGACCGGGATCCGCTCCGGCTTCTGCGAGCCGCGCGGCTGGAAAAAACCACCGGCCTCAAGTGCGATTCGCGCACCGAAGCTCTGGTCCGGGAACGAGCCGGGCTGGCGCTTTCCCCCGCGGCGGAGCGGGTGTTTGCCGAGTTGGTGTTGTTGCTGGAGGCGCCGGGCGCGGTGGACGCGGTCCGCCGCCTGGACGAGCTGGGGTTGCTCCAGGTGGTCCTGCCGGAGATGACGGCGCTCAAGATGGTTGAGCAGAATGATTACCACCACCTCGACGTTTTCGAGCACACGCTGGAAAATTGCCGGGCTCTGGAGTCCATCATCCGGGATCCAGACCGGTACTTTCCGGATCAGGCGGACAGGCTTCGGGAGCGCCGCCGGATGCGGGTAGCCGGCAACGCCGGCTGGCCTTTCCTGATGAGCTTTTCTTCGTTGATGCACGACATCGCCAAGCCCTACTGCAAATTTATCGATGCCGACGGTCAGGTGCGCTTTTTCGAGCATGACCGCCGCGGCGCCGAAATGGTGACGGCGGTCCTCCACCGTTTCAAAGCGGGCGCCGCTGTCACCCGCGCCGTATCGTTCCTGGTGGGAAAGCACATGCGCTTTGAGGGCCTGTTGCAGCAGCGCCCGCCCAGCGACCGGGCGCGGCTGCGGTACCTGCGGGCAACCGATCCGTGGACGCCGGAGCTGATCATGCTGTCGGTTTCGGACCGGCTGTCGGTACGGGGCGTCCTGGTATCGAAGGCCGATATAGAAGAGCATCTTGATCTGGCCAGAGAAATGATGTCGATGTGCTTCGCCGAAAGAGCAGCCGCACCGCCCAAGCTGGTTGGAGGCAGCGACCTGATGAAGGTTCTGGACCTGCCGCCGGGGCCGGTGATCGGCCGGCTGCTGGACCGGCTGCTTGAAGAGCAGCAACTGGGGCTGATCGCTTCCCGCGAAGAGGCGCTCGCGGCGGCGACCCGGATGCTGGCGGAAGGGTTATGACCGCCGCCCGGGAAATGTACGGTTTAAGGATCATTCCCGCCGGTAGGGACGACCGGATGGCGGAAATAACCGATGCCAGCGGCAAGGTTATCAAGCTGATCTTCTGCCCGCATTCCCTCGCCGGACCACTGGAGGCAGCCCGCGACAAGGTGATAAGGCATGACTGGGAAACAATGGAAGTCGGAGAATTCGCATCGAAATACATAAAACGTTAATCGTTTAAACTTAAACGTTTAACGAAAAACAAGAGCCCGAAAACCAGAAAAAATATTATTAATGCACGATTCTTCACCGCCTGCACCTGCAATCGAGGTTGAAGATCTCTACAAGAGCTACGGCGCTGTCCGGGCTCTCAATGGCGCCTCCCTGAACGTGATCCGGGGCGAGGTCTTTGGCCTCGTGGGTCCCAACGGAGCCGGCAAGTCAACGTTGATCAAGGCCATCTGCGGCGTCCTGAAGCCGGACGCGGGGACCGTCTCCGTTTTTGGCATGGACGCCGGGCGTGACCGGCACGCCATCAGGCGGCGGCTGGGATACATGCCCCAGGAGCCAGCCCTGTATGATGACCTGAGTCCCCGCGAGAATCTTGTTTTTTTCGGCCGCGGCTACGGCACGACGGATCTTGACCGGCGCATCCGCGAGTCACTCGAGCTTGTCGGCCTCCGGGACCGGCAGGGTGACGCTCTGCACACTTTCTCCGGCGGCATGCGCCAGCGCGCCTCGCTGGCGTGCGCCCTGATGCGCGAGCCAAAGCTGCTGATCCTGGATGAGCCCACCGCCGGGGTCGATCCTACCCTCAAGCAGGTCTTCTGGCGGCACTTTCACAAGCTAAAACGCCGCGGCGTCACCATCTTCCTGACTACGAACATGATGGATGAAGCGCTCAGGTGCGACCGGGTGGCAGTGATCCGAGGCGGCCGCATCCTCGTTACCGAGCCGCCGGAGACCATTCGCGCCCGGGGCCGCACGCGGGTGACCCTTGAACTGGCCGGCGGCGGCGCTCGGGAAGAGGAAGTTTCGGGTTACGAGGAACAGCTGCCGCGCCTGCTGGAGGGCTATGGCTTAAGCGGCGATGTCAAGCGGATCAGCATAAATCAGCCAAGCTTTGAAGAGGTTGTCCTTTCGATGATCACGGAGAGCCGGGGAAAGCCGGCTGAAACAGGGAAGGCGCCAGCCGGGGGAAGAAACGGTGATCCGGAACACTAACGCGATCGCCATCCGCATCAACCGGCAGTTTCTGCGCGACCGGCGCTTTCTGGGCCTGTCGATGGTGGTGCCGCTGATCCTGATGCTCCTGCTGAAGTACGTGCTGGGTTCGCTGCCGCAGCTCACCCGCCTCGGCGTGCACATTTCGGACTACGCGTTCCTGGTGGCGGCCTTTCTGGTGCATTTCCTCGCGTACGTGCTATCCACCATTGTGCTGGTGCGCGACCGCAAGGACGGCACCCTGGCGCGGATGTTCGTCTATGGCTTCCGCCGCCGGGAGATCGTTTTCGGCTACGTGGGCGGCTACTCCACGATTGCCGCCGTCCAGACCGCACTGGTGCTAATTTTGACAAAGTACTTGTTTGATGTAAGTTTGCTCCCCGACATTGTGCCGGTGGCTCTAACCATGCTTGCCCTGGCGGTCGTCTCCGTCGGCCTGGGAGTTTTCATCTCCAATTTCGCACGCAACGAGGGCCAGGTATTCCCGTTTATCCCGCTGGTGATCGTTCCGACGGCGCTGCTTTCCGGAGTGGCGATTCCCATTGATGATCTGCCCGGATTGTTACAGTGGTTCAGTTACGTGGTGCCACTGCGTTACGCCGTCAGCGTCCTGGCAGGAATCCTTCAGGAGCACAGGTCTTTTTCCGCAGAGCTTGCTCCCTTTCTGGCTCTGGTCGGCGTGGGCGTTCTGTTGCTGGGCAGCGCCAGCCTGACTCTGAGAGAACGGGAGTAAAACAGATACTGGATTTTGTGTTTATTCAGAATCCGGAATCCAGCATCCCGCATTCGGTTACGATGCTTTTGCCTGCCTCTGTTTCACAAGTTTTTCAAAGGCGTCAACGATGACCGGATCGAACTGGGTGCCTGCGCCAAGCCTCAGCTGGTCCAGGGCTTGCTCCTGGGAAAGCGCCCGGCGGTAAGGCCGGTCCGTGGTCATCGCCTGGTAAGCGTCCGCAACCGACAGGATGCGGGCTCCCAGCGGAATCTTGTCCGTTGTCAAGCCGTCCGGGTAGCCGCAGCCGTCATAGTGTTCGTGATGGTGGCGGACGATCGGTAAAAAGCTTTGCAGGCTGGCCAGATGCTTCAGGATCATCTCACCGATCTCCGGATGCTCCTTGACGCGGTTCCATTCCCAGGCGCTCAAGCGGCCTCTTTTGTTGATGATTTCTTCCGGCACGCTGACCAGGCCGATGTCGTGCAGCAGTCCGGCTACGCGCACCTGATGGATCTCCTCATCTTCAAGACCCAACTGCACGGCGATACTGGAAGAGATACGAGCAACTGACTCCGCGTGCGTTTTATCATAAATGCTTCGTTCATCAACCGCAGTCGCGATTGCTTGGGCGGCCGCCATGTACAGCTCCTCCCGCACCAGATCTTCCAGGGAGACGCAGCCAAATTCTCCCGACTCCTCATGGAACAGCGTTACCCGGTTGCCGCCCTTTCGTTTGCCGTAGTACATCGCCCAGTCGGCCTTATCGACGATGTCGCGGGTGCCGGCGGCGTCTTCCGGATAGCTGGCGACGCCAACACTGACGGAAAGAGGCGTATTGCCGTGCGCCTTTGTCTTGAAGAGAAACCCAGCGATGCGGCGCCGGATGCGATGGGCGATGATCTGCGCCCCGGAGCTGTCGGTATCCGGCAGGATCAGGGCAAACTCTTCGCCGCCGTAGCGAGCGGCTATATCGATGGCCCTTTTTGACTCAGCGATGATTCTTGATACATCCTTGAGCGCCTTGTCGCCGAGGCCATGGCCGTTCAGATCATTGAATGTCTTGAACTTGTCCAGATCGCAGAAAATGACCGACAAAGGCTTCTGACTCCGTTTTGACCGTTCCACTTCATCTTTCAGCCGCTCATAAAAATGACGCTGATTATAGAGGCCGGTGAGGCCGTCGGTGGCCGCCTCTTCGCGGCTGCGCTCCAGTTTCTGGGCGTTCTGGATCGCGATCGCGGACTGGTTGGACAGGATCGTCAGGATCGACAGCTCATCCCGGCCATAGCGCTCCGCTTCGCGGCTGTAAACGTAAAAAACCCCCATTTTTTTCTGGCGCACCTTGAGCGGCAGGCAGATAAAAGCGCGGATCCCCTCTTCCCGCGCCAGCTTGCTGAGACGGTGCCGGGCGCTGACATCGTCGCTGAAAACAGCCACATCCCCCTTGAGCACTTCATCGGCCAGTCCCCCGGGCCGGAATTGCATCTTGCTGACAAAGGCATCACTGAGGCCAGCCGTGTAGGTGTCGGTAAACACGCCATGCAGTTCATCGTAAAGCACGATGGCGGCCGCTTTGGAATCAGTCAGCTCCATCCCTTTTTTCATAACAATGTCAACAACGCTTTCCCAGTCAAATTCAGAGCTGATCGCCAGGGCAATATCTGATAAACGTGTCAACTGATTTATTTTGTGCTGGATGGCGTCAGCCATCAAGTTAAATGACTGCCCCAGTTCGGCAAACTCGTCATTGGTGACAATTTCCACTCGCTGATCGAGGTCGCCGCGAGTCATGGCCGTGCTGGCCAGTTTCAGCATTTTTAGCGGCCGGTTGAGCCTCGTGGCTGACACGACCCCGATCAGCGCGCTTAAGCTAATGCCAAGAATGGCCGCGAAGAAAAGGTAGCTGCGCGCCCGGGAAGAAGCCTGGTTGTCTGTTACCCGTGCCGCCTCATAACGTTCCTGGAAACTTGCCTCCAGTTGATCGTCGATCTTTTCAATATTAGTTTGCAAAGCATCGGCAGCAGGCTCCTCCGCCAGCACCGCTTTGACGTTGCCGGCCTGCCAGGAAGGGACGATCCTTTGCAGAAAATTATTGTCGAAAGCAGCATCGGCGGCTGCCAGCTGCTGAAATTGGGCCTGCTCGGTCCGCGTTGAGTCATGCGTCCTCGCCGTTGCCAGGGCCTGATCCCGCCGGGCCGCTGCCGCCTTGAACTGGTCAATCCTTTGAAGGTTATCTTCCAGGAGAAGCTCGTACCGGAACTGAATCTGGTTGCTGACCGCCATCCGGGCGTCATGAATGTCATGCAGCGCTTCGGAACGGCTGGCCGCTTCATTATCAGCGGTGGTCATCTGATTGATCTGCCGGGAAGCCAGCAGTCCCAGAACTGAGAAGACGGCCACAATGGCAACAAAGCCCACAACCATCTTCGTGCTTAATCTTTTAAAGAAAGGTATGTCCCAGATTTTGCTCAATGCCGTTTTCCTTCGCCCGAAAGGTGACCGTTCCACTGCGAAATTACGGCGTGGGAACGGCCGGTCCAACCTCACATCGGCATTTGGGTCGGCATGCTTGATTGTGAATGAAAAAACGAGCCGGAAGGCTTAATAAAGCATTACTTTCACGGCCAAAGTTTGTATCCGCGAGGGACTGACGATTCACTTGGCCGGGCTTGATTCAAGATCCGGGATCCGCTCGGGTCAGTCCGTGATCTCTGCTCCGAGGACATCCCTGATATGCGCCAGCGCGAATTTGTTGACCTCGTCGCCGTCGTGTCCGGGGGCGTCATAGGTCTCCACACAGAAGCGCGGAACGATGACATGATAGCCGCGGTTGATCAACCCCTCAACCGTATGGAGCACGCAGATGTCCGTGCAGACACCGGTCATGATTACTTCATCGGCGCCAAACGACTCCAGCTCCGCCTCCAGGGTGGTGCCAAAGAAACCATCATATTTCGTCTTGGGGATCAGCGCCGCACCCCCCGTGTATTGCTGGAGCTCGGCGACGACCAGCGTCTCGTCGGTGCCGGCGATGCAGTGCGGAGGAAACATCTTGAACTCGGGGTCATCGGGGGCGTGATTGTCATGCAGGAAGATAATTCTGGAGCCGGCGGCGCTTTCCTGTTTCAGCCTGGCCTCGATGCAGGGAAGCACCCGCTGCATACGCGGGCTGGCCAGGTTTCCAAACTTGAGAAATCCGTTGATGACATCGGCGACAATTGTTGCTTTTTTCATCGGACGCTCCTTATATCCCATCCCGGCTGGTGAAGCCACTCATAGGACAGGCTCCTTGATCGATCAAAGCAGTTGCCTTGCCACAATTACTCTGCCAGGTAGCCTCCTTACTCAACCGGCTCCAGCCGGTCGTTGGGTCGGTACCGGCGGCCGACTTTGGCGCAAAGCCTGCCATCCAGCCTGACCACATCGGCCGTATAATCGTTTTCTCCCCGGATCAGGCTGCTGCCAACCCCGTACGCGTCCACCGGCGCACCGGCAGCCTCGAAGTGGTCGATCCGGCCGGAGTCAAAGCCGGCGCTGACAACGATCTTGACATGCTGAAAGCCCTCCGCGTTGAGCGCCGCCCTCACCCTGAACGCCAGTTCCGGCTGCACGCCGGTCGGCTTGAAGTAGCCCATATCGTCCCACAGGCTCCGGTCCACCAGCGTCTCGGAATTATCGAGCCGGACCCCCCAGAGGCGCTCGCCGAGATCGCGGGCGACAGCCAGGGAAGTGGTGACGCAGTCATTGTCGAAATCCACCAGCGATACGATGTTGACTTCTGGATAATACATATCAGCAAAAGCGCGTGTGGCGGCAACCGTGTCGCCGCCGTAGGATGCAATCAGGCTGTGCGGGATGGTGCCGATGCCCTTGCCCTGCCAGAAGGAAGCCTGGGCATCGGTTGATACCTGGTCTATCCCTGCGACATGCGCGGCAAGGCCGTCGAGCGGCTGCACGGAATAATGGTCATGCCGGGCGCCGAACATCAGCACCGGTTTTCCCCGGGCGGCGTCCAGGGCGGCGCGGACGTTTTTCGTCACCAGGGTGCCGCGGGCCAGCGATCCCAGGTACACCGTCTCCAGGTGGGCGAACAGCGTGTAGTCGCCCTCGATCGTCATCACCGTTTCATACGGAGAGATGCGTTCTCCGTCATAGAGGGCGCGAACTTTCAGCCGGTTCCAGCCGCTGATCCATTTGCCTTGCCCGTCGTCGCTGCCGCTCGCGAGCTTCAGGCAGGCGATTGCCTCGTCCATCCCACCCAGCAAGGCTTCCTTCTTCTGGAACACCTGCATCAGCACCCGCGGGTGGAGGCCGTTTCTCATCAGCACGCTGCGGGTGCGGTTAAAGTAGACATCGGTAAAGAAACCGCGGCGGATCTGGTCCACCGGAAGGCCGAAGGTCTCGGGCTGAAGCCGCCGGCGCGCCACTGGCTTTAGCCCGCGGGGTAGGAGCCCAGCAGCTTGACGCGGGCCAGTTTACATTCCAGGCATTTGAGAGCCGCCGCTACCGGCGGGTCTGCCTGCCTGCCCTCGACATCGATGAAAAAAACGTAGTCGCCAAGGCCTTTCTTGGAGGGGCGTGACTCGATTTTGGTGAGGTTGACGTAGCGGTTGGAGAATTCCTGCAGGATCTGCAGCAGGCTGCCTGGCTGGTCGTGTGCGATCGTGCAAACGATCGAGGTCTTGTAGCTGCCGCTTAAATCCTGCGCTGCCGGCTCCGCCCTGAGCAGCGCGAAGCGGGTCTCGTTTTCCGGCCGGTCGGCGATATTTTCTTCCAGGACGGCGCAGCCGTATATGTCGGACGCCAGCTGGCTGCCGATCGCCGCCCACTTCTCGGGCGACTCGCTGACCATCTTCACGGCTTCCGCCGTGCTGCCGGCGGCGGCGGTCTCGACGCCGGGGAGGCTGTCCCGGAGGAAGCGCCGGCACTGCGCCAGCGCATGCGGCAGGGAGATAACCTTCTCGATCTCGCCCAGCTGAAGCGGCGCTTTCACGATCAGCTTTTGCCGGATGGGATGATCGATCTCCCTGACGATAAAGATATTCTCTACCTCGAAAGCCAGATAATCGAGGGTGACGCTGATTGATCCCTCCAGGGCGTTTTCCAGCGGCACGATGCCCTGGTCCAGTTCGCCTTTTGAGACCGCAAGAATGACATCAGGTACAGATAGCAGGGGGACGGCGTCGGCTGTAGTCAGGCCGGTATGCGCCAGGAGCGCCTCTTCCGACCAGGTCCCGGCAGGACCGAGGAAGCCGGTCTTGCCGCTATCCAAGCGGACCAGCCCCAATGGCGCTAACCGGAGCCTGAGATTTGAGGCCCATCGCCTCCTTGAGTACATGGATCTCTTCCGGCGACAGCTTTTCGGTGCTTTCGCCGTGACGCACTTCTTTCACATAAATGCGGGCATGCTCGCGCGACTGGATGGCGCTGATGATCACACCGGAAAATTTCGTGTCCAGCAGCGCCACGGAGCTGCTCTGCATGCCGGAGAGATCGCGATATGCGTCGTAACGGATGACGCTACGAAAAATAAGGCATTGATCAACCCGCTGATCTGTACTGTCCAGACCGAGGGTCAGCTGCCTAAGCTCACTGGAGAGCGCCTCCACCTTTTCCTGGACGGCGCGCCCGTGGGTCACCAGGTCGCGAGGTTCGCGGTTTTCACCGAGGATGACCTGCTGGTCCCGGCGGAATCGGCTCAGCCTGATGCTAAGGAAAGCCGCGAACAGCAAGGCCACCACTGCCACAATCAGGGCAATGACAAGAAAAACCGCCATGTGCTGATCAAGAATGTTCATAAGCACGTCATACGGGTCACGGGCAGCGGGACGGTAGACAGAGGTTCGCGCATTAAGCGGATGCTGGATCCTGGATCCCGGATTCTGGATCTGACCAACGCCTTGATATTGTCAAATTGAATGTCAATATCCAAAGTTGAAAAATCCGGAATCCGGCATATGTCACTTGATCTCGCTGCGAATTAGCTTTGCGATAGATTCTTAATTGTCACCAGGCCGGACTATCCAAACCAACAGCCCATTGCCTTTGCAGCCGGCTTTCCACGACCTTGCTGCCCGGGAAAACCTAGCTAAATACTACTTTGTACTGCGCGCTGTTGTTTTGCAAGTTCTTCTCCCCCGGCACCGGGCCGCAGCTGACGCTCAGGATCGTCACTTCACTGCTCGGATCTGCCGCCAGACCGCTTAAATCAATTGTCTTGCGCTCGTTGGGCGCAATCGAAGGAATCTGCCCTTCAATCTTCTGCGGATTCGGACGGCTGGGAGCAGTCAGGGTAATGCTTACGGGGACATTGGTCTCGGTTGCCTCTCCCTGGTTTTCGATCTCTACCTGGAAAGTCAGAGAGCCCGCCGCCTTGAGATTGTTTTGGCTTGACGCGTCCAGCGGATTGCCGCTAGGCTCGGCTTTAACGCCAACCAACGCCACGCCGTGGAGGCCGGTGACCTGGGCCGTCGGTCCCCCTTTCAGCTTCTCCAGCACCGCCACCCCGGTTTCCTGACTGGCCAGCGACGCATCTTCCAAGAATTTCGATTCCGGAACCTTGATGTCGCTGATCTGCTCCTGACCCAGCTCCTTCTGGCATGGCTGGTAGAAGAACTCGTCGTAAACAACGTCGCCGGCCAGCAGGATCAGCATCTCATGCGAGATCTGAGCGGCGCCGGCATTGTTATCCTGGGCTCCCAGGGCATTTAGCATGGCGGGCTGCAGGCCATTGAGCCCGCGCACCCGGAACTGCATGCTGGCAACAAACCAGTTGTTTTCTTGCTTGAACGCGTCGGGAGGGTTGATGGCTTTGGCTCTCGCCAGGATCTGGTTTGATGCCTTCTGGAAATCACCCAGCTTCGCCTCGAGTGACTGGCGTACTTGCGGGCTGGGATTCTGAAAAATGCCGGAGAGCTGCTGGCCGATGGCGTCCGAGTCTTTTGTCACCGAACCAACAGCGTTAAAGTAATCACGGTATTCACTTACCGTCCGCTGGTCGATACAGCTCTTGATGCCAATGCTAGCGATCAGGACCAGAATCACCACCGCCGCCAGGATGACCAGGACCCGCGGAAGCGGAGACCTCCCACGGGGTCCCCGGTTTCGGGGGCCGCGGCTTCGCCCGGACCCCCGCCGCGACCGCGGGCCGGAGCGGCGCCGCGGAACTGTTAAATCCTCCTGGAGCTGTTCCTCTTCTTCATCCTCGAAAAAAGACAATCACACGTCCTTTCTTTGACTGAGGACGGTAATTGGTGGGCGAGGGGGGATTTGAACCCCCATGCTCTTAAGAGCACTAGACCCTGAACCTAGCGTGTCTACCAGTTCCACCACTCGCCCGCCGGGAGACGGAGGCGACAGATTATTGCTTCCAGCGCAAAGCTTGTATGCAAAAGAGCCTGCAATCACAAGGTTTTAACCTGCCCGTATATCTGTCGTCAAAAATGCGCCTGTATTATAACACGAAAAAATCAGATGCTGGTTTCTGGATAAAACCGAAATACCGGATCCTGGATGGTGATTGCCGGATAAACCTAATAACCATGGAGCGAAATCCGCCGCTCAAAAACCGGAATCCAAAATCCGGAAGCCGGAATCAGGGTTTCTTACTTGATCTCATCAGGGTGCTGCCGGGCAATCTGGCTTGCCTGGTTTTCGTCGTCCTGAACGCTGTTGTTCAGGCTGTTTTCCTGCTGCTCCAGCTGAGCGAATTTCTGCTGTGTGCCGGGGTTGCTGAAACCGGGATCCTGTGCCATAAGATCAATCTTCTGTATCTCCGTCTGCCTCAGCTTGACGGCTTCGTCGAGCGCCTTGCCCTTGGCCTGCAGATACTGACGGTAGGCGGCGCTGATGTTAAGCTTTGCCGCCCGGTCAATTTTTGTTTTCGCGCCCTGAATTTGGGGAATCGCCGCCTGAAGCAATGAACTCGCCTGGGCCAGTGTTGTTTTTTCCGCGTTGAATTGCTGCTGGTCTGATAGCGTGGCGGCCTGATCCAGAAGCGAGTCGGCCTGGTTGGTCTTTGTGGAAGCGGAACTCACGGCGGCGCCCGCCTGATGAACGAGATCGTTCGCGTCGCCGGTCTGAAGCCCGCATCCGGCCGCCGTCAGCGCCGCCGCCGTCAGGAACAGCACCAGGAATGCGGCAGGGAGGCGCGTATGCCCGGCCCGTTCGCTGCGTGTTGCATTCACGTTAATTCCTGTCTTCCTATCTGGAGTAGCCCGCAAGATGCGGGTATATTATTGAAGCGGATGTTGGATCCTCGACACTGGATTCTGGAAAACCAAAACCCGATTATGTCAAATCCGGTGTCCGTTCCAGGCCAAAGTCCGTCGTCCAAAGTCCGGTATCAGGCCTCGCGCCTCTGGAAAGGATTCGACCTTCCCGGACAGAAGAGGTATCCCATGTCCAGCGCTGAGCAGCCAACAACTCAAACTCAAATTTCTTCCGCCGCCGGCGAGGTGGTGCTCAGCAGGTACGAGTTGATCGAGCCCATCGGGCGGGGAGGCTTTTCTACAGTATACCGCGCTTACGACCGCAAGTTGGGGCGCCAGGTGGCGGTCAAGGCCATCCGCCGGCTGGACGGGCTGCCGGAGCGGGCGGCCCATGAGGCGCGCGCCGCCGCCAAGCTTTCCCATCCCAATATCGTCACCGTGTTCGAGTATGCCGAGGATGACAGCAGCATCTATCTGGTGTCCGAGCTGGTGGAAGGCGCTACCCTGACGGAGGCTCTTGCCGCCCGGACTGTTTCGGTCCGCGACGCGGCGATGATCATTCTTCAGGTGCTCGAGGCCCTCACGCACGCCCATGGGCGTGGCGTTGTCCACCGCGACATCAAGCCGGACAACATCATGCTTGCCGGCGGCCCGGAGCCGGCGGCAAAGGTAATGGACTTCGGGATCGCCCAGCTGGAAAATACGCAGCGGTTGACGAGGCAGGGCGACATCATCGGCACCCTTGCTTACATGTCCCCGGAACAGGCGGACGGCCGCCTGGTAGATGGCGCCACGGATGTCTATTCCACGGCGCTGACACTGTACGAATGCCTGACGGGGTCAAACCCGTTTAAAGCCAGCGGCGCCGCGGCGACCATCTCCAGGATAAACGCCGGCGCGCCACCGCTCGACGCGCGGCGGCCGGACCTGCCTTCTGGGCTCTCCCGCCTAGTGGAGGAAGCGATGGATCCCGATCCGGAGTTCAGGCTGGGACTCAGCAGTTTTGCCGCCGGCCTGGAAGGGGTTCTTGCAGAGCTGGGCGGCCAGAATCAGCTCACGACAGTGCTGAGGAGATCCAACCGTACCCGGGTGACGTTGATCGATGACCTGCGTGACCACTTTGGTTGGCTCGGGCCCCGGATTGCCAGCGCCGGGCTGGCGGCGCTCATTGCCTGGCCCTCGATCTATGAAAGTTCATACTATCCGACCGTCTGGAGGCTG
>JACWAM010000019.1 GCA_014874265.1 Thermoleophilia bacterium | reverse complement strand
CCATAAATTCCATGAGTGTCTTGGGGCCGATCATGAGATACCTCCTGTTTTTGTTTACTAACAGAAGATATCAGCCGGTTCGGACGGAACCTGAACGAGTTGTATGATCAGTTTAAACATTAAACGTTAGCAGTGAGACGTACCCAGGAATTGTCCCATCAGTTCCCAGCCGTTCTCGATCCGGAGAGCTGACTGGGAGGCGGAGGCTTCGTTGAACTCAAGTCCGGAGCCGGAGGAGCTTGCCGGCTCGTAAACGACAAAAGGGACCGCCTCGTCCGTGTGGGTTTTAATCTCTACCGGCGTGGCATGGTCGGGGAGCACCATAATTTTTAAGCCAGTAGGCGCTTCCTTTAGCAGCGTGCCTACCAGGTCGCGGTCAAAGCGCTCGATTGCCCTGAGCTTCTCCCGGACGCTTCCCATGTGCGAGGCTTCGTCGGGCGCCTCAACATGCACGTAGACAAAATCCTTCCTCCTTAACTCCGCCGCCGCCGTCCTGGCCTTGGCGGCATAATCGGTATCAAGATACCCGGTCGCCCCCGGTACTTCGATGACGTCGAGACCGGCGTACTTGCCCAGCCCCTTCACCAGATCAACGGCGGATATCACCGATCCCTCCAAACCGAAAATCTGCTGGAAAGAAGGCATCCGGGGGGCACGCCCCTGTCCCCACAGCCAGATCATATTGGCGGGGGTCTCGCCGCGTTGGCGGCGTCCCTGATTCACGGGATGGTTTTCGAGAAGCTTTGCAGACGCGCTCATCAGCTGCTTTAGCCAATCTGCCCCGTCGCCGCGGGGCAGGAACTCGGCTACGGGCATGCCGCTGATGTCATGCGGCGGCGTGCACCTGGCATCGGCGGCGCGGCCGGATGATATCATGATATGACGGTAGCTCAAACCAGGGTAGAAGGTTGCCCCCAACCCGCCCAGCCCGGACTGAAGGCTGCCGATCAGCTGGGATGCTTCTTCTGTGCCAATATGGCCGGCAGCGAAATCGCGCATGACGCCGTCTTCAACGCAGACGAGATTGCAACGAAAAGCGATGTCGTCCGGGCCCAGCTTGATGCCCAGGCTGGCTGCTTCCAGAGGGGCGCGGCCTGTGTAATAAACGTGAGGGTCATAACCGAGGACGCACAGATTGGCAACGTCGCTGCCTGCCGGAAAACCCTCCGGTATGGTCCGGACGAGCCCGGTGCGGCCGCCTGCGGCCAGGCGATCCAGATTGGCAGTGCGGGCGGCGGCCAGCGGCGTCTTGCCGCCAAGCTCATCGAGCGGATGGTCCGCAGAGCCGTCAGGGATCAGAACGGCGTGCTTCAACTCTTCACCGCTTTAGCTGGAGTACCTGAACGACACGGTCGAAATCCGCTTCCACCCGCTTGACCTTGCTGCCGGTACTGATGGCGGTGTCCGGATCCTTAAGGCCATGACCGGTGAGGACGCATACTACAGTATCTCCTTCCCGGAATAGCCCTGTTTTCTGCTGTTTGATGACGCCGGCAAGGCTGGCGGCTGAAGCCGGCTCGCAAAATGTGCCTTCGGCGGCTGCGACCAGGTGGTAGGCGTCGATGATCTCCTCATCCGTCACGGAATCGATCAGTCCGCCGGAGTCCCTCGCGGCTGCCAGCGCCTGATCCCCTCGGGCCGGCTTGCCAATTCGGATGGCGGTGGCAATCGTCTCCGGATGCTCAACCGGACGGCCCGTGACCAGCGGCGACGCTCCCGCGGCCTGGAACCCAATCATTCGGGGCAGGTTAGAGCATTTTCCGGCATCCCGGTATTCGTTAAATCCCTTCCAGTAGGCGGTGATATTGCCGGCATTGCCGACGGGGATGGCCAGATAATCGGGGGCCTTGCCCAGGCTGTCAGCGACCTCAAAGGCTCCGGTTTTCTGTCCTTCCAGACGGTAAGGGTTGATTGAATTAACCAGTTGAATCGGATAATTGTCAACTATCTTTCTGACAATGGCAAGAGCCTGATCAAAATTACCCTTTATCGAAAGCACCTCGGCCCCGTGGGTGATCGCCTGGGCGAGCTTGCCGGCGGCAATTTTTCCTTCCGGGATAATGACGATGCAACGAATTCCGGCCCGGCCGGCGTAGGCCGCGGCCGCCGCCGACGTGTTGCCGGTTGATGCGCAGACGACGGCGGTGGCGCCCTCTTCGAGCCCCTTGGAGACAGCCATCGTCATTCCCCGGTCCTTGAAGCTTCCCGTCGGGTTTAGTCCGTCCAGTTTCAAATACAGATTCAGGCCCAGCCGGTCTCCCAGCCGCGGCGCCGGCAGCAGCGGCGTGTTTCCCTCCGCCAGGCTGATCACCGGCGTATTTTCCGTAACCGGCAGGAAGCGGCGGTATCTTTCGATCAGGGCGGTATCCCGGTCGCTATTCTTCATTTCCCTCGACCCGGATCGG
Organism: Thermoleophilia bacterium; assembly: GCA_014874265.1. Lineage (GTDB taxonomy): Bacteria > Actinomycetota > Thermoleophilia > BMS3ABIN01 > BMS3ABIN01 > JACWAD01. The sequence goes on along the minus strand of JACWAM010000019.1, from coordinate 10,232 downwards.
GCGGGGCGCCGACTTAACCACATCCAGCTTCCCCACCTCCTCGATGGAGGCGTTAAAACTGGCTTCGTCCACCGGGTGAAACACCATCACCAGCTCCGCGTGAGCGCCGCGCCCCTTTTGAAGGACGCTTTGAATGCTCACCCTGTGCTCGCCAAACGTGCTGGCGATCGCGGCAAGCACGCCCGGCTCGTCTTCCACTTCCAGCCGCAGGTAAAAAGTCGAGATGACCTCATCATCAGGGAAAAACTCAAGCTCCCGGTAGGCCGCCGGGTACTCTAGAAACCCGGGAGCGGTCCGCCGGGCAACGACGGAAATGATGTCGCTCACGACGGCCGAAGCCGTTTCCATTCCGCCGGCGCCGGGGCCGGAAAGCATGATCTCATCGATGGTGGTTCCTTCCAGAAAGACGGCGTTGTAGGCTCCGTTAACCGAAGCCAGAGGATGGTCCTTTTTCAGGAGCGCCGGATAGACACGCACATTTATCTTGTTCTTGTAGAGCTTGGCGACGCCCAGCAGTTTCGCGATCAGGCCGAGCTCCCGGGCATATGCGAGGTCCAGGGAGCTGACGTGCTCGATGCCGGCGTGGGCGACGTCTTCCAGCTCGACCCTGGTGTGGAAAGCAATTGACGCCAGGATCGCCATCTTGGCGGCGGCGTCTTTGCCGCTAATGTCCGACGTGGGGTCCGCCTCGGCGTAACCCCATTCCTGCGCCCGCGCCAGAGCGTCCTTGAACTTCGCGCCGGTGCGGCTCATCTCGGTGAGGATGAAATTGGTGGTGCCGTTGACAATCCCGTAGATGCTTTTCAGGTCAGCTGCCACCATTGATTCGCGCAGGACCTTGATCACGGGGATGGCGCCGGCGACGCTGGCCTCAAACCTTATCTGTGTCTTTTTTTCCTCGGCCAGTTGGAACAGGTAAAAGCCCTGCTGCGAAAGCAGCTGTTTGTTGGCGGTGACGACCGCCTTGCCGCTTTCCAGCGCCGCCGTTACATAATCAAATGCCGGCTCGGCGCCGCCGATCAGCTCAGCCACGATGGAGATTTCCGGATCGTCGAGGATCTCTTCGAAGTCTTCGGTAAAGATATTGGCGGGGGCCCCTGTTCGCGGAATTGCCACATCCTTGACAAGTACCTTCTTGACACTGATGATGACGCCCGTGGCTTTCTCGATCTCGCCGGCTTGATCCTGAAGCAGCTGGTAGACATTGGAGCCAACGGTGCCGAAGCCCAGCAGGCCGATAAATATTTTTTCGTTAACCGGCATTAAGAGCCTATCCAGTAAATCATCCCGGCAAAGATTCAGGCCGCGGTTTTATCCAAAGTCCAGCGGCCAAAACCAAACGTCCGGTTTTATCCTCTTTTCCGACGCCAAATAATATCAGGAGAAGAGGTGACTGGGAAGCCGGCTTGGGTTCTGATACCTGCTGAGACAGTCTAGAGCCGGCAGGCGCCCGCATAGGCGCCGCCAGGACCGCCGACGTTGCCGATGGAAACTACCTCACCATCGGTAGGAGCGTGAATCATCTTTCCGCGGCCGATGTAGATGCCAACGTGGCTGATGGGATGATAGAAGAAAACCAGGTCTCCCGGCTGAAGCTGGTCATAACCGATCGGCGTGCCAGAATAATACTGGGCGTAGGCCGAGTGAGGCAGAGTGATTCCCATCTGGGCATAAACGTACATGACCAGTCCGGAGCAATCAAAACCGGTTGCCGGATCGTGGCCTCCCCAGACGTAAGGGACCCCCAGATAGCGCATCGCGATAGCGACGGCGCCTCCGGTAGTGGAAGGCGGCGTCGCCACCGGCGGTGATGGGCCGGGAGCCGGGTTTGCCGGCGGAGCGGGATTTGAGGGGGGTGATGGAGGCTGGGGAGCTGGAGACGGATCGGACTGAACCGGGGGAGGGCCGGACTGGACCGGACCTGCCGCCCCGCTAGATCCGGAAGAGTCACTTTGAGCCGGAGGTCCGCCATTTTGCCATTGTTGCTGCTGCTCCTGGGCAACCATCTGCGCGATGTCGCCCTGGACGCTCGCGAGCACCGCCTGGCGCTGGGCCAGGCGGGCCTGGATCTGGTCCTTTTCCGAAGCGATAGTCCCGAGCAGATCCTCTTGCTGCTTCTTTGTCCGGTCCAGCTCGGTCTGCGATTTTTCTACCCGGGATTTACCGGCGAGGACGGCTTCCACGTCGTCTCGGTCCTGACTGCTGATCTTGCCGAGTAGAGTGAACCGGGCAAGGAAATCGTTAAAATTGCTGGTATCGATCAGGACGTCGATAAGGCTCAGGTTGCCATCACGGTAAATCTCTGAAAGTCTTTCATTCAGCCGTTTCTGCGCTGTTTTGAGCTTTTGTGAGGATTCACTCAGCTCTTTCTGATTATCCGAGATTTTCTGCTTTGTATTTTCCAGCATGACGTTGGCCTCATCGTAACGCTCAACCGCCTGTTCCGCCTGCTGGTTTATTGACGTGACCTCGGCAGAGACCTGATTTGCTTCTGCCTGTTTGGAAGCCAGGTCGTCAGGCGCCGCCAGCGCCGTTGCCAGTAACGTCAACGTCATTAACGCTGCCGCCAGCGAGGCGGCAAGCCCGAACAAAATCCGGTTGCGGTTATGTAATCTACCCGGCTGCATCGTCATACAATAAATATGGCAATAGAGGCTTCCACCCGGCGGACCGATACCCTTCTTTTTTAACACGCCCTTTTTTACACTCCATTGTTTATTGGGTCCATTCACGGGAACAGGTCTTTAGCCGCGAAATGCGCTTTAGAATTGCTATTTGTTGGCCGATGGGAGGTTAACGACCACGAATAAATCCGGGGGAGGCAACGTTGGCCACATCCTTTCGCAACAGAGCGGTTCGCTACGGCGTCATCGGGGCATTCGCCGGTTTAGTCTATGCTCTATTTGCCCTTGTCTTTGAGAGCCGCTACGGCGCCCACTATGGAGACATCCATCTGTTTTTGGCACCAGTTTTTCTGGGCATCCCGGCGGCGATCATTGGCCGGGAAGAGAATCGAATCCGGAAGCAGGCGCAGCTGCTGGACGAGGCCAGAAAGCGGTTTTCCGCCCTGACGCATTCAGCGATTGCCGAACGGGAATGGGACGTCACTTTTCACGATCCCTCCGTGCCAAATTGCTGGGAGGCGAAGAACTGCGGCTCAACCGGCTGTCCCGCCTATGGCAAGGAGCACATCCGCTGCTGGTTGATCGCCGGCACTTTTTGCCGTGGTGAAGTTCAGGGGCGGTTTGCCCAGAAGCTGGGCAACTGTACAAAATGCGAGATTTATCAACAGACAGTCGGGCTCAATCCAATCAACGAGATCGGCGAGAACTTCAACAGCCTCATGTGGGCCCTGCGAGAAAAGGAAGACCTGCTTTCGGAAGCCAACGCGGAACTGCAAAAGCAATATGATGCCCTGCAGCAGTTGCAGAAAAAAACCAAAGAGATGGCCGATACTGATGTTCTCACCGGTCTGAAAAACCACCGTCATTTCCAGCAGCGCCTCCAGCGCGAGGTATCCCGTTCCAGATGCAGCGGCAAGCCTCTGGCCCTGCTGATGCTCGATCTGGATTTCTTCAAATCCGTCAACGACGAATTCGGACACCAAAAGGGCGACACAGTTCTGGCCTGTCTCGGGCGGCTTTTGCTCCAGGCAATCAGGGATTGCGATTACGCCGCCCGCTATGGCGGGGAGGAGTTCATGATCATCATGACGGACACAGCCGGCCAGGCGGCATATGAGGTCGCGGACAGGCTGCGTTCGGAATTGCAGCAGGTTGCCGAAGATACCGGTCTGCCATCCACATACGTTAGCGCCAGCTTCGGAGTCGCCGACATGCCCGCCTGCGCCACCGATGCTGCCAGCCTGATCGCCGCCGCGGACGCCGCACTCCTGTTCGCGAAGCGCAAGGGCCGCAACAGGGTTGCTTATTTTCGCGATCTGTCAGAGACAGAGCTTAATGAAAATGATATCAGGCGCCTGCACAGCCGGCTGGAAGGCGCCAGCCTGCAGACGATCCGGGCGCTCGCCGAGGCGGTTGACTCCAGCGACGATTATCCCGGATACAATGTTGCCCACATCAGATGGGTCGCCGGCAAAATGGCGCACCGGTTGGGAATGGATGATGAGCAGGCGGATGCCCTGACCCTGGCGACGAAGCTGCACGACATCGGCAAGGTTGGCGTTCCCGGATCGGTTCTGAGGAAGAAAGAAAAGCTTTCGCCCGAAGAGCTTTCCATGGTCAAGAAGCATCCGGAGATTGGCAAGAAGATTCTCGAGGAAGCAGAGCAGTTTCACGAACTGATCTCGGCAATCCTGTATCACCACGAACGCTGGGATGGCAATGGTTACCCGGATCGCCTCAAGGGCAAAGAGATTCCACTGATGGCGCGCATTGTCGGGATCATTGACGCGTACCGGGCCATGCTTTCTGACCGGCCGTACCGCAAGGCCCTGAGCGTACCGCAGGCGGTAGAAGAGCTGAAGAAGGGTAGCGGCACGCAGTTTGATCCGGCGCTTGTCAAAATTTTTGTCGAGCTGGTCCGGAAAGGCCAGCAAGAGAATTTGCGCCAGGCCGGCTAAACGAGCGGAAGGGAGAAACATGGACAAGTTGCTTGCCCGCCATCTGGGAAGCGCCAAGCGCGTTTACGCCATCATGATTTGCATCGGGCTGGCCCTGGGCCTGATCTTTCCTTATTTCTTCGCGCTATTTATATCCGCGAATTCCCGATGGGAGACAACCTTCCGGTTTGCCTCCCTGGCGGCCGGGTTCGCCATCGGTAACATTTATTTTTTTCTCGTCGGATTAATCTTTAACCGCCTTAACCTGAAGCTCTCCCGCAGTAAGCAGGAGCTTGAGGAAGCAAAGGAAGGTTTTGCCAGCCTGACTCATGCGGCAATCACAAATGAGAGCTGGCTGGTGAAGATGGAGGATGACGGCGTACCTACCTGCTGGCGTGTGAAAGGCTGCACAGATGCCGGCTGCCCGGTTCACGGGGAGGAACACCGGCGCTGCTGGCTGGTGGCGGGGACGCTCTGCAGCACCGGCTTGCCCAGTGGCAGGTTTGCCCAAAAGCTGGGAAATTGCGCCAAATGCGAGGTATACCAGAGAGCCACCGATAACAACCCCATGTCCGAGATCAGTGAGACCTTCAATGGTCTCATGCTTGCTTTCCAGGAAAAAGAGGAGATGCTGGCGGTGGCCAACAAGGAACTGAAAGATCAATATGGAGAGTTGGAGCGGCTGCACCGGCAGGCGCGCGAAATGGCAGACTCGGACTTTCTCACCGGGCTGCGAAACCATGCTCATTTTCAGCAGCAGCTCAAATGGGAAATGGCAAAAGCAGAGCAGAATCACAAAAAACTTTCTCTGATCATGCTTGACCTTGATAACTTCAAGCTGGTTAATGACAATTTCGGGCATCAGAAGGGCGATGAAGTGCTTCGCTGCCTCGGCCATATCCTGGCCGAGGAGGCCAGCAGCGCCGGTTATGCGGCCAGGTACGGTGGGGAAGAGTTTGTGCTTCTGCTGCCTGAGGCTGGCGCCGCGGCGGCGATGAAGCTGGCGGACCGGATTCGCCGCCAGATGAAAAGGCTGTCCCGGGAAGTAGACCTTCCAGAGCGGTTTGTGGCCGCAAGTCTTGGCGTAGCCGACTATCCCGCCTGCGCCGAGGACGGCGACAGCCTGCTGTCGGCCGCCGATGCCGCGCTCTTGTTTGCCAAGCGAAAGGGCCGCGACAGGGTAGCCTACTTCCGCAATCTTTCCCAGACAGAACTGAAGGCGGGAGATGTGGAGCGGCTTCGCAGCCGGCTGGAAGGAGCCAGTCTGCAAACGATCAAGGCGCTGGCGGAAGCCGTTGATTGCAACGATGATTATACTCACATTGGCATGAACGAGCTGATGCGAGTGACAGAAGGAATGGCGGCTCGGCTGGGAATGGAGGAAGAACAGGCAGATTCGCTGGTGTTGGCCATGCGGCTTCATGATGTGGGAAAGATCGGGATTCCGCGCTCGGTATTACAAAAGAAGGAGAAGCTATCCGATGACGAGCTGGCGCTGGTGAAGCTGCACCCCGAGTTTGGGCAGCGGATACTGGAGGAGGCGCAGCAACTGCACGAGCTGATCTCCGCCATCCTTTATCACCATGAGCGCTGGGATGGCGCCGGTTATCCTGAAAAGCTCCAGGGCGAGCAGATACCGCTGGCAGCGCGCATCGTCTGCATCGTTGATGCTTACCGCGCCATGCGATCCAATCGTCCATACCGCAAAGCTCTCAGCTACAGAGAAGCCATCTGGGAACTCCGCCAGGGGGCGGGTGGCCAGTTTGACCCGCGCCTTGTTGACATGTTTGTAGAGCAGATTGAGGCGGAACGAAGCTGGGAAAGTGAAGAAAAGCGGATGGCGAATTGAAATCCGCAACAGACTGCAATATGATACATTTCTAATGGCTTGTTCCTTTGCAAATTCTTCTAGGTTTCAGGCCTCCTCTGCGGGAGGCGGCTTCGGGCTGCCTCAAACCGTATCCCTTCTTGGATTGCTTCTCCTCCCCCTGGCGGGGGAGATTATTTAGCAGTTTGCCCGTGCGGCAAACCCGTCACTTTTCTTTTTTACCGCAAACACTTTCGTGGTCTTTAAGGAGAAGCAATGAGCTTCGAACGAATTTATATATTTGATACGACCCTGCGCGATGGCGAGCAATCTCCCGGCATCAGTCTCAACCCGTTTGAGAAACTGGAGATCGCCGAACAGCTGGCGCGCCTGGGCGTCGATGTCATCGAGGCGGGATTTCCGGTATCATCGCCGGGTGATTTCGAGGGAGTGCAAAAAATCGCCCGCGGCGTCTCGGGCGTCACTGTCTGCGCGCTGGCGCGGGCGGTTGAAAATGACGTCAGGGCAGCCTGGGAGGCGATCAGGGAGGCGGAGAAGCCCCGAATCCATACCTTTATATCAACCAGCGACGTGCACCTGGAGCATCAGCTCCGCAAGTCGCGCGCGGAGGTGCTGGAGTCCGCCAAAAAAATGGTGGCGCTGGCGGCAAGTCTATGCCAGGATGTGGAGTTCTCCGCGATGGACGCCACCCGCAGCGATCCCGATTTTCTGGCGCAGGTGCTGGCCGCGGCCGCCCAAGAGGGCGCCCGCACCATCAATATCCCGGACACAGTCGGCTACGCGATTCCATCAGAGTTCGGCAATTTTATCCTGGGTCAGTATGACCGCGCGCCGGCGCTAAAAGATGTGGCCGTCAGCGTCCATTGTCATAACGACCTGGGGCTGGCGGTGGCCAATTCGCTCGCCGCGATCGAGGCCGGCGCCACGCAGATAGAATGTGCTATCAACGGCTTGGGCGAGCGCGCCGGCAACGCTTCGCTGGAGGAGATCGTCATGATCCTGGAAACGCGGCGCGTCGATCTGGGCCGCGTCACGGGGGTCAACACGACCGAGATTACCCGTACCAGCCGGCTGGTAAGCCAGCTGACCGGCTATGATGTCCAGCCGAACAAGGCGATCGTCGGCCGGAACGCTTTCGCGCATGAATCGGGCATTCACCAGGATGGCGTCCTGAAGGAGCGCACCACCTACGAGATCATGAGCGCGGCCACCGTCGGCCGGGGTCAGAGCGACATCGTGCTGGGCAAGCACTCCGGGAGGCACGCGCTGGCGAGCGCCATGGAGGAGCTCGGTTACAAGCTGTCGGTTGACGAGTTGAACCAGGCGTTCTTGCACTTTAAGCAAATCGCGGATAGAAAGAAGCAGGTGACCGCGGTTGACCTGGAGCATTTGGTGAGTGAGGAAGTGCGGGTGCAATCCGACATCTTCGAGCTGGAATCATACGAAGTCATGTCGGGCTCCGGCAAAATCCCATCCACGAGGGTCACGATCGTCAAGGACGGAGAGACGCTCCCGGGCAGCAGTGAGTCGGGCGGTTCGATGGAGTCGATCTTCAAGGCGATCGATAACGCGGTTGGCACCAAGGGTAAGCTGAAAGATTATCAGGTGCGTTCGGTTACCGAGGGCAAGGACTCGCTCGGGGAGGTGCGCGTGGTGGTGGAGGTGGGCGGTAAGCCTTTTGCCGGCACGGCGCTGTCGGTAGACGTGGTGGAAGCCAGCGCCAAGGCATATGTCCGGGCGCTGAACAATGCATACAGAACCGGGGCGGTGAGCTAGAGTATGGAAATGACGGTAACGGAGAAGATCCTGGCGCGCGCCTGCGGCCGGGATCAAGTACAGGCAGGAGAATTTGTCAATGCCAGACTTGATCTGGCGCTGGCAAATGACATTACGGCGCCGCTGGCGATCAAGGAATTCGAAGCGGCTGGCGCCGGCAGAGTCTGGGATCCGGAGCGGGTGGTGCTTGTCTGCGACCATTTCGTTCCCAACAAGGACATCAAATCGGCGGAGCAGGCCAAGTTCGTGCGTGACTTCGCCCGCCGTCAGGGCCTGACAAACTTCTATGATGTCGGCCGGATGGGCATTGAGCACGTCATCCTGCCGGAAAAGGGGCTGGTGGTGCCGGGCGATGTTGTCATTGGCGCCGATTCACACACATGTACGTACGGCGCCCTGGGAGCGTTTGCTACCGGGGTGGGCTCGACTGATCTGGCGGCCGGCATGATTACTGGCGAGGTGTGGCTGCGTGTACCGGAGACGATCCGATTCAACCTGGAAGGAACGCCCGGCAAATATGTCACCGGCAAGGATTATATCCTCTATATTATTGGCCAGATCGGCGTCGACGGGGCGCTTTACTCGGCGATGGAGTTTGCCGGCGGCGCCATGCGGGAGCTGTCAATGGACGGTCGCTTCACCATGTGCAACATGGCCATCGAGGCCGGCGCCAAGAACGGCATCGTCGAGCCGGACGCGGTGACAGAAGCTTATTGCCGCGGCCGCGGGCGGCGTCAGCCGGTGTTGCAGGCCAGTGACGCCGGCGCCCGGTACTCGCAAGTAATTGACATTGATGCGGGCGGCATCGAGCCCCAGGTGGCAAAGCCGCACCTGCCGTCAAACGCGGTTCCGGCCGGCGAGTTGGCGGGGCTCAAAGTGGACCAGGTCGTCATCGGCTCGTGCACTAACGGGCGCATCGAGGACCTGCGGATGGCGGCTGAAGTGATGAAGGGACGCAAGGCCAGTCCGGATGTGCGCACCGTCGTTATTCCGGGGAGCCAGGATGTATACCGGCAGGCGATGCACGAGGGTCTGATCGATATCTTTATAGCCGCGGAAGCTGCCGTCAGCACGCCCACGTGCGGACCTTGCCTTGGTGGTCACATGGGCATCCTGGCCGCGGGCGAGCGAGCGGTATCAACCACGAACCGCAATTTCGTTGGCCGGATGGGCCATGTTGACAGCGAAGTTTACCTGACTGGGCCGTATGTGGCGGCGGCGACAGCAATCGCGGGCTTTGTTGCTGTGCCGGAAGATGTACTGTAGAACGTTTAATGTTTAATGTAAAATCGGTTCGATCTGTACGTTACAAATTCAATGGGAGATGCTTGAAAATGATTTTTGAAGGGACAGTTTTCAAGTTTGGGCGCGACGTCGATACCGACGTAATCATCCCGGCGCGCTATCTGAACACTACCGATCTCCAGGAGCTGGCCGGGCATGTAATGGAAGATATCGATCCCGGATTTGTGGGCAAGCTCAAGGCCGGCGACATAATCGTTGCCGAAGAGAATTTTGGCTGCGGCTCCTCGCGGGAGCAGGCGCCGGTCGCCATCAAGGCGGCGGGGGTCGCTTGCGTGGTGGCGGCCTCGTTTGCGCGGATCTTCTATCGCAACGCCATCAATATCGGCCTGCCGATCATGGTTTGTCCGGAGGCGGCGCGCGAGGCGGAAAGTGGTGACCTGCTCCGGGTTGACCTAGACAGAGGAGAGGTAATCAACTTAACGAAACAGAAGGTATATCAAGATGACAGGTTTCCCGGGTTTATGCAGGAGATCGTGGCCGCCGGGGGGTTGATGGAGAAGGTAAAAGAAAAAATCAACCGGAAGCCGGGGCCAGTCTGAACGGCGCGGGAGATCGGCTGGCTGTAGGCCGGTAAAGAACAGTTCCCAGGACAAAGTTCCAGATTGAAAAAACTGAGTAAACTTTCAACTTGGAACCGAGCTTTGCAACTGAACTTTGAACTTTCAAACTTTGAATTTTTATGGGAGGTTTGATGCACAACATAGCTGTCATGCCGGGGGATGGCACCGGGCCGGAGGTGGTTCGCGAGGGGCTGAAGGTGCT
>JACWAM010000018.1 GCA_014874265.1 Thermoleophilia bacterium | reverse complement strand
GCCCTGAGAAACAGCGTCTCGGATGAGATTGCCGTGCTGAAGCGAAAAGGCGAGCCTGCCGCGGCAGAGATTGAGTCGATGAAAAAAGTTGGCGAGGAGATCAAGGCTCTCGATATTCTCGAGCGGGACATTGAGGATCAGCTGAATGACATCGTTCTCGAGCTTCCCAATACACCGCTTGACGATGTGCCTGAGGGTAAGGATGAGACGGCCAACGTCGAAATCAGCCGCTTTGGCGAGCCGCGCTCATTCGACTTCAAACCCCGGCCGCATTGGGAAATCGGGGCCGGGCTGGGCATTATCGACCAGGAGCGGGGGACCAAGGTTGCAGAATCCCGCTTTACGCTGCTCAGGGGAGCCGGCGCCAGGCTGGAGCGCTCGCTGATTAATTTCTTCCTCAACCTGCACACAGGGGAGCATGGCTACACGGAGCTGTTCCCACCGATTCTGGTTAATAGCGACAGCATGCGGGGCACCGGCCAGCTGTCAAAATTTGCCAGCATGGAGATGTACAAACTGCGCGACGACGATCTTTATCTGAACCCGACGGCCGAGGTGCCGGTAACGAATATCTACCGGGACGAGATGCTGGCCGAAGCAGACCTGCCCATCAGCGTGACGGCGTATTTGCCCAGTTTCCGCCGGGAGGCCGGCGCCGCGGGCCGCGATACTCGCGGGCTCATCCGCCAGCATCAGTTCAATAAGGTGGAACTGGTCAAGTTTGTGTTGCCGAAGGAATCGGCGGCACAGCTGGAGGCGCTCACCGCCAACGCGGAAGAAATCCTCAAGCGGCTGCAGCTGCCATACCGCAAGGTGGCTCTCTGCGCCGGCGACATGGGTTTTGCCGCGGCAAAAACCTATGATCTCGAAGTCTGGCTGCCGTCTTACAACAACTACAAGGAGATTTCTTCCTGTTCCAACTATCTTGATTTTCAGGCCCGGCGGCTGAATATCCGCTACCGGCCGGCAGCCGGCGGCAAACCGCTATTCATACATACTCTCAACGGAAGCGGCCTCGCCGTCGGCCGAACGTTTGCGGCAATTATTGAGAATTATCAGAATGAAGACGGAACCGTTACCGTGCCGGAAGCGCTCAGGCACTATATGGGGATGGATTTGATCGAAGGTTGACTTGTTTCAGACAGATCGAGCATCACGCTGCTGGGACGATCGCCTCACAACCGGCTCAAAATTTCAGGTTTTAAGTTCATAAAGTTCAACGATTGCCATCCCGAGTGAAACGTGTGATCCGGGGCATAGATGAAGCAAAACCAAGCCACCTCACGGGCAACCGGATGATATGATAAGGATAATTCTGCCGCGGAGGGGTGGCGGAGTCCGGTTGAACGCACCGGTCTTGAAAACCGGCAGGGGCTTTCCGGTCCCTCGTGGGTTCGAATCCCACCCCCTCCGCCAGACAGGATATTGAGGCGGACGCCGTCCGTAAATTCAGATTAAATATCCTTTACGGACGGGATTACGCTTCGGCCAGAACAGAAAGAGCGTCGGTAATCCAGCTGCCCTCGTCTATGTGCCGTCCGAAGCACCGCCGGCAAACGGACTTGCCGGTACCATCTTCAAAGCATACATGGAAGGAAGCCAAAGTCTCGCAACCGGGCATTTCTTCCATGCACCGTTCGTAATCGGCCGTAGAAATCCTTGTAAAGTATTTGATATCTTTTGACATTCTGACCAACCTCCTTCTCAACCGCAATGATAAAACTTTCATCAATTTAGACGCGACGAAACAGAAGAAGGTTCGTTTTTTGATTCAGGAGTGAGAAAAGTTTTTTTTGACAGGATTACGCGTCAATCAGGATCTGCTTTCCAGCGCCTCTATCTTGGCCAGGCGGCGGCGGAACCGGTCATCGCCTTTGAAGCGCGCCTCTAGAAAAACCTTGACCAGATCCGCAGCTAGAGAAAAGGAGATGACGCGGCCACCCATGCAGATGACGTTCATGTCATCGTCCTCCACTCCCTGATGGGCGGAATACATGTCGGTAATCAAGCCGGCATGGACGCCGCCGATCTTGTTCGCGGCCACGCAGGCGCCGACGCCGCTGCCACAAATAACGATCCCCCGGTCAACTTCATGAGCGGCGACGGCACGCGCCAGCGGCACGACAAAATCAGGGTAATCATCAGCCGGGTCCATCCGGACGGCACCGAAATCGACGACATCGTACCCGATGGCGCTGATCAGTTCTATCAGTCTTTGCTTGAGGTCAAAGCCGCCATGATCGGCGGCGATCCCGACTTTCAATTTTTCTCCTCACCGGCGATTTATAGAATTACAAGCCGTTATATAATATCGGCTTTTTCATCAGCCGTTTATAGCGACTCCGCAAATCTGATTTGCACGTCGGCTAAGTTTTTTTTAAACTTGACCAAATCAGTCACGGTTCCGCAGCCAGCTGCGGTCCTGGTGACATAATAATGCCCAAAATTTTATTAATTTAAATTTCATTTTTTCCGGGAATGAAACAACTATGATAGTATATGAAACTAGAGATAAGAGATAAGTTATCTCTGGTTTTAGGGGCGGTTTTTCGCTAGGTTTCTTTTTGGGGTTCCTTCTGATTCTGTTTTAGGAGATTTCGTTTGTGCTTTTATCGGGTATCTGAAAAAGTGTTAATTATTTTTTATCAGATATCCGATTAAATCGCTGCGTAATTTTTTGGAAATGTAGAATCGACCAAGCCGGGAAGGAGGATAGGATCTGCCGTTTTTGTTTTACAAACCATTCTTTTTGTGAAAGCAACTATATGAAAGAGGTGTGAAAATGGCCAATATAAACTTCTTGCTTACTGAGGGTCCGTTCCAGACGGAAAAGTGGAATACGGCGGCAAAGATCGCTGGAGCCGCTTTGAAGAAAGGACACAAGGTCAATTTCTTCTGCTATCTGGATGGTATCTACAACGGCCTAAGCACTCAGGAGTTTGCCGATTGGGAAAAGGTTCCTGGCGATTACTTCAATGAACTCGTCGAGAATGGCGCCGAAATCGTTTGCTGCGGCATCTGCGTCAACGCCCGCGGGCAGCAAAGCGGCAAGTTCTTCTATGAAGGCATCAAGGTCGGCGGAATTCCCGATTGGGCGGCTTTTGTCGGCGGTGCTGACAGGGTCGTAACTCTCTAGATCAAAGGGGTAGAAACGATGGAAAAGAAAATTCTGTTCATGTTCCTGAGGGCTCCTTTCGGGGCCATCTATTACACCGAAGGCTTGCGGGCCGTCGTGGGCATGATGAGCGGCCTCGACGAGCACAAGGTAACCTGTGTTTACGCTGGTGACGGCGCTTACTACTGCCTCAAAGACTCTGACAAGAGCGAGTCGGCCGGCTATGTGAAAACTATCGCCGACATCAGCGAGACCCACTATTATGTCGAGAAAGAATCGCTCGATGAGCGGGGCATCCAGGAGGGGGATCTGGACGGTATGTTCGAGGTTATCTCCCGGGATGATTTCGCGAAGCTGATCTCTGACAATGACGTCGTCTACGATTTCTAGGAGTGAAAAAATGGCACTTTATCTGATTGGTTTACCGTTCGCGAAGACCGGTCTCGAACTGGCCAAGCGCGACAGCGACGCTAAGGTTGTTTTGATCGAAGACGGCGTTTACGCCGACGGTTCCGGCTTCGGCGAAGTGTACGCGGTCAAGGAAGACGTGGAAAAGCGGGGCGTTGCATCAAGAGTAGCAGGCGCCAAGGTGATTGACTATGACGAGCTTGTTGACCTGATTGTTGACAACAAGGTCGTTAATTTTCTCTGAGAGGATTGAAAATGGCGCTAAAAGACGAAACACCCACGAAGACAGAGGACTGCCGGGGGCAGAAGTGCCCTTACCCGAACCTGTCGGCGAAAAGAAGCATGAAGGAGACAGCCGAAGGCGAAGTCGTCGACTTTCTCGTCGATTACGAGCCGGCGATCCGGGAAAGTCTGCCGACGCTGTGCGAACGCGCCGGATGGGCGTGCGAATCGGTCCGTGACGAAAGCGACGAATACTGGCACTTCTACATCAAAAAATAACAACTGGAGGCTGGATATGGCATTGATCACCGCTGGTTCCAAAGAAGAATGCAAATGGGACATGCCCGATGATTTTTATTACCACAAGAAAGATCATGTTTGGGCAAAACTGGAAGACGGTCTTGTCCGAATGGGTCTTGATGCTTTTGGTCAATGGGCAGCGGGAGATCTGGCGCAAATGCGCACATTTCCAGTTGGAAGAGCAATCAGGAAAGACCATGCTTTCGGCAATATCGAGAGTGGCAAATTCATCGGTCCGATGAGGTCGCCGGTTTCCGGAACGATCAAGGAAGTCAATACCGAAGTTGTTACAAATCCTGCAAAGGTTAATGAGGATAATTACGGCAACTGGATCGTGCTGGTGGAGCCGTCAGATCTGGAATCCGACCTGGCTGACCTTCCCCATGGCGAAGCCGGGATTCAGGCATGGATGGAAGAAGAGCTCAATTCATTCAAAGAGAAAGATCTCTTGAATTGCGATTAAGCTGGCGGCAGGATTTGCCCCCTGAGGTTATTGACAGTCTAGTACCTGTCATTCCGGAATCATTCAAGAATGGCTGGGATAGCGCGCGGGAAAACTTCGGTGACGAGGCTTACTTCTACGCGCCGTCACTGAAACACTATGAAACCAGTGGTTTCAAGAACAGCTCCCAGCCATTCTTTATTCCGGTTTCGATCACCGGTCACGACTGTCATCTGAAGTGCGAGCACTGCCGGGGCAAGATTCTGGAGACAATGTACAGCGCCAGGTCGCCCGGGCAACTGGTTGAGATTGGCCTGAAACTCAAAAAACAGGGAGGCGAAGGTCTTCTGATTAGCGGCGGCGCTCTGGCTGACGGCACTGTGCCTCTCCATGATTACTTGGGCGCAATCAGGGAACTGAAGCAACTTGGGTTTCAGGTGGCCGTCCATACAGGGCTGGTCGATGAGCGGCTTGCGCACGGGCTGGCGGGCGCCGGCGTTGATATCGCCATGATTGACATCATCGGCGCCGAAGAGACCATCAGGCGGGTGTATCATCTCCGGACCGGCGTAGCTGACTTTGAAAATTCGCTCCGGTATCTAAGCGAGTCCGGTGTGAAGACGGCCCCACACGTGGTCATTGGCCTGGACCATGGCCGCGTCGTTGGGGAAACAAAAGCGCTTGAGATGATCTCCAGGCATGACATCTGGAGCCTGGTGCTGGTGGTGCTTACGTCTCATCATGGCACGCCAATGCAGGATGTCATTCCGCCATCTCCCGAGGAGATCGCAGAGATATTTGTCAGCGCTAGGGGGATGTTCCCGGCCACGCCCATTTTGCTCGGCTGCGCGCGGCCCTTCGGAGATCATAAAGTAAGAACAGATGCGCTAGCGCTCAAGGCCGGCCTGAATGGCATCGCTTATCCGGCGGAGGGTATTCCCGAACTGGCGGTGGAGTTGGGCTTACGGCCGGTTTTCTCCGAGCAATGCTGCTCGCTGATCTATCAGGGGAATACATAAAACCGCATTCTGGAATTTGGAGTCTGGACTTTTGTATCGACATTCAATTTAACCAGATTCATGAGTTTGTTTTTTCCAGAAACCAGTATCTTTTCTTGGCCTTTACAGCCGGCCGTAACTGGATATACCAACAGGGATAGGCTCGAAGGAAGATAACAATGCAGACATGGCGGTTGGTTGATACGGGGGCTATGTCCGCCCTGGAGAATATCGCCGTTGACTCGGCGCTTCTGAGGGCAAGGGACCGGCAGGAGACTCCCAATACGCTTCATTTTCTCAGATATGATCCGCCGGCGGCGCTGGTCGGTTTTTTTCAGAGTGTCGGACAGGAAATCCGTGAAGATTTCTGCCATGGGAGCGGCGTTCATATCCAGCGCCGGATAACCGGAGGCGGGGCCATATATTTTGACAGTTCTCATCTGGGCTGGGAGGTTATTGGCGACCGGCGTGAATTTGATCTGAGGGCCGACGAGATGGCCCGGCAGCTGTCCGAGTGTGTCATCGCCGGCCTCAAACTTCTGGGGATCGATGCCGTTTTCCGGCCACGCAATGACATTGAGGTAGACGGACGCAAGATCTCTGGCACCGGCGGTGTTTTCGAGGGAGACGCATTTTTGTTTCAAGGAACGCTGCTCGTCGATCTTGATGTGGAAAAGATGATTAAATCATTGCGGATTCCTACGGAGAAACTTTCGGCGAAGGGGCTGTCATCGGTCAGGGAACGAGTGACTTCTTTAAAAGAGGAGTTGGGATATTTGCCGGATCTGCTGGACGTCAAGGCTGCGATTATTGAAGGCTTCGAGAATACGCTTGGTGTCAGTCTTGAAGCCGGGGAACTGAGCTCGTCGGAGATCAGCCTGTATGAGCAATACAAGACAAAGCATGGCGGGCGCGAGTGGATTTATCAGGTTGATGAGCCGCGGGAGGAGCACCTCTTGCTTAAGTCGGCGCTCAGGACCGAAGGCGGCCTCATCAGGGCCGCGGTGAGTGTGGACGTGCGCCGCCGCCGGCTGAAGTACTGCCTGATCACCGGCGATTTTTTTGTCAGCCCGAAACGGACAATTTTCGATCTGGAAGCTGCCTTGAAAAATATTCCGCTGGCGTCGATCCGGCAAACTATTCTTGATTTCTTTGCAGAACGCCGTCCGGACTCGATTGCCATCGGTCCCGAGGATTTTTACGCCGCTATTGAGGCTGCCGTCTCCAAGCTGCAACTGGCGGACTTTGGCATCGATTTAGCGGAAGTAAATTCAGTCTTTACCGTGAATGGCAGTTTTGCGGATACGGTGAATAATTGCTCGCTCTTGCTGCTGCCCTACTGCGCCAAGCTGCTCGATTGCGGTTTCCGGAATGCGGATGGCTGCGACCAGTGCGGCGAGTGTGGCGTTGGCGATGCTTATGCGACCGCCGCCGGCATGGGACTGAGAGTGATTACTATCCACGATTATGAGCATCTGGAGGAGACGTTAAAAACCTGCCGCCAGGAGGGCGTCAAATCATATATCGGGTGTTGCTGCGAAGCCTTTTTTGTGAAACATCAGGAACTTTTCCAGGATGTTGGCCTCCCGGCGACCTTGATTGACATTGAGAAGGATACATGCTATCAGCTCCATCTCGAGAAGAAAGCATACAGCGGTAATTTTGAGAACCAGACCGAACTGAAGCTGGATCTGCTGGGCAGGGTGCTTCAATGTGTGGAGGCACGCCGGAATGCTGGAGTGTGATGTCCTCGTCGTCGGCGCCGGGCCAGCCGGGAGCGTGGCCGCTGCGGCCGCCGCCGGAGAGGGCGCCCGCGTACTGATGACGGAAAAGAAACAGCAAGTGGGCGAGCCGGTGCAGTGCGCCGAACACATTCCGTTTCAGGTCGCGGCTGATTTCAGCATAGGCGGCGAGACGGTAGCCCAGAGTGTTTCGACGATGAGAACACATCTGCCTGACGGCGAGGTTGTCAACACGTCCGCCAGAGGGGTAATTTTAAACCGCCAGCTGTTTGATCAGCACTTGGCCGGTCTGGCCGTCTCCGCGGGAGCCAGGCTGCTTAATGGCGTCCGCGCCGACAGCTTTCAGGCCGGCGTGGCTGTCTTTGTTACCGGCTCCGGGCAGATGCTGATCAGGCCCAAAGTGATTATCGGCGCTGACGGAGCCGCTTCGGTGGTGCGCCGATGGATGGGACTGAAAAAAAACAGATTCGTTCAGGCCCGCCAGCATGTGCTGGAGTTAAGCCGGGAGCTGGACTCAACAGAAGTATTTTTTCGCAACTGGATTCCTGGCGGTTATGGCTGGCTGTTTCCCAAAGGGGGAATGGCAAATGTCGGTGTTGGCGTCGAACGTCGGTTGGGGACGGGTCCCCGCCGGGCGTTGTCGCGTCTGATTGAAGAACTTCGTTCCACGGGCCTGGTGAAAAGCTCGCGACCGGCGGCGGTCACGGGCGGCCTGATACCCGTCGGCGGCCAGCGGGAGCTTGTCCGGGACAACATCCTTCTTGCCGGGGACGCAGCCGGCCATTGCCATCCGGTAACCGGGGCCGGCGTGCCCAATGCGGTGTTTGCCGGCCGGCTGGCGGGTGAAGCGGCGGCCGCCGCGGCTGCGGGCAATATGGCGGCACTGGTCGAATATGAAGAAGCGTGCCGGCTGTTTCTGGATGATTCACTCCGGCGGGCTGTAAACAAAAGAAAGATTCTTGAACCCTATTGGGCCCGGGATGCCCACGGGTTAAGCAAGGCGCTCAGGAAAGGATGGATTGCTTTTGACGGTTACTACAAAAACTGAAAGTCCGGAGTACCTGCAAATGAGCCTGGCGGCCGCGATGACTCTGGGGCTCAGGCCGGGAATTTTCTACCGGGGCGCGAAGCTGTGCTGCATCAACCTGCTGCTGACCTACCAGGGCGGCTGCGCTGGCAACTGCGCCTACTGCGGTCTGCAACGCCAGCGGCAGGGAGATTTCAACCGGAAAAGCTTCATCCGGGTTGAGTGGCCTACCTTTTCCCTGGATGAAATCATGGCCCGCAGCGCCGACCGGACGGCCGCGATTGACCGCATCTGTATTTCCATGGTCACACACGGCAGAGCGGTTGATGACACTCTGGCTGTGGCGGAAAGCCTGAAGCCGCTGGAAAAATTCGTATCGGTGCTGATGGCGCCGACAGTAATTGACAAAGAGGCGGTTGGCGGTCTTAAGAATGCCGGCGTGGAAATCGGCAGCGTCGCCATTGACGCCGCTACCGAAAAGCTGTTTGACAAGTACAGGGGGCAGGGAGTCAAAGGCCCGCACAAGTGGGACAGGTACTGGCAATGTCTGGGCGAGGCCGTGGAAGTATTTGGCAGAGGCAAGGCGGGTTGTCATCTGATCGTCGGGCTGGGGGAGAGCGAAGCCGAGATGGCAGGCACGATTCAGCGCGTGGTTGATCTGGGGGCGAAAGTTCATCTTTTCTCTTTTTATCCCGAAGAAGGCTCGGCGCTGGAAGGCCACAGTCCTTGCGACGCCGGCCAGTTCCGGCGGATGCAGCTGGCGAGCTACCTGATCCAGCAGGGCTTTACCAGCGCGGACGGGATTTCCTTCGACGGCTCGGGACGGGTAACCGATTTTGGTGTCGCCGGCGAGGAAGCGGCCATCATCATCGAATCGGGTATTCCGTTCATGACCAGTGGCTGCCCCGGCAAGGACAAACTGGTGGCCTGCACCCGTCCCTTCGGCGATGGCCCTCCGGGTAACATCCGGAGTTATCCGTTTACACCAAATATGGAAGATATTGCAAAAATACGACTGGAGATGGGAGACATCTAGCATGACTGTTAACTTGCCGATCTTTTCCTGGTTTTTCATTCTGGGGACCGTTGTCCTTGCACTTGGCGTTTTGTGGGATATTTCCATCTGGCTGAAGGGACGTTACTCGGCGCTGAAAGGGTTTCAAGGCTTTTTCCGCGCTATCTTCTCACGCCAGATCATCACCCTGTTAAAAGCATTTGTGATGGATGTGTTTATTCAAACGCGCCTGTGGCGGCAGGACAAGCTGCGCTGGGTAATGAAGGAACTGATCATCTTCGGTTACGTGGGCGTTATCACCATCAACGAGATCAAATCCGGAACGCGGGTGCCGGGCGTGCACGAAGCTACCGGCGGCTCCCACCTCCTGGATTTCTTTGTCTCCCCCTTCAGCGACTTTTATTACCTGAGAGAAGTGGGCCAGGGGCTGGTTCATTTCTCCGGCATTGACGCCTTCTATGCTTTCATGAACGATCTCTTCGCCGGCATGGTGGTGCTGGGTGAGTTCATCGCCATCTACCGCCGGTTCGTGCGCAAGAGCTTCATGCTCAAGAGCACCACCTTCGAGATCGCCTCGGTGATGCTGCTGGGCGGCTGGTTTATCTTCCGGTTTATCTCCGAGTCAATCAGCATGGTTGCTTATGACGTTCCCAACAGCGACCGCGCTTACTGGTTCATCGGCTGGCTGATCTCGAAGCCGATTGGCCTCATTCACGTTTCGTGGCAATCGGCGACGACGCCCATGTGGACCGTTTCATCGATTTTGTTAATGCTCTTGTTTGCCTCGATTCCGTTTAACATCAAGCTGTGGCACATCTTCATGACGCCGCTGAATACAATGATAAACGCCGTTCCCCATGACCCGCGTGCTCTGGAAGGCGTCCCGGGAAGAATTCCGTTTAGCGCCCGGCAGCTGATCGAGCTGGACTCCTGCATGAAATGCCAGATCTGCGCCGACAACTGCCAGGTGACAACCGCTTCACAGGAGAACGAAGATCTCAGGCCTTACTATTCATATGCCGGCGTGCACACGCATCTAAAGCATCAGATCAGGCGGAAATATGGGCCGGACAAGCTGTTTGTCAAGCCACCGTCTGAAGAGGAGATGGAGGACTTTCAGTTCGAGGTATTTAACTGCCTGCTTTGTGGCCGCTGCCGGGAAGTCTGCCCGGCCATGATAGATACCAGGGAAATGGGCCTGACCAACCGTCAGAACCTTTACCGGGAAGGCCGCTACGCCAAGAAGAAAATGGATCCCGTCATCGAGGCTATCTCCACAGAGAACAACGTAGCCAACTTCCCTAATGCCGACCGCGCCATGTGGGTTGATTACCTGCCGGAGCCGCCGGAGGATCTTTACCAGCGGAAAAACGCGGACGTCATCTACTTTGTCGGCTGCATGGCTTCTTTCTCGCCGGTGGTGCAGGACATCCCGGGCGCCTTCGTGGAAGTGCTGGACCGCGCCGGCGTCAACTTCACCATCATGGCGGAAGACGAATGGTGCTGCGGCTACCCGTTGATTGTGGGCGGCATGAAAGATGAGATCAAACAGTTGATCGCGCATAATACCGAGGCGGTCAAGAAGACAGGCGCCAAGAAAATGGTATTTTCCTGTCCCTCGTGCTATCACACGTTCAAGCATGAATATGACATCAAGGGCGTGGAGATGCTGCATCACACCCAATACCTGAAGCAGCTGATCGACGAAGGCAAGATCGCGCTCAAGGAGAAAGTGGAGCTTTACGGCGCTTACCATGACCCCTGCGACCTGGGCCGGAACTCCGGCATCTATGACGAGCCTCGCGACGTCGTGGCGGCTATCCCCGGACTGAAACACCGCGAGTTCACCGATAACCGCGAGATGGCTCTTTGCTGTGGCGGCGGCGGCGATATTGAGATCCTCGATCCGGACCTCTCCAGACACGTTTCCATGGACATCGTTGATGAAGCCGGCGAAATAGGCATCGACACCATCATCACCGCCTGCCAGCAGTGCAAGCGGGTCATCAAGGGAGCGGCGACAAAATCCAAATCGGGCCATAAGGTGCTGGATATCTCCGAGGTGGTGCTCCAGGCGATGGGACCAAAGGAATAGAATGGAACGGCGGCTACTCTATCCTGGATGCCTGGTCCTGGCCTGCCTGCAGGATTATGAGCTGTCCGCCAGAAGCGTGCTTGGTAAGATTGGCGTCGAGCTGGAGGACATGCACGAATTTGCCTGCTGCGCGTCCTCCATTGCGCCCTCCTTTACCAATGAATGGATAAATCTCGCCGCTTACAATCTGGCCCTGGCCGAAGAGAAGGGAATGGATATTGTCACTCTCTGCGGCAGCTGCACCAAGACGCTCAAGGATGCGGCGCGCATCCTGGACGAGGATGCCGGCCAGCTGGGGCGCGTCAACCGGAGGCTGACGGAGATTGGCTTAAGCTACAGCGGCCGCGTGAAAGTATCCCACATCATTGAGGTGATGGATGAACGTCTTGACGAAGTCGTGGCCGCCAGCATTGTCGAGGTTGGCATCCGGGTGGCGCTGCAACATCCATGCAATGTTTACCGGCCCGAAGAGCTGATGCATTTTGACGACCCGTGGCATCCTCAAAAAATGAGGCAGGTAGTCCAGGCAGCGGGAATTCCGGTCGTCGATTACGATCAGGAAGACGAGTGCTGCGGCTCCGCTCTTTTGATGTCCGAGGAGGAGCCGGCGCTGAATCTGGCCAGGAAGAAGCTAAGTTCCGCGATCAAGGCCGGGGCGGAGGGCATGGTGGTGTCGTGTGGCAACTGCGCCATGCTGCTTAAGAATTTTCAGCACAAAATATGCAAGTCAGCCCCGGGTCTTTCCCTCCCGGTGATCTTTCTGCCCCAGATTGTCGGGCTGGCGATGGGCATTCCCGCGGCCGAGATAGGCATGAAGGTCTAGCGATGGACAAGGGCAAATGCACCGGCTGTGGCGAATGCCGGCAATACTGCATCGTAGCAAGAGCCGGTTGTGCCTCAATAACGGCGGTCCTTTGCGACGGCTCCGACGCGGGCGCCTGGAACTGCACCAACTGCTGGAAGTGCGTCGAGGCGTGCCCGGAAGATGTGGACATATTCACGTTTATGATGAAAAAGCGACGGAAGCTGGAACCCCCGGCGCACTACCGCCAGTCTTATGAGAACATCCGCCACACCGGATATTCAATGCCTATCGAGGACCTGAATACAATCCGGGAGATTTGGGGCCTGGGCGAGATTCGCAAGGTCGATCCCGTGAAGATCAGGAAACTGCTATCCGGAACCGGCCGCCGCCGGTCATAAAGGCGCCGCCTCTCCGGATCGGAATAGCTATGCTTCCGCCCGGAATCCTGCTCTGACCTTTTACATCTGTACGATGGCGATAATGTTGCCTTCAGTGTCCTTAAACCAGGCGGATTTGGCGCCGTTCATGGCGGCGATGTTGTTCTCGTCTGTTTTCAACCCGGGCATGTCATATGATTCAAATTGAACGCCACGCTCCTTGAGCTCTCCGACTTCCCGCTCGATCTCGTCAACGTCAAAAGCGGCTTCGGTATGATCTGTGACCGCCCTCCCGTTGCCAGACGAACAGTTTGGTGCCGCCGCCAGCTTCGTAGGTAACGTCATATTCAGATTCTTTGGCTGGCTTAAAGCCCAGCTTTCCTTCATAAAAATCTCGCGCTCGCTTGAGATCTGCCGCCGGCAATGTTGGGGTAACCGGTTTACTGGTAAGCATTTCTTCCTCCTTTTCCGGAAATTTGGATTATTGCACCAGATTTTAACCTTCCCGAACCGGGCCTGACGAAACAAGTTTTTTGACTTGAATATCTGGATAAAAAAGACTGCGGAAAAGCAGATATGTCCCAGACGCCCCCGGAGCCAGGCATAAGAAAAAAGCCCTGCAAATAGATACTTGTTTCATCTGATACAAACAATAAGAAAGTTTAATGAAATCCGCTGCTTCTGGTCTTGAAGATGCCTGCGCATCTGTATAGAATACCCACTGCGGTACTCAGAGGTATTCAGCTGCCAGCAACGGATTTCAGCCTTCAGCGAGGAGCATCTCTGGTACCTGCGCTGCGAGGGGGCTGTTTTCATTAGATGTTTTTTGGACGTGCGTTTCCCGTCTTGACAAACCCGGATGGGAAAGATTTAATACCCCCTGCGGGTAATGCTTGCTAACGCGCCTGACCTTTACTTTATATCTTCTTTGCCTTGAAGAGCGGGTTAGTTTATGAACTCAAGCAATCGGGCTGCCCTGTCTCTATTCATGCTACGAACTTGGAGGAAGCCTTGAAACTGGTATTGCTGGGAGCACCCGGAGCCGGCAAGGGCACTCAAGCCAAAAAACTGATCGAGAAATTCACCATTCCGCAAATATCAACCGGTGACTTGCTGAGGGCGGCCGTCGCCGCCGAGTCGGAGCTTGGCAAGGAAGCAAAATCATTTATGGATAAAGGAGAACTGGTGCCGGACAGCGTGGTGCTGGGCATGGTTGAAGAAAGACTGGGCCAGGATGACTGCGCCCAGGGGTATATCCTCGACGGATTTCCCCGTAATACCGCCCAGGCCGAAGCACTCGATGCGATGCTGGCGGAGCTGGGCATGGAGCTTGACTCAGCGCTGAGCGTCGAGGTTCCTCTCGAAGATCTGATGAAACGGCTGACGGGCCGCCGGACATGCCGCGATTGCGGCCAGATGTATAACATCTACTTCAACGCTCCCGTCGAGGAGGGCAAGTGTGACAAATGCGGCGGCGAGTTGTTCCAGCGCGATGATGACAGAGAAGAAACTATCCGCAAAAGACTGGAAGTTTACAACGAGCAGACTGCCCCGCTGATCGATTATTACAGCGGCAAGGGCATTTTGAAGTCGGTCGAAGGCACCGGCGATATTGAAGGCATCTTCGCCAACGTTTGCGCCACGCTCGGATTATAGGTGCGGCGTTTTTCATTTGTTAGGGCGTTTCGATCAGGGAAGTTAACACAGGAGGATAAGGTATGGCGCTAGTCAATCCACATGGCAAGGACAAGGTGCTCAAGCCGCTGCTGCTTACGGGCGCGGATCTGGAAGCGGAAAAGGAGAAGGCCGCCACCCTGAACCAGGTCAACATCAGTTCGCGTGAGGCCGGCGACCTGATCATGATGGGGATCGGCGGATTCACACCACTGACAGGTTTCATGACCAAGGCCGACTGGCAGGGTGTATGCGACTCCTTCACCATGGCTGACGGGACCTTCTGGCCGATCCCGATCACCGTCTCGGCCACGCAGAGCCAAGCAGGCGGCATCAATGATGGCGAGGAAATCGCGCTGGTGTCTGAGGAAACCGGCGAGGTTATGGCCACGATGCAGGTGACTGAGAAGTACACCATCGACAAGGAACATGAGTGCCAGCAGGTTTACAAAACCACCGATATAGAGCACCCGGGTGTGGCCATGGTCATGAACCAGGCCGACATCAACCTTGCCGGCCCGGTCAAGGTTCTTAGCGAGGGCAACTTCCCGACCGACTATCCTACCATTTACCTCCGTCCTGCCGAGACGCGCGCCATCTTTGAAGAGAAAGGCTGGAGCACTGTCGCTGCTTTCCAGACCCGTAATCCAATGCACCGCTCTCATGAATACCTTGCCAAGATTGCCATCGAGACTCTGGACGGCGTCTTTATCCATATGCTGCTGGGCAAACTAAAGCCGGGCGACATCCCCTCAGACGTACGCCAGGAGGCAATCGACACCCTGATTGAGCACTACTTCGTCAAGGACACCGTGGCTGTCGGCGGCTACCCGCTTGACATGCGCTACGCCGGCCCCCGGGAGGCGCTACTGCATGCGCTCTTCCGCCAGAACTACGGCTGCAGCCATCTGATTGTCGGTCGCGATCATGCCGGCGTCGGTGATTATTACGGTCCGTTTGATGCTCATCACATTTTTGATGAGATCCCGGCCGGATCGCTGGAGACGCAGCCGCTCAAGATCGACTGGACGTTCTACTGCACCAAGTGCGACGGCATGGCTTCGATGAAAACTTGCCCGCACGGCAAGGAAGACCGGCTGTTGCTCTCCGGCACGAAGCTCAGGAAGATGCTTTCTGAAGGCGATGAAGTGCCTGATCACTTCAGCCGTCCCGAGGTTCTCACGCTGCTCAGGACGTATTACGAGGGGTTGACCGAGAAAGTCGAGATAAAAACCCACAAATACTCCGAGGGCATGTAAGTAAAGCAGATGCTGGATGCTGGAAAGAGAAAAGCCAGCAAAAAGTGGTATGAAATCAAACGTTTTGTCTAAATTTAATCCCACGAGAGGGGGTGCAGGACAGACTAGACACCAATTTAACCAGTGTAATAACTATCAACGTTGAAGGAGGTTGAAAAACGAAATGCCTAGTTTCGTAATTACTGAAAAGTGCGACGGCTGCAAGGGTCAGGACAAGACCGCCTGCATGTACATCTGCCCGCACGACCTGATGACGCTCGACAAGGAAAGAATGAAGGCTCACAACCAGGAGCCGGAGCAGTGCTGGGAATGCTACAACTGCGTGAAGATCTGTCCGCAACAGGCGATCGAGGTTCGTGCGTACGCCGACTTTGCGCCGATGGGCGCTTCCGTGATCCCCATGCGTGGCACCGATTCCATCATGTGGACGGTAAAGTTCCGCAGCGGGGCGCTGAAGCGGTTCAAGTTCCCCATCCGGCTCATCCCCGAAGGCACCATCGATCCTTATGCGGGCAAGCCTGAACCAAACTATGACAATCTGAAGAAGCAAGACGTCTTCTTCACAACGGCCTAAGTAAAGGAGGCGTAAAAACAGTGGAAGCAGAAAAAAACGAATTTCGTTTTGTTGAAAAGCCCGAAGTTGAGGAAGTTGATTGCGACTTTCTTATTATGGGC
This sequence comes from Thermoleophilia bacterium, assembly GCA_014874265.1. Lineage (GTDB taxonomy): Bacteria > Actinomycetota > Thermoleophilia > BMS3ABIN01 > BMS3ABIN01 > JACWAD01. The sequence continues at coordinate 72,700 of JACWAM010000018.1, read as the reverse complement.
GGCGGCATGTCCGGCGCCGGCGCCGCCTTTGAGGCCTGCCGCTGGGCGACCCCCAAGGGTCTGAAAGTGGTTCTGGTCGACAAGGCCGCCGTGGAGCGTTCCGGCGCTGTTGCCCAGGGTCTTTCGGCCATCAACACCTATATGGGCGATAACGACCCGCAGGATTATGTCCGCTACGTTCGCGCCGACCTGATGGGCATTATTCGCGAAGACCTGGTTTGGGACACCGGCCGTATGGTTGATGACTCGGTCGAACTCTTCGAGGAATGGGGCCTGCCGATCTGGAAGAAAGACGATGAGGGCCATTCCATGGACGGTCACCAGGCGCGCGATGCCGGCAGGCCGATGCTCAAGGACGGCGGCACGCCGGTCCGCTCAGGCAAATGGCAGATCATGATCAACGGCGAGTCGTACAAGGCCATCGTTGCCGAAGCGGCGAAGAAGGCGCTTGAGTTTAACCGCGACGCCACCGGTATGGATCAGAACCTCTATGAGCGGACGTTCTGCACCCGTCTGCTGATGGACTCCAATGAGCCTAATCGCGTTGCCGGCGCCATCGGCTTCAGCGTTCGCGAGAACAAAGTGTATGTCTTCAAGGCCAACGCCGTGCTGAACGGCTCAGGCGGCGCCGTCAACGTTTTCCGGCCACGGTCGGTGGGCGAAGGCATGGGCCGCGCCTGGTTCCCGGTATGGAACTCCGGCTCCGGTTACGCCATGGGCGCCATGGCCGGCGCCGAGCTGACCATGATGGAAAACCGTTTCGTCCCGATGCGTTTCAAAGACGGTTACGGCCCCGTCGGCGCCTGGTTCCTCTTCTTCAAGGCACAGGCCACCAACGCCCTTGGTGAAGACTACTGCGCCAAACATGCTGATTCCATCCATGAGCAGTTCGCGCCGTACGATGATCCCATGGGCACCAATCTGCGCAACCATGCCGCGATCATCGAGATGAAAGCAGGCAACGGGCCGATCATGATGCACACCGACAAAGCCATGGCCAAACTGGCTGAGACGATGGACGAGAAGCAGCTCAAGCACCTCGAAGCTGAGGCTTGGGAAGACTTTCTCGACATGACCATCGCCCAGGCCGGTCTCTGGGCAGCGCAGGATGTGGAGCCCAATAAGGTTCCGTCTGAGCTGATGCCTTCCGAGCCGTACCTGCTCGGTTCCCACTCCGGCTGCGCCGGTTTCTGGGTTAGCGGCCCTGGCGATCTTCCGGGAGCTCCCGAGGAATGGTCATGGGGATATAACCGCATGTCTACCGTCAACGGCCTGTTCATGTCCGGCGACGTTGTCGGCGCCTCCGGCCACAAGTTCTCCTCCGGCTCGCACGCGGAGGGCAGGATCGCCGGCAAGAACGCAATTGCCTGGTGTCTGGACCACGCCGATTTCAACCCGGCGATCGCCGAGAGCATAGACGAACTGGTCGCCGAGATATACCTGCCGATGGAGATCTACGGCAAATACGTGGCCTACACCACTGCTCCGGACAACATCGACGTCAACCCGCATTACATCCGTCCGCGGATGCTCCAGTTCCGGTTGATGAAGATTATGGACGAGTATGTCGGCGGCGTTTCGACCTTCTACACCACCAGCAAGACGCTGCTTGAGGAAGGCCTGAGGAAACTAGATGTTCTTAAGGAAGACGCCAAGTACGTTGCGGCTGCGAACCTGCACGAGCTGCTGCGCTCCTGGGAGAACTGGCACCGCATCTGGGCCGCTGAGGCTCACGCGCGGCACATCTACTTCCGTCAGGAGAGCCGCTATCCCGGTTACTACTACCGCGGCGACTTCCCCGGCATCAATGATGACGAGTGGAAGTGCTTCGTGAACTCCAAGTGGACTCCCGAGAACGGCTGGGAGATCAAGAAGGTACCGTACGTCGAGCTTGTTGGGGCTCCGACGCCGGCTTAATAGCACATAACCCGGAGGCGACGCCTGCCTGGCAGGCGTCGCCTCCGGAGATGGCTGCAGCTCAGGTGTCAAAAAAAGCCATGTTAGACTGTAGCCAAGCACAGCAGACTTTCAATGCGGGACAAGTCCCTGCCGGGCTTGTCCCGCATAAAACGGACGCTGTACATCGAGTGACGAATCCGTTGCGATGCATATGATTCGTGACTCGATGTGTTTCAAAGAGTTTTTATTTCAACTGCGTTTGACTTTAAAATTCGCAGGCTCGCAAATTGACATTTGCATTCGGAGGTTCTTATGTCAGACAAGGTATTGGTTATTGGAGGCGGCATTAGCGGCATTAGCGCTGCCGTCGAAGCCGCCGAGGCGGGGCAGGAATCGGTCATCATCGAAAAAAACCCGTATCTTGGCGGGCGGGTGGCGCAGCTTTACAAGTATTTTCCCAAGCTATGTCCGCCGTATTGCGGCCTGGAGATCAATTTCAAGCGCATCAAGCAGAACCCCAAGGTCAGTTTTTACACGCTTTCCGAGGTCCAAAATATTTCCGGGAACGAAGGCAACTTTACCGTAACGGTCAAAGTCAATCCCCGATACGTTACTGAGAAGTGCACTAACTGCGGCGCGTGTGCCGAAGCCTGTCCGGCCGAGCGGTCCAATGATTACAATTACGGCATGGACTCGACGAAAGCGGTCTATCTGCCTCATGATCTTGCGTTCCCGATGCGCTACGTTCTCGACAAGAGCGCCTGCGGCAGCGACTGCCAGGCCTGCGCCGACGCCTGCCCCTACGGAGCAATCGATTTAAGCATGGAGCCAAAGACGCTAGAAATTCCTGCATCCAGCATTGTGCTGGCCACCGGGTGGAATCCTTATGATGCATCAAAGATTGAAAATCTCAATTTTGGCGCCATCCCCAACGTTGTCACTAACGTGATGATGGAGCGGCTGGCGGCGCCGAATGGTCCCTCCAAGGGTCGGATCATCCGACCCTCCGATGGCAAGGAAGTCAAGAAGATCGCTTTTGCCCAGTGCGCTGGCAGCCGGGACGAGAATAACCTTGCCTACTGTTCGGCGATCTGCTGCATGGCATCGCTGAAACAAGCGACTTACTTGCGTGATCGGGACCCTGAATCAACGGCGGAAATCTTTTACATTGATTTGCGGGCGCCCGGAAAGTACGAAGACTTTCTCCGCCGGTTGCAGGACGACGAAAATGTCACTCTGACCAAAGGAAAAGTGGCAAAAATCGAGATGGATCAGAGCACAGGAGATCCGGTCGTCACCGTTGAGGACATTCTTGGCGGCGGCAAGATCAAGAAGCAGTTCGACCTTGTTGTCCTGGCTTCCGGTATGGAGCCAGCGGGACCGGGAGCGAACATCCCTCTGGACATTCCGTTCGAGGAGCATGGCTTTATCGATCCGGACAGGCTGGCTGACGGCATCTATGCGTGCGGCGTTGCCTGCCGGCCTGATGATGTAACAACGTCGGTTCAGGACGCGACCGGCGCGGCGCTCGCAACTTTGCAGACCAGCGCCAAAACGGCCGCAACGGCGGGAGGTAATCTGTAATGGAAAAGAAGATCGGCGTCTACATCTGTTCCGATTGCGGCCTCGGCGAAGCGCTTGATATCGAGGCATTAAAGAACATCGCCACCAATGAGTACAAGGCGGATGTCGTCAAAAGCACTCCCTTCCTCTGCAATCAGGAAGGGGCGCAAATGATCAAGGATGACATAAACAATGAGGGCGTCAATACCATAGTGATAGGCGCGTGTTCTATGCGCCACAACACTGATATTTTTGATTTTGATCCGCTCAAGTACGTCACCGAGCGGGTTAACCTGAGAGACCACATCATCTGGACGCAAAATCCGCCCGCACAAAAGGAAGTAGAGCCCGCTGCCGGTGAGGAAACTCCCGCCGAAGCAGAAGCGGCCGCGGAAACAGCCCCGGAAAACGCAGAAGGCGCAGGAACTGACGCATCAGAAGAAGCTGAGACTGAAGCGGCAGCGCCGGCAATTAACGAGAATACGCAGGAGATGGCCGAAGACCATCTCCGGATGGGAATTGTCAGGGCGAGGGCGAGCGAGCCGCCGGAGCCGCACATCGAAGACATTAACAAAACCATCCTTGTCGTCGGCGGCGGGCCCACCGGCCTGTCCAGCGCCCTAGAATCGGCAAATGCAGGCTACGACGTGATCCTGATCGAAAAAGAGGCCGAACTGGGTGGCTGGGCTAAAAAGATGTACAAGATCATGCCGGACAAGATGCCTTTTGCCGAAACCCGCAAACCGGATATTGAGAACAAGATCAACGCTGTTGAGGCCAGCGACAAGATTCGCGTGATTACCGGAGCTGCCATTGAGAAGACCGCCGGTGAACCGGGGAAATATGAGGTTACCGTAAACAGCAACGGCAGTTCGGAAACCATCAATATCGGCAGCATTGTGCTGGCGATCGGCTGGAAGCCTTATAACGCCAACCGGCTGGAAAACCTCGGCTACGGCAAATTCAAGAACGTTGTCACGAATGTGGAGGTGGAGCAAATCGCCCTTGACGGCGACGGCGTCATCGCGCGCCCCTCGGACGGCCAGAAGGCCACCCGGGTGGCGTTTCTTCAATGTGCCGGCCAGCGCGACCCCGAGCATCTGCCGTATTGCTCTTCGGTCTGCTGCCTGACCTCACTGAAACAGGCCCTTTATGTGACTGAAGGCAATCCCGATGCAGCGGCGTTTATCATTTACAAGGATATGCGGACGCCTGGACTCTACGAGGAGTTTTATAAATCAGCTCAAAACAACCCGGGAGTCATGCTCACCAAGGGTGAGGTGACCAGTATCACCGAGGACGAATCGGGCAATATCATCCTCGAAATCGACAACACGATCCTGGGTGAGAAGGTGATGATTGTGGCTGATATGCTGGTGCTGGCCACCGGCATGATGACCAACTCGCTGCCGGCGCATATTGAGGGCGTGAATGACCTGACGCCTGAGTATGTCGGTCAGTGGCGGGAAACCAAGACGGTTGACGGCGTCATCAAAGAAGTCGTCGCCGATCCGGTGGTGCTTAACCTCGAGTACCGCCAGGGGCCGGAGATGCCGTACCTGAAATATGGCTATCCCGATTCTCACTTTGTCTGCTTTCCATACGAAACGCGCCGCACCGGCATCTACGCCGCCGGCGCCGTACGACATCCGATGACCGCGATGCAGTCCGTCAACGATGGCAAAGGAGCTGCTCTCAAGGCCATCCAGGTGCTGGAGCTGGCTTCCCAGGGCATGGGGGTACATCCCCGCGCTGGCGACCAGTCATTCCCGGAGATCAACTACACCAACTGCACCCAGTGCCGACGTTGCACGGTTGAATGCCCGTTCGGCGTCCTGGATGAGGAAGAGAACGGTACGCCAAAGACAAATACCTACCGCTGCCGCCGCTGCGGCACCTGTATGGGCGCGTGCCCGCAAAGGATCATTTCCTTTAAAAACTACAGCGTCGAGATGATCGCTTCGCAGATGAAAGCCGTCAAGGTTCCGGAAGAAGACAGCAAGCCGCGAATCATCGCCCTTATCTGTGAAAATGACGCCTATCCGGCTATCGATATAGCCGGGCTCAACCGTCTGAATATTAGCCCGTTTTACAGGTTTATTACGATGAGATGCCTGGGTGGCACAAACCTGGTCTGGATCGCCGACGCGCTTTCGGCGGGAATCGAAGGGTTCCTCCTGATCGGCTGCCGCTACGATGACGATTATCAGTGTCATTTTGTCAAGGGGAGCAAGGCGGCCAATGAACGCCTGGGCAAGGTCCAGGAAACGCTGGGGCGGCTCATGCTGGAATCGGAGCGTGTCTCGCAGATCCAGTTGGCTCTCAATGAATGGGACCAGTTGCCGCGGATCATGGAGGACTTTGCCGAAAAACTGAAGGAATTCGGGCCCAATCCGTTCAAGGGATTTTAGGAGGGATGAGATGGCGGACGAGTCAGTAGAAAACAACGAAGAATCGACCGGCGCTGAAGCGCCCAAGGCAAGCGCTGAGGCTGAGGGCACGACTGCGGTGGCGACAGACGAAAGCGCTGCTTCGGCTGAGGCTGAAACCTCGGGCGATGAGGCCACGGCAGAGGCTGCCGCTGCACCGGTAGCGGCTCCGGCCAGGAGCATTGAACCCGACATCCAGTTCGTGCGCGAGGTCATCGGCGCCGGTGGCACCGATCTGAAGAAATGTTTCCAGTGCGCGACCTGCTCCGTCGTCTGTAACATCACACCCGATGATCATCCCTTCCCCCGGAAAGAGATGATCTGGGCGCAATGGGGCCTGAAAGATAAACTGGTTGCCGATCCTGATATCTGGTTATGCCATCAGTGCAATGATTGCACCGCGCAGTGTCCGCGCGACGCGAAGCCTGGCAGAGTGATGCAGGCGGTCGCCAAGATGTCGATTCCTTCTTTATCAAAGCCGGGTTTTCTGGCCAAGGGCGTTGGCAACCCGTCTATGATCGCCATCATGGCCGCCATCCCGCTGATCATCGTCGGTTTGGCAGTCGGCCTGCTGGGACATTTCAATCCTCCGCGGGGAGAGATTGTCGACGGCAAGCTTGAGCATGCCGGGCAAATAGTTTACGGCCAGCTGCTCGGACACTGGTCGATAGTTGGTGTCTTTAGCACATTCTTTGTCATCTCGATCATCGTCTTTGCCATGGGAATCCGCAATTACTGGGTGATGATGAAGCGGCACGCCACTGAAGAGGGGAGCCCCGTTACTGGCAGTGGCGCGGCGCAGGTGGGGCCCGTGATCAGCGAGATCGCCGTGCACAAGCGCTTCGGCAAATGCGATGAGACCAAGGACCGCAAGATATCGCATCTGTTCATCCTTTATGCTTTCGTACTGCTCTTCCTGGCCACGATCGCCTCTACTGTCTTTACCGATTTTCCCCTGCTTTGGGGTGGAACCGGCTCTGTCTCGCCCTATCCAACCATCAGTGTGGTAAAGCTGTTTGGCTACTCTGGCGCCATCGCCGGCATCATCGGCATCGGCTTAATCATGATCAACCGCTTTAAACATCAGGTTAAGGTGGGTCTCGGCAGTTATTTTGACTGGCTGCTCATCATTGTCATCGCCCTCCTGATGATCACCGGGATCGGTTCGGCCGCCTTCCGCCTGGGGGATATCGGTGTGCTGGCTTATCCCACTTACTTCATACACCTCTCTCTGGTGATGTTCCTGTTCATTTATGCTCCTTTCTCAAAAATGTCACACATGGTTTATAGGGCAACAGCAATGGCTTTTGCCCGCACAGCCGGGCGCGACACGCCTATGTAGGCTCTTCTTTTTTAGAAGATCTGACTGCGGGCGGGTCCTGCCTAAGATGCGGCCGCCCGCGTTTTTTTGCGGCAAAATGCTTTACAATAGGTAAGACAAGTTATGGTTTCCCTAAACAACAAATCAGTCATACCGGCTAAATTCGAATTGGAATCGGAGTTCAATTTCCGGTGCTATCCGGGCATCTCATGCTTTACCCGCTGCTGCCGCAATATTGAGTTGCTGCTGACGCCACATGATGTCATCCGAATGAAAAACCGGTTGGGACTGAGCAGCACTGAGTTTCTGGCCCGGTACACCCGCTATCGGGAAGACGAAAAAACCACCCATCCGCTCGTCTTCATTAAAATGAACGAAGATGATCAAAAACTTTGTCCCTTTGTCGCGGAGAAAGAGGGCTGCCGCATCTATACGGACCGGCCGGCCGCCTGCCGTTACTACCCGGTTGGGCAGGCGACACATCGGACAGCCAGTGAAAAAGAGGATGAAGATCCGGTCCATCAGGAGTTTTATGTGATCATCAAGGAGGATCACTGCCGCGGCTTTGACGAAGACCGGCAATGGACGATTGGGAAATGGCGAGAAGATCAGGAGGCTGCCCGCGCAGACGAGCTTAATCTTGAATGGAAGAATATCATGATGAAGCAAAACCTTCCGCGTGAAGATGAAGACCGGGAGCGCCGGCAGAAAATGTTCTACCTGGCAAGTTATGATATCGATGCTTTTAGACGTTACGTGCTAGAAAGCCGCTTCCTGGAGATATTCGATGTCGAACCCGAGCGGTTGGAAAAAATTAAAAATGACGAGATTGAGCTAATGCACTTTGCTTTCGATTACATCAAGTATATGTTAGGCATATCGCAGCAGCTCAGGCTGAAGCCTCAGTTGGCCGAGGAACAGCGCCGCGCCGTTGATGAGAAGCGGGCGCGCGAGGTGGCAGAGAGAGCTGCCCGTGAAGCACGGATTAGAGAGGGCAGGAGCCAGTAGGATGTACTTTGGAAGGCTCAAGACTGGAGAGGTGGCCGAGCCGGCTGAAGGCGATCGCCTGCTAAGCGATTAAGGGGGTTTTGAGCCTCCTTCGAGGGTTCGAATCCCTCCCTCTCCGCCAAAAGCGGATATTGGATGTTAGACTTCGGACATTGCAATTATTGCTTCCAGGTTCATCCAAATGTCCAGCATCTGGTGTTTAAAGTCCCGCTTTTAAGCGCCCGTAGCTCAGCTGGATAGAGCGTTGGACTACGAATCCAAAGGCCACAGGTTCGAATCCTGTCGGGCGCGCCAAAAAGCAGGTGCCGACACCGATTTTTGAATTTAGATCAAACCAAAATCTAAACCAAGTGCTAATGGAGCCCACCACGTCTTCAAAATCCTCTGAATGAGTTCTTTCTATCCAGCCTCCAGCCTCCAGCCTCCAGCCTCCGGGCAATTTATGTTTCTGGCTCTGGAGGAGGCTCGTCAGGCCGGTGTCAATGGAGATGTGCCGGTCGGAGCCGTAATCGAGAGGAGGGGAGAGGTGCTTGCCGCCGCTGGAAACGAGCGGGAGCAGCGCCGGGACCCGACCGCGCACGCGGAGATCCTGGCAATCAGGCGGGCCGCGAAGCAGTTGGGTGGCTGGAGATTAACCGGGTGTAATATTTATGTTACCATCGAGCCATGCCCAATGTGCGCCGGCGCTATCTATCAGGCCCGCATTGACAACATCTTTTATGGAGCCCCGGATGCCAAGGCGGGCGCAGCCGGCACCCTGATGGATATCGTTGGCGACCCGCGCCTGAATCACAGAGTGACAGTCACCGGGGGAATATTGGCCGGGGAATCGGCGTCTCTGCTTCGGGAGTTCTTCCTGACCCGGCGCTTAGCCTCCCATCAGCCGCCTTCCGATCCCGCCGGCGGCTCCTGTTTCATCCGGTAAACGGTCTCGAAAGATCCCAGCAGGTCCAGATAATCTTCCAGCAGCCGGCTCATCAGAAACTGCTCCTTGACCCTCCTCCGGCCGCCATGTCCCATCTGCCGGCGAAGCTCGCTGTCATGCAGCAACCGGACTATTCTATCCGCCGCTTCTTCGATCGTAGAAACCAGAAAACCATTGATGCCATCCTTGATCTGATATGGAATGCCGCCCACGTTGCCACCAATCACCGGGGTTCCTTTCCACAACGCTTCCGAAACGGTGATGCCGAACCCTTCCTTGATGGATTTCTGCAAAATAACCGTAGCGCTTTGCTGCAACGCATTTACCAGAGCTGAATCCTGACGGCTGAGGATAATGATGCGCTCTTCACGGGAGCCAAGCAGCGAACGGTAGACCTCCTCGCCTTCAGGGTCATCGGTGGCGACATCTCCCAGCAGCACCAGGGTGCAGTCTACCTGCTTTCGCGCCAGCCGGAAAGACTCGATAACCCCTTCGGGATCCTTCCAGCGGTCAAAGCGGGAAACTTGCGCCACCAGCGGCAGATCGGTTGGAATCCCGTAACGCCGGAGCCGGTCCGCGATGACCTTGCGGTCGAGCTTTCTGTTTTTTATGGAAAAGGGATCAATTGCCGGCTGAATAAACAGCTGCGGGATGTCCAGTTCCTGGCGGTACGCCGGAATGCTAAAGATGGCGGCCTGATATTGATCAACAAAGGGGCGCAGGTAGCTCCAGATCTCCGGATTTGGCTGCGACATATCAGGATGGCAATGCCAGATCCAGGGACCCTTCCGGGAATAGTGCTCGATTAAAGCCAGCGGCTGCGGATCATGTACTATGACATAATCGTGGTCAAGCTGGTTGCGAACCGCGTTTTCAAACGTGGTCCGTTCATATATGCGCTTTTTCCGGAGGGAGAGGTTGATACGGTCGCCCTGCAGGGCGTTGTGCATCTTCTTGGTAATGCTGAAGAAGTCGGGCGACCCCATGATTACACGCCATTCCACCGAGATACCAACACTATCAAAAAGCAACGTCAATGGATCGAGAATCTCGCTAACCCCGCCTCCGTAATAGGTCGAATTGACGCATGCCACCCGAGCCCCCATTAGCGGCGCCGCTTTGCGGAGGATGCGCTCGGTGGCTTCTACCCCGATCAAGGATTCATATTTCTCAATGCTGGTTATCGCCATGGCAGTGGATATTAGTTCTACTTTTCCCCTGCCCATCCTTTCCGCTAAACTAGATCGTTAAGCAAGTTCAACGTTTAATGCTAAGATCGTTAAAGCGAAACGTGACACATTTTTAAGATGGAGAGGTGGCAGAGCTGGTTGAATGCGGCGGTCTCGAAAACCGTTGTGCCTCTACTCGGGGCACCGAGGGTTCGAATCCCTCCCTCTCCGCCAAAAAAGCGGACAGAAGACACTGGGACCAGGATCCGGTTTTTCCAGCATCCAGCATCCGCTTCAGGGAGAGGTGTCCGAGTTGGCCGAAGGAGCACGACTGGAAATCGTGTAGGCGGGGTTGACTCGTCTCGAGGGTTCGAATCCCTCCCTCTCCGCCAAAAACGGATGGCAGATTGTGGATGATAGATGGCAGATACGACCGTCCAAAGTTCACCATCAATAAACTGTCTCAATGCGCCCGTAGCTCAGCTGGATAGAGCGTCGGCCTCCGGAGCCGAAGGCCACAGGTTCGAATCCTGTCGGGCGCGCCAAAGAGCAGATGGTTGAAAACGATAAACGCTTAACCTGAAGCGTTTTACGTAAACACAATAACTGGAAACCGTTAACTTTTAACTTGTAACTGGGGTTAGGGAATGACTGACAGGCCGATCTGGGCGCCGTGGCGCATATCATACATCCTGGGTGAGAAGGAAGAAACCTGTCTTTTTTGCCGCGTGATCGAAGAGGATAACGATGAGGCAAATCTGGTTCTTTATCGCGGCCGGCTTGCTTTTGTCATTATGAATCTCTATCCATACAATCCCGGCCATCTGATGGTAGCTCCGTACCCGCACATTTCGGAACTGGAAAACCTGGACACGCCTACCGCCGCCGAAGTCATGGAGTTGACGCAAAAATGTGCCGCCGTGCTCAAGAAGAAGATGGCGGCGCAAGCCTTAAACGTCGGCCTGAACCTGGGGGAGGTCGCGGGATCCAGCATAAAGGAACACCTGCATATGCACGTTGTTCCCCGCTGGCAGGGAGACAATAATTTTATGCCGGTGCTGGACGACATCCGCGTCGTCCCGCAAGCTCTCGAAGAAACGTATAAATTCCTCGTATCCGAGTTCTAGGAAAACCGCCTCCGCCCTTCGCCTGCGCAGCGCTTCAACTCGACTTAACGGATATCACAATTCTCCCGGCTGCTCACTTTGATTTGACACGATTCCATTTCTGATCTAAAGTCTACCAATCTAATTTTATTATTTTTATTAGTGTCATTGACCCCGGGGGAGGAAGAATGGAGTTAAGCCGTCAGGCTGATTACGCCGTCAGAACCATGGTTGAGCTGGCCAAAGCGTCGCCGGGAAGATATTTCCACACGGAGGATATAGCCCGGGGCCAAAATATTCCCGAGAACTATCTGCCGTCAATCATCCGGGCGCTGGCCCGGGCGGGCCTGATCAGGACCATGAGGGGAAGCCAGGGTGGCGTCTCGCTTTCGCGCCTGCCAAGCCAGATCAATCTGCTCGAGGTGGTTGAAGCGGTCGAAGGGCAGATCCTGTTAAACCGCTGTTTGATCCGTCCCGGTGAGTGCTTTAATGAAGGCCAGGCCTGCCGTCTGCATCAGTTCTGGCACAAGATGACAGCTGACCTGGAAGAAAGGCTAAGAAGCGTTAACTTTCAAGAACTGGCGGCCGCCGACCGGATAATTTAACCTTAAAGAAGAATCCAGGATTTATGCGTTTCCTTGCAGCAGGTCGGTTATTTGCTGTTGCAGCTGCGCTCGCGTCTGGAAGGAATCGACCGCACCTGTCTTGTTACCCGTGGCGTCATAAAAAACAAAGCCGGGAGTGCTTGCAAGGCCGAACTTGCTTGCCTGGCATACCACCGCCTGGCCGGATGACGGGCTTTCTTCATCCAGCCTGACAAAGGTTATTTCTCCCTGATAGTCTTTTTCCAGCTCATCCACGATGGGCTTCTCCTGCTGGCAGGTAAGTCACGTGTCCCGGTAAAACTCGACGATCATCGGCACGCCGGGTGCGGTTTTGGGAATGATTCCGGGAGCTGACGCGCAATTATTTGCGGCAGGCGCGGTGGGGCTCGGTTTATTTGCCACAACCTTGGAGGTGCTCGTCCTGACGCCAGCGTTACCCCCGCACCCCGAAGCAAGCATCAGGAAAACCGGCGCCATCACCGTCAGTATAATCAGTTTGAGGCTCCTGCCAAACATGAGCAACATTCTAGCCTAAATGAACATAGTATTGAAGGCCTTGATTCCCGGATAGCTGATTCGTGGCGCAGTCGAAACAAGATATACCTTCAGCTGAACGTTTAACGTTTAATGTTTTAGCAAATTTCTGGTCAGACGCCTAACCTTTAACCTCAAACGTTAAACAAAACAGCAACATGGAGCAAAACCCGAAATTTGAAACGATATCCAAAAGGTAACTCAGTCAAGATCCAATTTCTGAAAAGCCAGCGAGGCAATCAAAATCAGAGCGCCGATATAAATGATCTCATATACAAATGACCAGGTTCCCGTCAGGAAAAAGGCGGTCTGGGCGTCTGGGTCAACTTTGCCTCCCATCAGGTTGGCCGCTTCGGCTGCGACCGGCCCCACCGGCAGCAACATACGGAACAGATCGGCGCTGACAGCGCCTGGAATGCCGCTGGAGAAGCCACTGATGGCGTTTACAACGCGCAGACTCGATGTGAGGGCAAATATTATAAAAACAACAAGGCCATTGGAGACGGCCGGCATGTATATTGACAGGGCCAGCGTCAGCGCGATCATCGCCATCAGGTTCAAGCCAACCAGGGCGGTGGCTGGAGCAAAACTCCATGCGTGTATGCCCGTGCTCAGTGTTAGCGGCAGCCAGAGAATGAATCCAATAGCAAAAACATAAATTGTCATCAAGAGGGCGTGTCCCGTCCATTTGCCGGCAATTATCTGCCAGCGGCGGATTGGTTTGGTGGCGATGACTCCCATCATCCCGCTCTCAATCTCGTTATGGATCGAGCCCAATGAAATAAAAACCGCCATTATCATGCCAATAAAATCGAGGCCTCCAAGAGCAAACCTGAGAAAATCCAGTCCCGCGGCGCCGGCTCCCACGTTTCCGGAAACAGCGGTGCCTTCCCCGGCTGAGCTGATAGCAGGAATGATCGTCAGGTAAATGAGGCTGACAAACAGGCCCGCGATTGTGGCTTTGGATTTCAGCGTTACCTTGAGGGTATAAAGAGCCAACGGCCATGCCTTCATCTCTCCACTCCCTCAATCTCCTCCAGGAATGCCGACTCCAGATCCTGCCTGCGCGGCGTAAATTCTTGCAAGTCGGCGCCGCTATGCACGATGATTTCGGCCAGCTCGGAGACATTTTCCTCGCGCCTAAGGCTGACAGTTAAAACTCCGCCGCCTTTGTCAACAACCTTGACCGCCAGCTTTTTTATTAGTGCCAGGGATGATTCCGGCAAACCTGTAACCTTGACATCCACCTGATGAACCGGTTTTAACATTGATTCGAGATCGTCAATTTTGATTAATCTGCCCCGCCGCATAATGCCGACGCGCGAGCAGATCAACTCCACCTCGGACAGCTGATGCGAGTTGATGAAAATTGTTGCTCCTCTCTCTTGCATGCTCAAGAGCAGCTCCCGCAAATGGCGGCGGCCGGCGGGATCAAGGGCCGACGCAGGCTCATCCAGAAACAAGAGCTGCGGCTCATGAAGGATGGCTTGAGCCAGAGCAATTCTTTGCAGCATCCCCTTGGAAAAAGTCCTGACACGCGATTGCGCGTTCTCTATCAAGCCCACCGCTTGGAGAACTTCATCAATCCGGCGACTTCTCGCGTCCTTGCCGATCCCATATAATTGGGCATGAAAGTCAAGAAATTCATCCGCCCGGATCGACGATCTGAACTGGAGCGTCTCGGGAAGGTAACCGATACGGTGCTTTACCCAAAGGTCATTCGGCTGCCTTCCCAATAAACTGACGGTGCCGGAAGTGGGGAAGACGATTCCTGCCAGCATCCGCATCGCCGTCGTCTTGCCGGAGCCATTCGGACCGAGAATACCAACAATCTCTCCTTTACCAACGCTCAAACTCAATTTGTCAACAGCTGCTATTTCGCTATCGCCATAACCGTAAATCTTGGAAAGATCCTTGGTTTCGATGACTGCGGCGTTGATGATGCCCCCCAAAATAACGTTTCCGATCTTCAGCGTTGACGCTAACCGTGCATAGCTGCAATAAAACTCAGGTTACCGCCCGGAAGCGGCCTCATTTGATAATATCTTGATTAATGCCAGGAGACGGCAACAGCTGAATCGCTAAAGAGTTCCAGATTTTATCATTGGCCGGCGGCGGCGGCAAGAGGGACCGCGGCCCGGGCAGCGTAAATCTGCCCGGCCTTGTTTACGGATGGAATTAACCGTCGGGACAGGGATTTTCGCTGCCTGACGTGACGGTTCTTACGGAGCCTGGGGAGTGGTTTGTGTCTGGCCGGCCTGGCCGCTACCAAGGGAAGACCCCGTCGAGGACGTTCCCGTTTCCGCTGTGGTCCGGGGCGAGTAACCGTCGGCAAACTGCACGGTGTAGCGGTCATGAATCTGTTTTTCATAATCCGCCCACGCCTGCGAGAATTTCTGATTGGTGATTGAATCAGTCAGCTGTTTCTTGACACTGTCATAAGACTGGTTCAACGGCGGCTGGATCAGCTCCACCTTAACGATGTACCACCCCTGATCTGTCTGCACCGGCGCCGACACCTGGTTCACTTTCAGCGAAAACGCGGCGTCGCCCACGGCCGGAGGCAGGGAATCCTTGCTGACTATGCCTACAAAGCCACCGTTATTCTTTGTCTTTGGATCTATCGAATTCTGGCCGGCAAGGGTGGAGAAATCCTCGCCGCCGGCGAGGCGGCTTTCGATCTGCTGTGCGGTGGCCTGATCAGCCAATACGATCTCGCGTACCTGCCGCCGTTCCGGATGAACATAATTGCTAATGTTTTGCTGATACACCGCCTGGACATCGGCGTCGGTGACCTTTACCCCGGCCTTGACTGAATCCAACACCTTCTGGTGCATAATGCGGCGCTTCAAGTCAGCCCGCACGTCGTTTACCGTGACGTTGCGTTTACTGAGAAAATCCTGCAGTTTGGAGGCGTCGCCGTAAAAGTTATCTTCGATGACCTGATCCAGCTCCTTGGTAACCTCATTATCGGAGACGGTTATGTTTCTTTTCGCCGCTTCCTGCCGCTCAATTTCCTCATTTACCATTTGAGAGGTGATATCCCGCAAGCTGTCCCTGTACTGCTGACTACTGGGATCAGGCGAGATCATCCCCGGCGACATGCCAACAATTTGACGCAGCCTGTCCCTGACGGCAGCCTTGGTGATGATTACCCCGTTGACGGACGCCGCAGCATTATCGGGCAGGCTCGAGCATCCTGTGGCAAAGAAGGCAACCGCGAAAACAATCGCGGCGATGATTGTGATGGAAAAAAACTTCTTGACCATTCCTATCCCCTCACTCAAATTAACCCCGTGCATATGAATTATAGCCCAAAGCTTCAAAATTGCCAGATATGATAAATTAACTTTAGTTAAATTTCCCGACTCCCTGAGTAAGCTCTTGCGACAATTTGCCTGCAAATGGCTATGATATAATAAAAAATAATCCATCTATCCAACTGCCAGTCGCTGTGCCCGAATCGAACGATAACAGGAAATGTTCAGTGTTTCTTAACTATCAGTAAAAAAACCGGCCTGGAGGAGGTGGTAATTAGGGCCAAAAATATTTTATGATAAACGGCCGGTCATTATTGGACCCTTTTCAGTTTTCTGGCGTCCAATAGATGTTTAATTTCAACCACCTGGGAGGAATAATGGCAGAGACAATCGATGTAAAGCCGGATTCTGTTCTTGACGTAAAGGGGCTGTGTTGCCCGATGCCGGTAGTGAAGGCAAAAAAGGCGATGGACGCTCTTGAACCCGGCCAGGTGCTCGAGGTAATCGGTACTGATGCCGGTTCGAAGGGGGATATGCCGGCGTGGGCAAAAAGGTCGGGTAACGAGTTTCTGGGCTTCACTGAAGAAGAAGGCGGTGAAGTATTTCACTTCTTTGTTCGGAAAGGGAAGTGAGCTACTAGATGGCTAAGCGTTTAGCGATTATCGCGTCCAAGGGAACGCTGGATATGGCGTACCCGGTATTTATCCTGGCTAGCACCGCCGCGGCGCTGGACATGGAATGCGGCATCTTTTTCACTTTTTACGGGCTGGATATTGTCAACAAAAAGAAATATGCCAACCTAAAGGTGTCGCCAATCGCCAATCCAGCGATGCCAGTGTCCGTGCCGAACATTGTTGGTATGCTTCCTGGCATGACGGCGATGGCAACCAAGATGATGAAGGATATGATCAAGAAGTCAAACACGCCGTCTATCCCTGAATTTATCGAGATATGTCATGAAACCGGTGTCAAAATGTGGCCCTGTCAGCTGACGCTCGACATCATGGGCATTAATCCCGAAGATCTGATTGATGAAGTAGAGCCGACCTGTGGCGCCGGCGCGTTCCTTGATTACGCCGTCGATGCCGACATGAGCCTGTTTATCTGACGTGACTCACCGGCAAAGAAGGCGTAGGTAGGTATTAAGAAAGGGCGGATTGAATATCCGCCCTTTCTGGCTTTCTGGCTTTGGCTTCTTCCTGGCAGGCCTAGCAGGCGGCTTCTCCGACCTTTAAAGCGCACTGATCGCCGCACATACTGCAGCCCTCGCTGCCGGAGCCGGGGCGCGCATCGCGAACCGAACGGGCCTGCTCCGGATCAAGCGCCAGCGCAAACTGCTTCTCCCAATCCAGATCCCGCCGGGCCTTGCCCATTTCGTAATCCGCCTGGCGGCGGCCCAGCTTGATCATATCGCCCACGTGAGCGGCAATCCGGGACGACATGACCCCCTGGCGCACATCGTCAGGGTAGGGGAGGCCCAGGTGCTCGGCTGGCGTCACGTAACAGATGAAATCCGTACCGTAGGCGGCTGCCCAGGCAGACCCGATAGCCGCCGTAATATGGTCATATCCAGGAGCGACATCAGTCGTGATCGGCCCCAGCATATAAAACGGTTTGCCGCCGCTCATCTTCTTCTCCAGGATGACATTGGCCTTGATCTCGTCGATGGGGATATGACCGGGACCTTCCAGCATCGCTTGTACCCCGGCGTCCCGAGCCCGGTCCGCCAGTTCACAGTTGATGATTAACTCCTGGATCTGTGCCTTGTCGGTAGCGTCGCTAACGGCGCCGGCGCGCATGCCGTTGCCCAGGCTCAGCACGACGTCATATTGATGCAGAATTTCAATCAGACGGTCAAATTGTTCGTAAAGCGGGTTATCTGAATCAGTCGCCTGCATCCATGCCGACATAAACGCCCCGCCACGGCTTACCAGACCGCCGCTGCGCCCTCCTTGCGACTTGAGGACGCTTAGCGTCAGCCGGTTAATACCACAGTGGATCGCCATGAAACCGATACCATCGGCTGACTGCCTTTCCACCAACTCAAACAGAAGATCTTCCGTCATCTTCAGATTCGAGCCCAGACTGGCCGCAGCTTCGGCGCTGGCCTGGTACAGAGGGACATTTCCCACCGGCACGGAAACTGCGGCCAGGACGCGCCGGCGAACATCATCAAGATCGCCGGCGGTGCTTAGCTCCATGAGCGTATCGGCGCCCGTATCCGCCGCGACAGCCGCCTTTTCCAGCTCCATCTCAATGTCGATCAGGTCGGATGAGGTGCCAATACTGGCATTGACCTTCGTTCTTAAGCCTCTCCCAATCCCGGTGGCGGTTTCAGCGCGGCCGTTCCCGCTGATAATCACGATTGAACCATCAACCATGCCTTGCCGGATCTGCTCCGGCGACAGGTCCTCCTCAGCTGCCACCTTCTCCATTTCTGTTGTAATAATGCCCGCCCGGGCCCGTTCCAATTGTGTAGCCATATCTTCTTCCTCCTCGTTCAGCGCCGCCCTCTCGGAACGAAAAACCCCACGCCGCAGGCATGGGGTTATCAGTCAGACCGGCCAGCCGGTCCTCTCCGTCCACGAAGAGCGGCATTTACAGTTTGCCGGGCAGGTCTTCTGGCTCCCGGGTTTCGACAATCCCCGCCTTCCCAGACTTGCGTCCAGTGACGTAACTAAGGGGATGATTCCCGGTTACAGCGGCGGGCCCGCGCCGGATTTGCACCGGCTTCCCTATTCTCCTTAGAACTCCATCCAAGCAGGTTTACCTGCCGAGATAGAAGAAAAAGGCACCCGGCCCCGTCAATTTCCAGGAAAAAAGATATCAGGCGATCCCGTCACAGTCAAACCGGGTAGCGTGATCAACGGTGGTGACGCTCATTGAGCGAAACAACCGTCAAAATCATCCCATCAGCTCATTTAATGCCACGTTCCGGTCGATCATTTTCCGGTCTGGCCAAATAGTCGCCCCATTGTCCTGTCTGGTTGACATTGATTGCCGGAGGGTGCTAAATTCAGTTTGGGCCGCAACAAAACTGCGAACATCTGGGCAGCGATAAAAACCATAAAAACCGGTCCGCAACTGCAGAGGATGTCCGGTGGAAGCATCCATAGAGAAGCAGTCTATCCTGATAATTCAAACCAGTGGCATCAGGGAGCCAAAAAGAACCTATGCTCCTCTTTATCTTGCCATTACAGCGGTAGCGATGGACATCGAGGCTTCCATTTGGTTCATGATGGAAGGGGTAACAATTCTGAGAAGGGAGACGGCAGAAAAAATTGAGCTTGTCCCTGATAGCGGTGTCAATTTAAGGACCTGGCTGGACCGCGCCCGGCGGGACAGCGTGAAATTCATGGTATGCGCCCAAGCCATGGAGGCGGAAGATCTAACCATGGATGATCTCATCGATGGTTGCGAAATGCGGGGGGCTGCCGCGATCATCGAAGCCGTTATGGAAGCCGACAAGGTAATGTATTTTTAACTGATCTCCCGAACGTCCTCTTGCTGCGCTTCGTCCTCGCTCGGCCGTATCTCGTCAATCCCCGCACTATCTCGTCAATCCCCGCACTTGATATGTTGTTGGCTATGCTGAGCGAGCAGTTATTCTCTCTGAAATAATACATCGTTTTACAACGATGTATTTCATTAAGCATGATTTTAAGCATCGATAAAAATCGATATAATAGCATTTTATATTATGATGCTGCCTGGAATAATGGCAATTCCAGACCGGAGCAACCTTGATCCGGCAATTTGAACAGGTTATGAAAGCCGCAGGCGATCCCACGAGGGTCAGGATTTTAAAGCTGCTGGAAGGCGGCGAGCTCACGGTTGACCAGATGGTGGCCGTTATCAGGGCCCGCCAGTCAACTGTCTCAAGTCACCTGGCGGTCTTGAGTAGCGCCGGGCTGGTCACCCGCAGGCGGGACGGACGCAGGGTATGGTACGTCTTAAGCAGCAGCAAGCAGAACCGGTATGCCCCCGCAGTCCTGGCCCTGCTTATCGGGTGGCTTGACGACGATCCACAAATACGGGCGGATAAACGCCGCCGCGCCTCGCTTGGAGCCCGGCCCGGCATGTGATCCAAAAACCCGGGAAGGAGGGGCCCTGACCTACCGGACGGGCGAGCCGGGCGCCAATCTCGGTCGATACGGGTAACAACACGTCAATTGACAAGAACCCGCTCCAGGAATAGAATTTTTTCGTTTGTCTGGATTTTTTGATTCGCAAGGCTTTGCCGGGTTACAGCAAGGGGGAGCAAGGTGGAAATAGAGGGCTGCGTTTTTCCCGAAGACGGAATCCTTTACGACGTCGAGGATCAGATGTGGGTCCGGTTTGATGACGACGGCAACGTCACCGCCGGGCTGACCGATGTCGGCCAGCATATTGCCGGCAACATTCTTTTTCTCCGGCCACGCGAAATCGGCGACGATGTTTCAATGGGCAAGCGCGTCGCCATCATCGAAAGCGGGAAGTATGTCGGTCCGGTTCACGCGCCGCTCTCCGGCAAGATCATCGAGATAAACGAGAATCTGCGGACCAAGGCAGGCCTCATCAATGAGGATCCCTACGGAGCCGGCTGGATCTTGCGGATGAAACCTTCCAACCTGGAAGCGGAAGTGAAGCTGCTCAGGCAGGGCAGCGAAGCAAAGGCGGCTCTAAGAGAGAAGCTGGAGCAGGAATCTTGGGATTGCCGCTGATCAAATAGCCGTACCGGTTACCGCTGAATGGGAGAGAAGTGGAGAGAAGTGTAATCGGGTGATGTCTTTTTTACGCTTTCCGTATGGGAGCGTAGTCTATCATTAGCTTGCGCTCGCTACCGTCCAGGTCGAATTTAACCGCCACGGTTCCACCCGGTTCGACCCCGGTAACTTTTCCTTTGCCAAACGCCGCGTGAATCACATTATCGCCAACGCGGAAAAATGCGTCTGGATCCTTTTCACCGATGAAAGCAGCCGGAGACGCTCCAGCGGCGTCATGCGCCGGACGAAAATCGCGCCCCGCCCGGGCCGTCCGCACCTCAACCAGATCTTCCGGCATCTCGGCGATAAAGCGAGAGGCCATGTTATAGCTGCGCGAGCCGTACAGGTTGCGGGTAACCGCAAATGAGAAATAAAGTCTGCTCATCGCGCGTGTCATGCCGACATAGCAGAGGCGGCGCTCTTCTTCCAGATTTTGTTCCTCCAGAGAGCGGGAGTGGGGGAAAACGCCCTCCTCGGCGCCGATAATAAGTACAACCGGAAACTCCAGCCCCTTGGCGTTGTGAAGCGTCATCAGCGTCACCACTTCTTTTTCCTCGGCCAGCTGATCGATATCTGTATAGAGTGAAATCTCCTGGAGGAAATCGCCGAGAGAGCCGCCGGGCGCCCGGCGGTCGTATTCCCCCGCCACACCGACAATCTCCATCAGGTTTTCCAGGCGTCCCTCGGCTTCGATAGTCCGCTCGGCCTGCAGGGCCTCGACGTAACCGGTCGCGTTTAACATCTCATCCATGATCTCCGCCACGGGCGTACCCGCGGCCGCTTCCGCCAACTCAGACATTCGGTGGCTGAAATCTTCCAGCGCCCGGGCCGACGCCGGCCTGAGATCAGCGATCCCGGCCGCTTGTCCGGCTGCCTCCATCATGGACAACCCCTCAGCGTCGGCGTATCTTGTCAGCGTTGCCACGCTGGCAATGCCAATCCCGCGCTTGGGCGAATTGACAATCCTGGCAAAGGCGACGGAATCAGCGGGATTCTCCAGCAGTTGCAGATAAGCAAGCGCATCCTTGATCTCGGCCCGCTCGTAAAACTTTGTCCCGCCAACAACGCGGTAGGGGATACCGTAGCGGACGAGAATATCCTCCAGCACCCGCGATTGGGCGTTCACGCGGTAAAAAACGGCAACGTCTCCATAAGAGAATCCCTCCTCATGCTTCATCCTCGAAATCTCGCCGGCGACAAAACGCGCCTCTGAGTGCTCGTCCTCCGCTTCCATTATCTGGATCGTTTCTCCCTGGCCAAGCGCCGTCCACAATTCCTTGTTTTTGCGGTCGCGGTTATTTGCGATAATACAATTGGCGGCGCTCAGAATCGTTTGCGTCGATCGGTAGTTCTGTTCCAGTTTGACTGTAACCGCCTCGGGATAATCCTGCTCGAAATCGAGGATGTTCCGGATGTCAGCGCCGCGCCATGAGTAGATGCTCTGGTCGTCGTCTCCGACGACGCACACATTCCGGTGCAGTTGCCCCAGCATGTTTACCAGCGTGTACTGGGCGTGATTCGTATCCTGGTATTCATCCACGAGAATGTGCCGGAAACTGTTTTGATAATGCTCCAGCCGCTCCGGAAACCGGCGGAAAAGATCGACGGTCCTGAGCAGTAGATCATCAAAGTCCATTGCGTTGTTGGCGAACAGTTTTTTCTGATAAAGCTCGTATGCCTTGGAAACGGTATCGTCGAAAAAGCCATCCACCATTTCGGCAAATTCGTTTGCATCGATCAGCTTGTTTTTAGCGGCAGAAATATTGGCGTGCACACCCTTGGGCGGGAAACGCTTTACATCATATCCTAAATCTGACAGGCAGCGCTTAACCAGGCGCACCTGATCTGCCGCGTCGTAGATAGTGAAGTTTCTCTGATAGCCCAGCAGTTGCGCATCCCGGCGAAGAATACGGGCGCAAGCCGCATGAAACGTGCTGATCCACATGGTGCGCGCTATTGGTCCGATCAGGGCTTCGATCCGCTCCTTCATCTCATTTGCTGCCTTATTGGTAAAAGTAATCGCCAGAATCTCGTGCGGTCTGGCGGCGCCAGCGGCGATCAGATAGGCCACCCGGTGGGTCAACACCCGCGTCTTGCCGCTGCCGGCCCCGGCCAGGACCAGCAGCGGGCCTCCGGCTTGCTCCACGGCCAGGCGCTGGGGCTGGTTCAGCCCCTCGACAAGGGACGCGATATTTGTTTGATTTATTGACATGTTTGCCAATGACTTAATAATCAATCTTAGGTCTTGTCGCTTTTATCACACTGGCAACAAAATACCGATTCTTAAACTAGAAACCTGAAACCGGAAACTTTTTTAAAGCGCCGCTCCCTTAAGCAGGTATCCCACCAACAGGCAGAGAAGCCCTGCGACCACCATCTTGAACCCGGAAAAAACCACATGCTCCCGGGAAATCAACCCGAGGAAGATGCCCAAGCCAAACAGTTCGGCGAACGCCAGCGCAAAGGCGGCGTAATATTCCGTTTCTATACCGAGCGACCTCCCCAAAAAAAACGGCGAGACGGCGATCAGCGACGCTCCAAAAGGAGAGAGACCATCAACCAGCGATACGACGACGGTGGCGTAAACCGAGGCCCGGCCGATCTCGGTATGCTCCAGGTTGCTTAAGGTTGACCGCTCCAGTTCAGCCAGCGAACGGCGCCGCTCCGCCCGCTCGATCATATATGCCCCGTAAAAACCGGAAATACCGATGGCAAACGCGGCAGTTAATACCAGCGTGATGACCGAGCCCGCGCTCCTGATCTGGCCGAAATAACCACCCACCAGAACTCCGAGAATAGTGAGCGCTCCGTCAAACGCATTGAGTGCGAAGTAGCGCCGGACGATCTCGCCCACACGGGCGATGCGATGATATTCACGAAGGGTGCGAATAGATGGAATTTTCAGGAGCCGTCGGCCCCCTTATCTCATCCAGCGGGCAGTGATATCCTGGGGCGTATTTGCTTCCTCGATCAGCTCGCGGCCGGTGGACACCTTGTCGATGCTGTGGATACTGCCGCCACTCTCCTGGACTACTGCCGCCACTTCATCAAAGTTTATATGCGATCCTTCCAGCGTGATCTTGATATTTTCCACCTTGTTGTCAATCTCGTTCAGAACGACGTCGGTTCCCTCGATACCTTCCAGGTCGCCCAGTTTGACCGCCAGGTCAAGTATGGTCGGCTGGTGCGGTTTAAGAACGTCAAGTACTAACCTCCGTACTTTGCTCAATTGTAATTCACTCTCCGTAATTAATTGATTTGAGACCTATCCCGGCAGGATATATCCGGCTACGGCCCTGCCGCAATTACCTGCTGTGCTAGTCATGTTTGCGGACTTGCCATATAAACAATAATATCAGACAGCCCGCTTCACGTCAGCATTCACCGTTTCCGGCGCGAATGCCCGCAAAACTATTTGTTGCCGCTTCTGTGATAATAATCAAAAACTTTTTCAATCTCGCGTTCGCCCTGCTCTTGCGCCTTCTCAATCTCCTCGCGCTTCTCCGGGAAAGCTTCCTTGAACTCGTTCTCCAGCTCGACGACACGGCGGACCAGCGATTGCATCGCGTCGGCAACCGGGTCCGGCAGGTGCGTCCAGTCGATATCGGCGGCCCCCACCTTGCGTCCCCGCTCTCTAACCGGCCGGCCGGGGTTGCCCACCACGGTCGAATCCGCCGGCGCATCGTGGATGACTATGCTGCCCGCGCCGATTTTGGCATTCTTGCCAATCGTCACCGCTCCCAGAACTTTCGCTCCCGCTCCGACGGTGACGCCATCGAGCAGAGTCGGATGCCTCTTGCCGCACTCCTTGCCAGTGCCTCCGAGAGTAACGCCCTGATAAAGTGTTACATTGTCACCAACTTCGGCAGTCTCTCCGATCACAACGCCGGCACCGTGATCGATAAAAAAACCTTCGCCGATCCGCGCCGCCGGGTGGATCTCGATCCCTGTGATGAAACGGTTCATCTGCGAAACCAGCCTGGGAGCCAGGGGGATCTTCTCCTGATAGAGAAAATTTGCCAGGCGGTGCAGGAAGATGGCGTGTAGTCCGGAATAGCATGTTAGCGTCTCAATCAGACTTGCGGCCGCCGGGTCGCGCTCCCGAATAGCTTCAATGTCGCTCCTGATTGCTGTCATGGCGCGGCTCAGATCGCCGCCGCGGTTAAACCAGAAATAGCTAGCGGCGCCGGTGGCGGCCATCAGTGAAGCTGTTTTTCGAAAAAATTTCATATCTCGCTTCACAAAACTAAATAACGGCAAATTCCACTACGATAACAACCATGCCGGATTTGAGAACAATCTGTTAATTTTATGACCTGTGGCAATGTGTTCATCTATCTTTTATATTAACAAAATACCCACACCGGAGCGGTGAATTGTCAGGAGGAAAAAATGAGAACAAAGCGGCTCGAACTTACCTTTCCGGAACGTCTGATTCAGAAACCCGTCACATACAATCTCGCCAAGGAATTCGATGTCATCCCCAACATCAGGCGCGCCAACGTCGACGAGAAATTCGGCTGGATGGTCCTGGAATTAAGCGGCGAGGACAATGAGCTTGACAGAGCAATCAACTATTTACAGGATCTGGGCATTGAGGTCGAGTTTCTGGATTCGTTCATCGAATAAGTCAGCTTCGAGTTTTTAGTTTCTGGTTTTGGGCTGCACTTTTTAATTGTTTTTTTCAAAAACCAGAAACTGGCGACTATGAACTGTTTTTTAGCGTTTCGTTCATGCTGCCACTCCGGAACCCTTCCAGGTCAACGGTAACGTAGCTATAACCAAGTTCCTTGAGTCCTTTTACAATTTCTGATCTGCTGCCATTCGTCAGTTTATGAAACACCTCTGGCGGCACCTCAATGCGGGCGATGTCCCCGTGGTCTCTAACGCGCAGCTGCCTAAACCCGTTCTCCTTGAGCAGTTCCTCGGCCCGCTCCACGCGCTTGAGGCCGGCGGCCGTAATGGTGTTACCGTAAGGAAAGCGGGATGAAAGGCATGCCTCGGCGGGCTTGCCCCAGTTGGGAAGGCCCAGCTCCCGGGCGATGCCACGGACCTGCTCCTTGCCGGCGCCGATCGCCGCGAGCGGGTGCGCGACGCCGCATTCGTCGCTGGCCCTGATCCCGGGACGGAAGTCTCCCAAATCGGAGGCGTTGACGCCGTCAGCAATATTCTTTAGCCCCAATTCCGAAGCGATTTTCCTAACCTGTTTCCACAGCTCCGTTTTGCAATAGTAACAGCGGTCGGGAGGGTTGGCGGCAAACTCATTCATCTCAAGCTCGCCGGTCCGGATGATTTCGTGGCGGCATCCGATTTTCCGGGCCAGATGGCGGGCTGCTTTCATCTCCCGGGCCGGCAAGGTCTCCGAGGCTGAGGTAACGGCCACCACATTTCCCGCTCCCAACGCTTCAACCGCAGCGGCTACCACTACCGATGAATCGACTCCGCCGGAGAATCCCACCGCCAGGCTATCCAGCGGCTTGATGGCAAGAATGAGCCGGTTTAAATCATTTGCAGCGCCAGCCGGCCCGGTTTCAGGCTTCATCAAGGCTCTCTTTTATATCATCCAGAATAACCAGCGGGGCTTCAGCAACCTGGCCTCTGGCGAGCCTGAAGGCATGATACTGAGGCTCGTCATCCATGAGAGACACGATCAGGTATAGCGATTCCGGATAGAAAGCCAGTTCCAAGTCGCGGGCAGAGGGAAAGGCGGGAGAGTGGGGGTGAGAATGAAAGATGGCGACCAGTTCAAGGCCATCCTTTTCCATCTGATCAAAAACCTCGAACTGCTCGGTCGAGTCCATCATATACAGGATCGAGCTGTGCTCGGCGTTCTCCATCAAAAAGACGCGGCGCACGCTTCCGTCCGGATCGCCCGCGAGAATACCGCATGCTTCTTCAGGCTGCTGCCGCTTCGCGTGCTCAAAAACAGCCTCGAGCTGGGAGCGGGTAAGATTAATCCCCCCCGGCATCAGCTAGCGGAGTCTGGGTTTCACAGGTGTATTCATACTCGATGAGCTCGGTAATACTGGGATCTTCGCCGCAAACCGGGCATTTTGGATTGCGCCTTGCCTTAACCTCGTGGAAACGGAGCTCCTCGGCGTCGAATTGGAGTAGCCGATCATAAAGCGGCTGCCCGAATCCAGTCAGAATTTTGAGCACTTCGGTGGCCTGCATGGTCCCGACCACGCCGGCGACCGCGCCCAGGACTCCAGCTTCAGCGCAACTGGGCACAGCTCCGGGCGGAGGTGGATCCTCAAAAACGCAGCGGTAGCAGGCGGTCTCGCCACCGCGAATACTCATGATCAGTCCCATAAAGCGGAGTATGCCGCCCTCCACCAGCGTTTTCTGCTTCATGACGCAGGCGTCGTTTAAAAGGTAACGCGTCGGAAAGTTATCAACGCCGTCGACAATAACATCATATTTTTCAATGATGTCAAAAATGTTTTCCTTGGTGAGGCGTTGATTGTAAACATCGATCTGGACATGCGGGTTGAGCTGTTTCATCGTCTCGCTGGCGCTGACCACCTTCGGCCGTCCCACGTCAGAGGTGCCATGTAGAACCTGGCGCTGAAGATTGGTCAAATCGACAACGTCGTCCTCGATGACGCCAATCCGGCCCACTCCCGCCGCGGTAAGGTAAAGCAGCGCCGGAGATCCAAGCCCGCCGGCGCCAACCACAAGGACGCTCGCCTGTTTCAGTTTCTGCTGCCCCGCGCCACCCAGCTCGGGCAGGATTATATGCCTGGAGTAACGCTCGATTTCAGCTTCGGAGAGATCGAACAACTTCCCCCTCCCATAAAATAAAGGAAATCTACTCTGTCCCCGTCTTGCAAAGGGATATTTTCAAAATCCCGCCTGTTTAGGACCGTGCCGTTGAGACGCACATTGGCGTATGACAGGTTCTCGCCCAGAGCTTCCAGCAAAGACCGCATATCCCGGGGACCAAGATAAACCTTCTCCCGCCCTTGCACGACCAGATGAAGAGCAGAAGCCGCCAACGGCGGCCTGTCTTCTAATTCTAACAGCTTGTCTTCCTTTTTTGAACCGGGGTGGTGTTGATTCATGCTAACCTCCGGATTTTTTAACGTATACCTCAACAAAACCATCCCGGTCGTCAATGCCTAACACCTGGTGGCCGTTTCCGCGCACCCACGCCGGCAGATCCTTTTTACTTACCGGATCGTCAATCATCACCTTGACAATCCCGCCCCCGCCCAGCTGCTCAAGCGCGAGGGCGGTCTTTACCGAAGGCATGGGGCACTTGAGACCGCGTGCGTCCAGCAGGAAATCCTCCTTGATATTCAAATCTACCTCCCGCAGGAATTGCCTTGAAGAAACCGCCTGCCCGGGCGCCGTTCCTATCTGGCATCGCCAAACAATTGCGTGGTCAGATATCGTTCTCCCGTGTCCGGAAGAAGGACTACCGTCATTTTATCCTTATTTTCGGGCCGGCGCGCAACCGTGAGCGCTCCAAAAGCAGCCGCCCCTGAGGAGATACCGCAGAGCAGTCCTTCCTCGAGCGCCAGCCGCCGGGCCATCTGCTCGGCCTCTTCATTACTCACCTGGACAACCTCATCATAAATTCCGGTATTGAGCACATCCGGAACAAAGCCCGCGCCGATGCCCTGAATCCGGTGCGGTCCGGCTTCGCCGCCGGAAAGCACCGGCGACGCCTTGGGCTCCACGGCGATTACCCTCGCGGAGGGTTTTCTTTCCTTGATCACTTCGCCAACACCCGTAATGGTGCCGCCGGTACCGACGGCCGACACAAAGATGTCGACGGCGCCCTGCGTGTCACGCCAGATTTCCTCTGCGGTCGATTGCCGATGCACCTCTGGATTGGCGGGATTATTGAACTGCTGCGGCACGAATGCGTCATCATAAAGGCCGATTAACTCCTCGGCTTTTTCCACTGCTCCACGCATGCCCCCCGGGCCCGGGGTTAGAATCAGCTCGGCGCCGAACGCCTTCAGAAGGGACCGCCGCTCAATACTCATAGTTTCGGGCATGGTCAGGATTAAACGGTAACCTTTGGCGGCGCAGACGAACGCCAGCGCGATGCCGGTGTTGCCGCTAGTGGGTTCGATTATGACGGTCTGGCCGGGCACGATCTTGCCGTCGTGCTCGGCCGCTTCGATCATGGCAATCCCGATCCGGTCCTTGACGCTGCCACCCGGATTAAAACTCTCAAGCTTCGCCACGACCATGCCGGCCTGATCCCCGCCAAGCCGCCGTAACCTGATCATCGGCGTGTTGCCTATCAGTTCAGTTACATCATCAACTATGGTTTTTGCCCCGGTTTCGACAGTTCTCATAACCCAACCTCCTTAACAGTAAAACCTTGCCGCGACTTTAGATGTAATACATCTCCCGGACATTCTCCTGCATCGCCTGCTCCCGGTCGGCAAGCTCGGCGATGCTGGAGGCGCCAAGCGCCTGTTCTAGGCTTTTTTTGGCGTCAACCCAGACGTCGCGAACCGCGCAACGGCTCAGCTTGTCGCATTCGCCGCCGATTGTGCAGGCAGCGGGAGCAATATTCCCGTCAAGAATTTCCACCACATCGAGCACGCTGACGTCTTCCGGAAGCTTTTTAAAACTGAAACCGCCACGGACGCCACGATGGCTGTTTAAGATTCCGGCTTTACGGAGACTAGAAAAAAGCTGTTCCAAGAACTGAAGGGGGATGTCACGCCTGGACGCAATGTCACCAATCGGCACCGGGGCTCCGCCATTGTGCTGCGCCAGTTCAACCAGGGCTCGTACCGCATACTTGCTCTTAGCTGAAATGTTCATACGATAACTCCATAAATTTGATAGGTATTATCAGCTTTAATCTTTCGTGAATTATATCGTGGCCTAGAGCTTTTGTCAAGTATTAATTTAGCGATATAAATCAATACCGGTGAATTTAACTCCAATTACTGAGACTTGGCATAAATATACCCGCATATGAAATCATTTGAGACAATCGAGCACACTGCCGACATTGGCATTCGAGCCTTTGGTTCTACCGAAGTCGAAGCCTTTGAAAATGCCGCCTACGGCATGTTCTGCCTGATTGCTGATCTTGAGAAAGTGGGGGCCAGGCTGGAATTTCCGGTGGAAGTGGAAGCAGAAGAGGAAGAACACGAGACACTCCTGGTTGAATGGCTCAACGAACTTCTGTACACGTATGAAAGCAACGGCGTCATTTTAAAACGTTTTCACATCGATGAGTTGGGCGTAACCAGGCTCAAGGGAGTTGCTTATGGCGCTCCAATATCGGAAAGCCCGGTCGAGATCAAGACAGATATCAAGGCCGCCACCTATTACCAGCTGAGGGTGGAGCAATCTGAGGACAGATGGGTGACTGAAGTAATTTTTGACGTTTAGGCCTCCTGCGGAGATTCTTAATCTGCAAGTGGGGAAAACATGGAACTGGTTGAGCTAAATCCATATCTCTGGGAGATTCCCCGCACCGGCAACATGCTCGTCCCGGGCCGGATCTTCGCCGACCGCCAGCTGATGGAAAAAGCTCGGGAAGAAAAGGCAATGGACCAGGTCATGAACGTCGCCTGTCTTCCCGGTATTGTCAAGGCCTCTCTGGCGATGCCTGACATTCATTGGGGCTACGGCTTTGCCATCGGTGGGGTTGCCGCCTTCCGGATGGACGGCGGCGTCATCTCTCCCGGCGGTGTCGGTTACGACATAGCCTGTGGCGTCCGCCTGCTGAAAACCAATCTGCCCGTTCCCGAAATAAAAGACCAGCTGCCGGCCCTGGTGCATGAGCTTTCCCGGATGATTCCAGCGGGGGTCGGCCGCGGCGGGAATATCCGGCTGAAACAGAAAGAGTTGGACGATCTGATGACCGGCGGCGTATCCTGGGCGATCAAGCGGGGATTTGGCCGCTCGGAAGATTTAGAATCGATCGAGGACGGCGGCTGTCTGGAGGGCGCCAATCCGGATCTTGTCAGCGCCCGCGCGCGCCAGCGGGGACTGGACCAGCCGGGTACCCTGGGCGCCGGTAACCACTTCGCCGAGGTGCAGATCGTTGAAGAGGTTTTTGACAATGAGGCGGCCGACGCCTTTGGCGTTTTCAAAGATCAGCTGTGCGTGATGATCCACACCGGTTCCCGCGGACTCGGACACCAGATCTGCACCGAGTTTGTGAAAACAATGGGCGGCGCGGCGGCCCGCGCCGGCATCGATCTGCCGGACCGGCAGCTGGCATGCGCCCCGATTGAAAGCCCCGAGGGCCACAATTACTACGCGGCAATGGCCTGCGCGGTCAATTTCGCCCGGTGCAACCGCCAGGTGATGACGCACCTTGTGCGCGAATCCTTTCAGAACATCTTTAAATCGCCGTCAGAAAGACTGGGACTTGACCTTATTTATGATTTGTCACATAATGTGGCCAAATTCGAGGAGCACGAAGTGGGAGGGGAGAGGATGAAACTCTGCGTTCACCGGAAAGGAGCCACCCGCTCCTTCCCCGCAGGCCACCCGGACACTCCCGTCCGCTACCGGTCGGTGGGCCAGCCGGTCATCGTTCCCGGCGACATGGGAACCGCTTCCTATTTGCTAAAGGGCGCGCCCGCGGCGATGACCGCCAGCTTCGGCTCCACCTGCCATGGCGCCGGCCGGGTTATGGGCAGGCGGGCAGCCAAACGAATGATCGATGGCCATGAATTAAAGCAGCGCCTGGAGGCGCAGGGGATCACCGTCAGGGCCGGCAGCACCAGAGCGCTAGCGGAAGAAGCTCCAGAGGCTTATAAAGACGTTAACAAAGTAGTTGACATCTGCCATCATGCGGGGTTATCGCTCAGGGTAGCGAAACTGCGGCCACTGGGAGTAATCAAAGGGTAAAGTCAAGAAAGGCATTCAATTTTTCGCTGTCGGGCGCCAGGCGCCAAGCAATTTTTCACTTCCTCAAGACCGGAGAAATTCAAGCTGAAGCCGCGAAAAGCGTCAGCCCAGCAGCGTTGGTTTTCCAAGCCCGGAGCAGGAGCAGGAGCGGGCCTCGTCCACGGCGTCCAGCGCTTCCAGAAGAATCCGTGATTGATTGACAGCATCTTCCTGAAAGATTTCCTTCAGAAGCGAATGCTCCCAGTTGCGCACGACGCCTTCGGCGTAGTTGACGACGAGATAAAGCGAGGCGTAACAAGCGCCGATATCCCGCGCCAGCCAGACTTCCGGGCACATACTTTGACCGATAATATCCCCGTACGGTTGCATCATCCGGATCTCGGCCCGGCTTTCAAACCGGGGGCCTTCAGTAACGACACAGGTGCCGCGGCCGAAGACGCGGCCGCGGGCGTGCCGGTCGGCGGCTTTGGCAAGGGCGCCACCAAGCACGGCGCACACCGGATCGCGCATGATTAGCAGGCGTCCACCAACGACTGTTTCCGAGCCTCTGTCTTTGGTCAGATCAATAAAATCGTCGGGTATGACGATGTCGCGAGGGTCCAGCAACGGGTTCAGACTGCCGGCTCCCGCCTCGGAAAAGATGCGTTTTACCCCTGCCTGGGCCAGCACCCAGAATACCTTCCGGGAAGCTTGCCCCCGGCTGGCGCCATGACGCCATCCATGCAGCCGCACCGTGAGGCAGCGCCGGCCGGCGGCCGTCGCAAATAATTTAAAAGGCGGCGAATCGCCGTAGGGTGTAGTAAAGATGAGATCCTGGTCCAGTACCTTGGCGCTGCTTCCGGCATCTTCGGGAAATTCAGAAGCTTGAATGCCGGAGCCGCCAATTACCGCCCAGGTGGCCTCGGGAATCTCCGGTAAAACCATCGCTTAGAAGACCCGCACGTTGCTTTAATTGACTGCTTCCACCTGCAATTGCAGGTGGTTGCCGTTATCGGAGGTGTATTGTTTGAGGGGCTGATCGAGGCATCCGTCCAGACCCCGGACAGTGCCGATCCTGGTGACGCCGGACCTGACCGGTTGTCCCAGACTGATCACCGGCTGATCAACATGACTCAGTACTACCAGCACCTGCGTTTGTGCCTGTGGCTGAATCTGTACCATGATATCTGGACATTGCCCATCGATACTGTAATCCGAAATGCCCACGACAACCCCATCGACCGGGGCAAATACAGAGCTGCCAGCCGGAGCCCCGACATCCATTTCCCCGATCTGTGATCCCGACTCATCGCCTCCGTCAAGCACCACGTATTGAGGACCATCCTGCGGCGAAATTTTGCCCAGAGCCTGAAGGCCGGACGGACCGTCCACCTGACGCCCCATGGGTGTAAGAGCGACAACATTTGCGTCGTTAACGGGCTGGAAACCAATGACCGTGACGGCTTTCTCGTAAATTGGCAGCATTAATTGCAGGTTCCCGGCCTGGGCCAGTGGAATCTGCTTCGGCGACATCATGGATGCCATCTCTCTTGCGGCGGACATGGTTTCGTTATCAAGCAGGGGACTTGACGACGCCCTCGAAGATACGAGAGTGACGCCAAGCGCCAGCACCGCAATGACAAACATAGCCGCAAGAAAAGCCGCGGAGTGCCATTTATACCGGTATCTGCCGGCAAACCGCGGCTTGTAAGTTTGGGGCCGTGAAGCCATTGTGGTAATTAAACCATCTCTATATTTTTTTTCAACCCCCTTTGTGTCAAATGATACAAAGTTGTGTTGCTTGGAATCTGGGGTTAAAGGTCATCCTTACTGAGCCGAGCGTAATTACCGAAGACAGAAAAATCGTGAACAATGCTGATATATTGATAAAATCATGGTGCGGTGATTCGCAGTTGGCCTTTAGCGTCAAGCAGCTGGCTAGGCCGGGAAGGCGGACCCGGAAAGCTAATGGAGCCGTCCAGCCGTTCGGGCTGATCCGCGATCTGCCTGCAACGCGATCAGGGAGCATTTGTTGAAGATCCGTATACCCAGATGGATGCAAATGGTGGGCCTGCCGGTGCTCATCATCCTGGTCTGGTTTACAGCGTCCATGATTACCACGGCGCTATTTATTTTCCTGAGCGCCGGCATCATCTCGTTGATGCTCAACCCGCTGGTGCGAAGACTTGAGGACGTGCACATCCCCCGTTATCTCGGCGTCTTCATCGTTTACCTGGCGCTCCTGGCGGCGATCGTCGTCTTCTTCATTGTGGTCATTCCACCGACCATTAATCAATTGCAGCAGCTTATCAACAACTTCCCCAGCTACGCCGAGACGGTCCGCCATCAGATTGAGAGCTGGAAAACGGCGCTTGTGCGGCTTAATCTTCCCTTCGATGTTGGTCAGGAAATCAACCGGCTCGCGGACCGCATCTCTGGAGCCTTGCTAGATCTGGGGCCATCCATTCTTGCCTACTCGATCAATGTAGTCGGCGACCTGTCACAGTTTTTAATCATCATCGTTATTTCCATCTATATGCTGCTAGATGCCAAACGGATCGGAAGATTCGTCAGAAGCCTCTTCCCGCAGGGGCTGCAGGCGGACGCAGATGAATTTGTCTCCCGGACGCAACGGGCGGTGACTCATTGGATTCAGGCGCAGGCCCTGCTAAGCTTTCTGATAGGACTGAGCGTCGGCATCGGCATCTGGTTCCTGGGGCTGATCGGCATCTGGCCCGAGGGCGCTAAATACAGTGTCTTTTTTGGAGCCTGGGCCGGTCTCACCGAGTTTATTCCCTATCTGGGACCGATCCTGGGAGCCGTGCCGCCCGTGATTACGGCCCTGTTTGCCTCTCCCTGGGCCGCTCTGGCAGTCGTGGGCGTGTTTATTTTTATCCAAGAGGTCGAGGCCCATATTCTGGTGCCCAATATCATGGGCTCTG
The DNA here is from genome assembly GCA_014874265.1 of Thermoleophilia bacterium. Taxonomy (GTDB): domain Bacteria; phylum Actinomycetota; class Thermoleophilia; order BMS3ABIN01; family BMS3ABIN01; genus JACWAD01. The sequence goes on along the minus strand of JACWAM010000018.1, from coordinate 38,370 downwards.
CGGTCGGCGTTCACCCACTTGTCGTTATCTTTGCGATGCTGGCCGGCGCTGAGCTGCGGGGGTTTAGCGGCATCATTCTGGCGCTCCCCTTGGTGGCGCTGGGGCGCGAGATAATCTCTTTCTTCCGGAGCAGGGTCTCACTGGAAAAATGGCATGAAGACAGCCTGCCGCCGCTCGAAGAGACAACCGGCGAGCAATAAACACCGGTATCCGGCATAAGTAAATATGCTACTGATCGGCTGAGGTAAGGCCGTTGACCAGAGAAAAAATACTTGTTCCCAAATATGTGCAGTATTTTTTGTTGCCCGCCGCGGCGATCCTGGGACTCTGGTTTATCAGCGCTCTCCGGGACATCGTCATACTGTTCATTTTGGCCGCCGTGCTGGCGTTTGTTCTCGACGTGCCGGTAAGTTTTTTACAAGACAGGCTGAAGCTGCCAAGACTGCTGGCGGCGCTGGCCGTCTGGCTGGTCATTCTCGCCATCGTCGGCGGTTTGCTGGCCTTGATCATCCCGATGGTAATTAATGAACTAAACAACCTGATCGGCAACCTGCCTTCATATGCCGGCAGGGTCCAGAACCTGGTCGAGAGCATCCAGCACTGGTTCCGACAGGTTAATTTTCCTTTCAAGCCAAACATCACGGCGCAGGATGTTGCCACGCGCCTGGAATCGCTGGCAGAATCCGCCGCCACCGCCTCGCTCGGAGTCGCCACGACTATCGGCAGGATTGGCTTTAACTCCCTGATCATCCTGGTCATATCAATTTATATGCTGGTCGACGCGCGCCGGATCAAGCGGGCTGTCAAGAATGCACTTCCGGAGAAATTCCGTCCGGACGCCGTCTGCCTTTTCAGCCAGTTGCAGCATGCGCTGGGCAGCTACCTCCGCGGACAATTCATCATCTCTTCCTGCATGGGTGTCATCGGGGGTTCCATCGCGTTATATGGGGGCGGCGGTTACGCTGCCATCGTTGGCGTTTGGGTATTCCTGACGGAGGTGATTCCCTTCGTGGGCCCTTTTCTGGGCATGACCCCGGCGGTCATCCTGGCCTGGCTGGCCGGCGGCGGGATTCATGCGCTCATCGTCATTGGCATGTTTCTGGTAGCCCAGCAACTGGAAGGCCAGATTCTGGTGCCCAAGATTATGGGCAAGAGCGTCGGCGTCCATCCGCTGTGGGTCATGTTTGCCGTCCTCAGCGGAGCTACCTTTGGTGGCTTCCTGGGAGCGCTGCTGGCAGTGCCGACCGTAGCGGTCATCAACGCTGTCGTCAAGTTTGTGAAGGAGGAATTTATCCTCGAGAAATGGGACAGGCCCATTCTGGAGAAGAAAATCGTTGATTCAGAAGAAATAGTTGCGGCCGAGCAGCCTCAGAACTTTCTGGATGGCAATGTCGTTGAGGAAGGCGAATCGGCGTAACTTATGATAATAGTCCGCAGGATCCGATGAAGCTCTCGAAAATTCTTCCCGTCAGTCTCATTGTCCGCCAGACAGTGGACCCCGAGCCGGAAATCTCAGCCATTACCTATGATTCGCGCCAGGTCGAACCGGGCGCACTTTTTTTTGCCCTGCCCGGATTCAAGACTGACGGCCATTCTTATGTTGCCGACGCCCGGGCGCGCGGCACCGGCGCCATCGTTACCGAACGCTGGGTGGAGGGGCTCGGCCTGCCGCAGGTCCAGGTTCGCGATACCCGCCTGGCCATGGCGGCCGCGTCTGCTAATTTTTATGGCCGGCCGTCCCGCCGGCTGACGGTCACCGGCGTTACCGGGACCAATGGAAAAACGACTACCACGTTTCTGCTGGACAGCATTCTGCGGGCTGCCGGAAACCTGACTGGGCTCATCGGCGGCGTTGAGTGCCGGATCGCCAGCAAGGTTGCTCCGGCCGCGCGGACCACTCCCGAGTCGCCTGATCTGCAACGGGCGCTGGCGGAAATGGTCGCGGCAGGCGCCGGCTTTGCGACGCTGGAGGTATCATCACACGGGATCGATCTCAAACGCTCTGCCTGCGTTGCTTTCGACGTGGCTGTTTTCACTAATCTGACCCGGGACCACCTGGACCTGCACCAGGATATGGAAACCTACTTTCTGACCAAGAGGAAACTGTTTATCCCGGAAGAGGGTCAAACCTGCCCCGGTCAAGAAATCAGGAGGCCGCAGGCCGCCATATGCCTCGACGGCGAGTATGGCCGGCGGCTGTACCGGGAGCTAAAAGAAGGAGAAGCGCTTGGATTTGGCTGGGTTAACGACGCCAGCGTGACTGCCGTAGACATCCGGGAAATTGGTCGCGGCTACACGTTTGAGCTGGTGACTCCTGACGGATCGGCGCCGGCGCGGCTTCAGCTGCCGGGGCGCCACAATCTGGACAACGCGATGGCCGCCGCGGCAGCGGCCTGTCAGCTCGGCGTTCCCTTGCAATCAATAACGGCCGGCATCGGGCAGCTGTCCCGCGTCCCCGGTAGATTCGACTTTATCGACGCAGGTGCCCCGTTCACGGTTGTTGTTGATTACGCCCACAACGAAGACGGGCTGGAGCGGGCTCTGGCGGCGGCGCGGCGGATGACGGAGCGGAATCTGATCCTCGTCTTTGGTTGCCCGGGTGAACGCGACCGTGACAAACGCCCCGGCATGGGCCGGATTGCCGGCATGATGGCTGACCTAGCCATATTAACTACTGACGATTGCTACCAGGAGCCTGCTGGGCAGATTATGGATGAGACCGAGCCGGGTCTGGCAGAGTCCGGTGGAAATTACCTGCGGGTCGAAGACAGGCGCCTTGCCATCGAAACTGCGCTTAAGTCGGCCGGGGACGGCGACCTGGTTCTCATTGCCGGAAAGGGCCATGAAACAAAACAAATGCTGGCGGCTGGACCGGTTCCGTTCAGCGACAGCGCGGTCGTTAAAGAGATTCTTGGCTAAATGGACCGCTAAAATATACCGCTATTTGCACATTTGCTTTGCGTTAGCCCGTTAATCCCTATTGTAATTACAGCATATCTTTGATAGGTTTCATTCGTCGTCTATTATGACAACGGTTGCTGATGAAGCGGAGGCGAACATGTGGAAGCGGACGTGGATGCTGTTATTTTTTACTGGTTTTTTGTATTGCCTGCCCGAAGCCGCTATGGCTGTGACATTTTGTGGATCCAGTCCGCCGCTTCCGCCCGATGGCGTTATCTGGCCCGTCGAGGCAAATATCACAAATACCTGGAGTCTCAATTGCTTAACGGGCAAGGGACACCGCGGTGTTGACATTGCCGCTCCCCGAGGCAGCGAAGTCAAGGCGGCTGCCGCGGGCACCGTTTTGTTTACCGGATACACTCCCGCCGAAGGGGGCGGCGCCACTGTTTCAATCGCGCATCCCGGCGGCCTGATCAGTACTTATCTGCATCTGACGGGAGTTCGGGTGGCGCCCAGCCAGAAGGTCTCCCAGGGAGAAACGATTGCTTCCAGCATCGGGCCGGCGATACACTTCGGCATTAAGACCGGGAGCGCCGGTGACGCATTTGACCATTACTATAATCCTCTCTTGTATCTGAAAGATATTCCCGCCGATCACCAAACAAACTCGTCCCCGACGGGTCAGGCCCCGGGTGCAGTCCCGGAACCGGCGCCGGTTCCGAATGCAGGCTCGCCGCCGACGCCACCGGCGGGCGTCAACCACCTTTCAGGCACAACGGCAAATTCCGGCGCGGGAGTAACTGCGCGCGCCACCGGCGTAAGCAGTGCGGCGCACAAGATACCGGCGATGGCGGAGCCGTCACATTCTCGCGCCGTATCAGAGGCGGCGGATTCCGCCAGCCGGGAAGCAGCCTTGTCGGTAAAATCGGTAGTTTCAACCACGCCACCGGAAATCGAACCTGATTCCGGTACCGTGGTTTTCCCACCAGCCTTCGCCTCTTCTTCCATTAAAGAGCCGCAAGCCATAAAAGCTGCCACTGAATCTGGAGCTTCCAGCCGGGGCTGGCCGATCCGCCTGGCCGCTTCAATAGGAGCCGCACTGCTGATGGCAACCGCTGGAATCGCTACCGGCGTCTTGACCGTCAAAGAGGCTGCGCCGGCGTTGCCCATTTGACTCATTACCGGCAGCTGCTAATATATCCGCTACGAGTGAATAATAGCGCAAAGCGTTCGTGCCGCCCATTGCTTGGCTCTGCTTGTATTTTCATAGTGGTGCCGGTTCAGAAGGCAAGCAAGAAAGCGTGGGTTGATCCGCGTCATGACAAATCATTTTTACATTACAACTCCCATCTACTATGTCAACGATGTGCCGCATATCGGCAACGCCTATACGACGATTGCCGCCGATATTCTGGCGCGCTATCACCGGCAGTTGGGTGATGATGTTTTTTTCCTTACTGGCACCGACGAACACGGCAATCCGGCGGCGCGGGCGGCAGAGCGCCGTGGCCTGTCGCCGCTGGAGCATGTAAACGAGATGGTGAAACGGTTCCAGGAGCTGGCTCAGCGAGTCAACGCCAGTAACGATTTCTTTATCCGGACGACGGATTCCGAACATGAGCAATCCGTGCAAAATTTTCTTAGCAAACTATATGACCGCGGCGATATTTATTTGAAATCGTACAAAGGGCTTTATTGCCCCGCCTGCGAGGCATTTTATGCGCCCAAGGACCTGCTCGCGGGGAAGTGCCCCGACCACGGCACCGTCTGCGATGAGGTTGAGGAAGAAAATTACTTCTTCCGCCTCTCGGCCTATCAATCAAGGCTGATTGAACATTTTGATAAACATCCAGAGTTTGTCAAGCCGCAGAGCCGTTTTAACGAGGCCAGAAGCTTCATCACTGGCGGGCTGGAAGATATCAGCATCAGCCGCGCCACTTTGAAATGGGGGATACCGATCCCCTGGGATGAAAGCCAGGTTGTTTATGTCTGGGTCGATGCCCTTCTGAACTATCTAAGCGCGCTTGAGTATGCCGGCGATCATGATCTTACACCTGAATTCTGGCCCGCAAGTTACCACATGATGGCAAAAGATATCCTCAAATTTCACGCGGTCATCTGGCCGGCGCTGCTGATGGCTGCCGGCAATAAACTGCCTGAGCACTTGTTTATCCATGGTTACCTTCTCATGGGCGGGCAGAAGATGAGCAAGACACGCGGAAATGTTCTTGATCCGTTCGACATCATCAACCGTTACGGAACGGACGCCTTCCGGTTCTACTGCTTTCGGGAGGTCACCTTTGGCCAGGATGGCGTCGTGTCGATAGAAGGCCTCGAAGCCCGTTATAATTCCGAACTTGCCAATGATCTGGGGAACCTGGTCAGCCGGACAACCACAATGATCGAAAAATTCGGCGGCGGACTGGTGCCGGCGGCAACCGAGAGTTCCAAGTCGGATATTGCCTCGCTGGCCGGATCCGTCACATCTGACGTAACCGCCGCGATGAGCCGCGTAGATCTTACCGGCGCCCTGGAAAAGATCTGGGTCCTGGTACGAAGACTCAACAAATATATTGAGGATGAAGCGCCATGGAAGCTGGCGAAGGATGAAACTGCCGCAAGCAGGCTGGAGCTGGTTCTTTATAACCTGGCCGAAGGCTTAAGGATCTGCGCCCTGCTACTGCAATCCTTCATGCCGGAAACATCGACTGAGATTCTCAGCCGCCTGGGTCAAGCCACGGAAACAGGCGGATTGCAGCAGAGGATATTGTGGGGCGGACTTAAAACCGGCGGCAGGGTTATCGCCGGAGAACCGCTATTCCCTAAGATCGAGCGAAGTTAAAGGCTTTTATAGGTAGAAGCGTTGAGCGGTAGATCAGACAGCCGGCCGGCATTAGTCGACGCGCACGCACATTTCGACCTGCTGCCAGACCTTGACGCCGGAGTCGAGGAATCCATTTCCGCCGGCCTCGAAAAAATGCTGGCGGTGGGTATCGATATGGCCAGCAGCCGGGCGGCGGCCGATCTCGCTGCACGTCATGAAAAGGTTTGGGCGTCCGTTGGCGTTCATCCTCACTATGCCGAAAAGCTAGATAGCACTGCGTTTGAGGAATTAAGAGAGCTTGCCGGTTTGCCCCGTACGGTCGCTATTGGCGAGACCGGACTGGATTTTTATCGCAACCTTTCCCCGCCGTCTGTCCAGAAAGATGCATTCCATCGTCAGATTGAGCTGGCCCGGGAAACGGGCCTGACGTTAATGGTGCACACTCGTGAGGCGGGCGCCAAAACCCTCGAGATTCTAAAAGACCGTGCCGAAGGCATCACCGTGGTGCTTCACTGCTTTTCGCTTGTCGTCCAGATAGAGGAATGCATCCGGCGCGGCTATTTCATGTCAGTGGCGGGAAATGTCACTTTTAAAAATGCAACTGCGTTAAAAGCGGCAGTCCGGCTTATCCCGCCGGAACTGCTGCTGACTGAGACTGATTCCCCGTACCTTGCTCCAACGCCTTTCCGGGGAAAACCTAACCGTCCTGCCCTGGTCAGGCAGGTGATCGAGGAGGTTTCCCGTCTCCGCGATGAACCAATCGACGAACTGGCCGCGTATATCAGCGCCAATTTCGACCGCGCTTTCAAGATCATCCATTAACAAAAGTTCTGCCTGCCACAGCGGGATAACTGCTGGACAGACTCCGGGCTGGCCCGGCTTTGGGAATATCGCGTCAGGCCTTGGCAAAGAACTGGATAATCCGGGAGTTTTCCCCGGGCCAAAATCAGCCCCCAGCCATGCCGATTGATAAATCACCCGCAAAAAAAACACATTATTCCAACATAAGGATCCCTTATATTTAGCTGTCTTATCAGACAGTAAACTGTTTGACCAATGAAGCCACCGGGTATAAATGGCCTGATTAATGTTGACTCACACGGTCTACATTATTAAACTTTATCCCGTGCTGATTTCATCAAAAAGCGAATACGGCCTGCGGGCCCTGATAGATATTGCTACTCGCGAAGGCAGCGAGCCGGTTGGTCGAACCGGCATTGCTGAGCGGCAGCGGATACCTTTGCCGTTTCTGACACAGGTTCTCAGGGCTTTGGTGGGTGGCGGCCTGCTGAAAAGCACACGGGGACCAGCGGGAGGTTATTTGCTGGGAAAGGCTCCCGAGCAAATCAGCCTGCTCAAGGTCGTCAATGTTTTGCAAGGCCCGGTTGTTCCTACAAGTTGCGGCGCCGGAGGAGCAGTTGATGGCTGCGATTTCCATGATGGCTGCACTCTGGCCGGGGTCTGGTCAAGGCTGCAAAGCGTGAGCGAAGATGTGCTGGGCAAAACCAGCCTGAAAGATGTAATCTCCGGCCGGCTCGGCCCGGGATTGAAAACAGGCCCGGCGGCCGGCGAAACCCCGAGCCGAAAGCTCGACTGTATTGGGTACTCCTGCCCGCTGCCGATTGTCAGGATTGCGGAGGAGATGAGGAATTTGCGGCACCGGGAGATCCTGGAAGTGTGGGCCGACGATGAAGGTTCCAAAGCTGATATACCGGCATGGTGCACTGGGACTGGAAACGAGTTTATCTGCCGGGAAGAATTCGGCGGCCAGATGAAATTCATGATCAGAAAAAGGGTATGAGATAAACAAACGCTCTGCCGGCCCCGGGGCCGGTCCGAGTGAAACCGGGAGAAACGCCAAATGAAAAACGCCATATTCTTAGACAACGCCGCCACTACCCGGGCGGACCCAGAAGTAATCGACGCGATGGAGCCCTGGCTTTCAGAGAAATTTGGCAGTCCGGCCACTCTCTACTCGATGGGCTCCCAGGCAAAACAGGCAATCGATGCGGCAAGGCAGAGTTTTGCGGACCTGATCGGCGCCGATCAAAAGGACATTTTTTTTACCAGCGGCGCCACTGAAAGCAACAACTGGGCGATCAAGGGAGTTGCAGACGCGCTGGAATCCAAGGGCCGGCACATCATCACCGATGTGGCGGAGCATCATTCAATCCTGATGCCTCTGCGTTACCTCGAGAAAAAAGGCTGGGAAGTAACCTACCTTCCTACTGACAGCGACGGCGTGGTCAATCCCGAAGCGGTTGCCGCCGCTATCCGGGATGACACCGTGCTTGTTTCCATCGTTCACGCCAACCACGAGATCGGCACCATCCAGCCAATCACCGCGATCGGCAAAATAACCTCGGAAAAGGGCGTGATCTTTCACGTAAACGCCGCCCAGACCGTTGGACACATCCCTGTCGATGTCAATCATCTTGGGGTTGACCTGCTTTCATCATCGGCGCATAAGTTCTATGGTCCTAAGGGTGTCGGAGCCATGTACATCAGACACGGCGTCAGGATAACGCCTCTCCTGCACGGCGGCACTCAGGAAAAGAAGCGTCGCGCCGGCACGCATAACGTCCCCGGGATTGTCGGCATGGGTAAGGCGTCAGAGATTGCCCGCCACTCTCTCGAAGCGGAGGCGACGCGGCTTGCCGGACTCAGGAACCACATCTTTGACTGGGTTGAGGGTAACATTGATGACATCCGCATCAACGGGCACCGGACCGAGCGACTGCCGGGCAATGTCAACTTCTCCATCGAGGGGATAGAAGGCGAGTCGATCATGCTGTCGCTGTCATACCCGACGGCCGGTGACGCCAGGCCCGTCTATGTCTCTACCGGCTCCGCCTGCGTGTCAGGGAGTCTGGAGCCATCGCACATCCTGCTGGCGCTGGGCCTGCCGGCAGAGCTCGCGCATGGCTCGGTGAGGATTACGATGGCCAAGGCAGATACTCAGGAAGATGTGGATTATGCCCTGGAGACTATCGCGGCCGTCGCCGAGCGGCTCAGGAGCATGTCGCCCGTCTACAAGCGCGGCAATAAGAAGTGCTCGGCGGGGAACTCCTCTCAGGGATGTGACTGCGAAGCCGCGAGCTGACTCATGATTGCCAATTGTTCATTTATTAGCATTTGATAAAGGAGAGATGGAATATGTATACCGAAAAGGTAATGGATCATTTCCAGAATCCGCGCAATATGGGCGAGGTCGAAAATCCCGATGGAGTCGGGGAAGTGGGAAATCCGCAATGCGGAGACGTTATGCGCATTACCATCAAGGTGGACGAGGAGCAAGACCGGATCGACGACGTCAAGTTCAAGACCCTTGGCTGCGGGGCAGCGATTGCTACCAGCAGCATGGTCACTGAGCTCGCCAAAGGCAAGACGCTGGATGAAGCCCAGGAAATCTCCAGAAAGGTAGTTGCCGAAGCCCTGGGGGGGCTGCCGCCGCAAAAGATGCATTGCTCTAATCTGGCTTCAGACGGACTCCAAAAAGCAATCGAGGATTACCGCGCCCGTCACGCAAAAAAAGAAACAGTCTAAAACACCTGCCCGCCGGCGCCAGCCCTGGACGGATCCGGCGCGAGCGCCCAATCCAAGTTTGGCGCTAAAGCCTTTCCGCCAGCTACCGATTATCTAACATACGGCGCTTGCCGGAACTATTTTAGGGTGAAATCGGGTGGAATCCGGGCGGGCAGGTTTGAACTTTAATTCCCAAATCGGCTTGCGGGGCAAGCTGTCCATATTAATCTGCGCGGCGGTGCTGGTAATCGGCTCCGTTCTGACATTCTATTCTTCCCGGTTTTTAAGTGATGGTATCAACAAAAGATACCAGGACAGCGCCCAGACAATCTCCAGCTTCCTGGAAGCCAGCCTTGTCTACATGCACGGGATGACCCTGGCCCAGCACATGCAGGGCGAGATTGACTCGGTCATGGTAAAAGCCCATGAAATTGATCGCATCTCCGTTTACGCCCCCGGGAAAAACGGGATTATCAATATTGCCAGCAGCGATCATGCAGATGTGGGCTTACCCGCCCTGGCCGCCGAATCCGTCCCTCTTCTCAGCGGCAACAGCCAGGCGCCTTCAACAGCCGCAGCCACCGGCGCCGTTGCCGCAAAAATGACCGGCGCAACCATACAGCCGGCAAATTTCACCACGGGTAAACTGACACAATTCGGTGAAGAATCAATCACGTCTCTTCACGATCATTCCGGCAGGATTATCGCTTCTGTCGGGATTTATTTAAACACGGCAGAACGCGACCACCTGATTAGATCACAACAGATACAGTTTGCCATAATCATCAACCTGTCGCTCCTGGCATTGGTGATAATGCTATACTTTGCCCTCAACAGAATGCTGATCAAGCCGGTCAAGCAATTGACAAAAGCCACCAGTCAAATGAGTGAAGAGGACTACGAACATACTCCAGTGTTAAAACGCCGGGATGAGCTCGGCGATCTGGCGCAAGAATTCCGCAAACTGGCCTTATCTCTTAAAACCAGAGATGAAGAAGTCGGCCTTTTGTTCGAGACAGCCGCAGCAGTTTCTTCAACGCTTAAGGTTGACAGGATTTTACAAACTCTATGTGACAAAATTGCCAGTTCGCAAAGAGTCTCTTATTGCCGTATAGCTATGCTTGATCAACACGGATGCTCACTGACGGTAAAAGCCGCTTCGCCCACGAGGAAAATCAAATGGAACTATGGCCTGGGCGAGAAAATCGGCCTGCAGGAAGCCCCACATCATTGCTCCGTGCTGGAAACTGGAAAACCCGTGATACTGAGAAAGTATACCCCTTCTTCTATTCCCAGTGCCGATGAAAAAGAATGGGCCTTGACCCAGGACACGCGCGCGGCAGTGCTGCTGCCGCTTAAGTCGAAGCAGGAAATCGTTGGCGTAGTTATCCTGGGCGAAGTCGAGAGTTGTGAGCGCACACCGCTCTCGGAAAAGAAGATCGAGCTGTATCAGACGCTGCTGGATCAGGCAGCGGTGACAATCGATAACGCCCGCCTGTACGAAAAAACGGAATGGCACGTCCAGGAACTGTCGGCCTTGCACAATATGAGCCAGGCTTTCACATCAACACTCAATTATCAGGACGTTATCAGGGTGGTGGCAATGCGCGTCGGCAGCCTGATCGAAGCCCAGTTTGCATCCGTGCTGCTTCCCGATGCCGGCGGGCGGTTTCTCAGTATCGTCGCCAGCTTTAACCTGTCGGCCGAGTACATCTGGGCTGTCAACAAGAAGCAGCGAATACCGTTAAACAAGGGTCCGATCGGCGATGCCTTCTCGCAGCAAAGACCGGTTTTCGTGGAAAACGTTCTCTCCGATCCGGGTTATGAGCCGTGGAAGCACATGGCTTCCGTCCAGGGTTATTCATCCCTGGTAGCTCTGCCACTGATGGCGAAAGACGAGAGTATCGGAGTCATCTGCATCTATTTTGCCGAGCCGCGCCTCCTGAATTCCGATGAGATCGAACTGCTGACCACCGCCGCAAATGAAGCCGCCATCGCGATCGAGAATTCCCGCATCTTTAATGACCTTCAGGAAGCATTCGTGGGAACGATCCGGTCTCTCGCCGAGACAATCGACGCCAAAGACACTTATACGAGAGGTCACTCCGAGAAAGTGTCGCTCTACGGCGAAGCGATCGCCAGGTCACTTGGTTTAAGCAGCGAAGAGGTAGTCACGATTCGCTACGCCGGTTATCTGCATGACGTCGGCAAGATCGGCATACCTGACGAAATCCTCAGGAAACCCGGAAAACTGAGCCTGGAGGAATTTCACATCATTAAGAAACATCCGGTTCTGAGCGAGCGCATCCTCAAGCCGGTGGGAATCCCCTTCCCGATACAGCCCATTGTCCGTCATCATCACGAGCGATACGACGGGCGCGGCTATCCCGACGGCCTGGTGGCGGAAGAGATTCCGCTGGGGGCAAGGATCCTTTTTGTCGCCGATGCCTACGAGGCCATGACGTCCGATCGGCCCTACCGCAAAGCGCTGTCTGTCCAGCGAGCCTTGAGCGAGCTGGTGAACAATAAGGGCGCTCAGTTTGATCCAAAGGTTGTCGATGCCTTCATTAACGTGATTACAGCCGGCGAAAAGGGTCAAAACGATGAAGCGATGAGGATGGGCGCTTAAAAAAACTAACAAACAAGGCCGGCGAGCCGATAAACAGGCCATAGCCACGAAAAACGCCAATAAATGAGTATTTTATTTCACATAAATGCACTGCTTGCGGGTTTTGGCGGACGCGACGTTGCCGAAGCGGCCGGAAGGCAGGAAGAGCTTTTTCCGGCAATGATTGAGGTGTTTAACATGACGGGGGCGCTGGTTGCCTTTTATTTCGCCATTAGAGTGCTTCCCGGCATCTCCCTCGACATCAGAAAAAGATCATGGCTATTTCTCAGCCTGGCGGCCATGACCTTCGGCATCGCCGAGGTCATCGGCGCCCTCCGGGAACTTGGCGGCCTTGAAATCGAAGGGTTATACGAATCCATCGAGGCCGTCTTCGTGATACTTTTCGTTACCGGCTTTTACTATATGTTCACTACGGAACACGTGGAAGCCCTCAAACTGAGACGGCAATCCACTACCGATGATTTGACAAATCTCTACACACATGGCTTTTTTCAGACTTACCTGGTCAATAAAGTGAGCAATCTGAAAACCGACGGCACGCGGCTGACGGTGCTCTTTCTCGACATTGATGATTTCAAAGAATACAACGACCAGTTCGGCCACCAGGAAGGCGATTACGTGCTCCAGAAAGTAGCCCGGACAATCCAGCTCGAGGCGCGTGGCGAAGACATCGCCTCCCGCTACGGCGGCGAGGAGTTTACCCTGATCCTGGGCTGCAAATTTGAGACCGCATTCCGGGTAGCCGAGCGCCTCCGCGCCAGCATTGAGGAACGGTGCTCGACCTTTGCCGATCCCAATATCAAGCGCAGCATCACTGTTTCGATTGGAATTGCCACTTTCGGCCGCGATGCCGATCTGGCCGACCGGCTGGTGCAGATAGCCGACGCCCGTATGTATAAAGCGAAGAAGTTCGGCAAAAACCAGGTTTATGCCGGCGAAGTAGACTTATGCAAGGAAAGGCCTCACCACGTCCCGATGGATGAGGTGTGCGATATCTAAGAGCAAGAGGGAGGAACGCCGCCGGTTTCAAACGCGGCTGGTGGCTGGTTTCATTCCCCGGCTTCAGGGTGTGACAGCCCTGCCGATATCATTACTATAGCGGGATCAAATTTCCTCGCATGCAACAATGATCCTCTGGGGTAAGATAAGTCATTTTTCTGTCTTCATGGTGCTCCAGCTCCTGGCAAGCTACAACAAATCCGGGCTGCTGGAGATTGAAGACAATGAAGAAAGATCAACTATTTATCTGAACAACGGCCTTGTTGAAGCGGTTTCTGTGCCGCGTTCCGATCATCTTCTGGGCGCCAAGCTGGTGAAAGCCGGTCATCTTTCCCAATCCGATCTAAGAAAAATAATCCTTACCTCGGTGCTCAGGGATAACAAGCGCGAGTTTCTGGGACTGACCCTGATGAAAAGCGGCATGGTTGACCGGGAGATCATTGCGCAGACGATCACTGAACAAGCCTACGAAAATACCCTTGAGCTGTCTAACTGGGTGAACGGAACGTTTAAGTTTGTCGTGCCGCGCCATCCGGTCGTGTTTCCTTTTTCGCCGCGAATTAACGTGCAGCATCTGTTGCTGGAAACCAGCCGGCGCCTCGATGAAGGACAGCGACCGTCAAAAAACAAAGTTGGGCCGCCGGGAAACGAGCTTTGCGCGAGTTGCTCAGCCAACTGCGATGATAGCCAGAAAGATAAATATCTCAAGGATGGAATCTGCCTCTGGCGAAACATGCCGGTCATCGTGAGGGAAGCAATTTTTTCTCCCGATAAATTGCGGACTGTCGACGTGGTCGACCACATGCACGACATTCCATTCCTGTAACAGCCGCGAGCGTCTGCGCATTTCCGCGCCAGGGACTGACATGGCGGCTGCCCCGGCGACGCGCTTTACCTTCCGCTTTCGTTGAAAACCCAATGCTCACTTTAGTAGACTTTGATTGCCCCCAAGACGGCTTGACGTTTCATGATCTCCTTTAAACGCATACTCGTGTTAATGGCGGTCCTGATCGTGATCGCCGCGGCAGGCACCGCCGGGTTTTCCCTGTTTGAAGGCTATGGCGTCCTTGGCGCTTTTTATACCACGGTGGTGCTGATCTCCACCGTGGGGATGGGGGCGGCCCCGGCAACGGCGGCCGGCAAGCTGCTTGCTGTGGCGCTGATCGTCGTCGGCGTAGGCACACTCATTTATTTTTTCGGCAGCATCATCAGATTTCTGGTTGAGGGATATCTGGGCGAGCTGCTCGGGGAGCGCAGCATGAAGAAAAAAATTTCCGGCCTGAGCGAGCATTACATCATTTGCGGTTACGGCAGAGTTGGGGAACAGGTCGCCCGGGAGTTTGACAAGGCCGGCGCGACATTTGTTGTCGTCGATTCCAGCAATGACACCATTGCCCGTTGCAAGGAGCACGGGCGATTGTGTCTCGAGGGAAACGCTACCGAGGACGAGATTCTGGCGGCGGCGGGTCTTAACCGGGCCAAAGGCCTGGTCGCTTGCGTTGACTCGGATTCTGACAATGTATTCGTCACGCTGTCTGCCCGGGTGATGGCGCCGGACGTCTGGATCGTTGCGCGCGCAAATGTCGAGGAGTCAATCGGAAAGCTGGAAAAGGCAGGCGCTAATAAGGTCATTTCACCCTACGGCATCGGGGGCCGGGAAATGGCAACGCTGATGCTAAAGCCGATGGTCAGTGATTATCTCGATTTCATGACCGGGGGAGGAGAGCTGCAGCTCCGGGTTGAGCAATTCATCCTAAAGCCGGACAACAGCGTCATCGGCAAGAGCATTAAAGAGCTTCAGGTGCGACGAGAAACCGGCGCCATCATCCTGGCCGTGCGCAAGCCGGGTGGCGCTTTTGACACAAACCCAGACCCGGATGCGGTCCTAGAGGAAAACGACGTTTTGATCACTGTTGGAACTCCGGATGAGATCCGGTCCCTGGAAAATCTCTTCTCGCCATCAAGCAGTCCCTTCTCGTGAAGTTGACAAAGCTGCTGAATCTTTATCTTGACCGGTTTGAAGGTAATTTTGCGGTCCTCCTGATTGATCAAACGCAGATCAACCTTCCCCGCAAGCTCCTGCCGGAAGAAGCGTCTCCCGGTGATTTTCTTTCGCTTGATATCAGGATCGACGAGAACAAAAAACGCATGTCGGCAAGCGAGATAACCAGGCTAAAAAAACATCTCAATGGAAGCGAAGGCTAAATGACGGACGATTTTATAAATCACTTTTTTAAAGTAGTGGCTGAAACCATGAAGCCGGTGCTGAATTCCTGGGGGGCGGGCGATCTGGCGGAAAACTACACGCTCGAGCCGGCGTCAAAACGCGGCCATGGTGACCTCGCGACCGGTATTGCCCTGGTGGCGGCGTCCCGTCTGAAGCGGCCGCCGCGGGAGCTGGCGGAGAAGTTAATCTCGGTTATGCGCGCCAACAATGAATTGAGCAACCTGGCTCGCTATGAAGTGACGGGACCGGGTTTTATCAACTTTTTCCTTAATGACGGCGCGCTGATGGAGGCGGTGCACGATTCCCTGGCGCTGGGCGCTGGGTTCGGGTCGGTGACGCCGGCCGCCAGGAGCAGGAAGATACTGCTGGAGTATGTCAGCGCCAATCCCACCGGGCAGCTGCACGTGGGACACGCCCGTTACGCTGCCTATGGTGACTCCTTGAAAAGAATCATTGAATTCGCCGGGTATCGTTTTTGCAGGGAGGGACCGCTGGAGGCGGCCGACGTCACGGCGGAGTTTTACATCAACGATTACGGTTCCCAGATGAATATCTTCGGCCGGACCCTGGCGGCCAGATACGCCGAGGCGCTGGGCATGCCGGCCAAGTTTCCCGAGGATGGCTACCGCGGCGACTATCCCCGGCACCTGGCAGCTTTAATCAAAGAGGAAATCGGAGACGAGCTGGCCGGTCAGGTATCACCGTCAGCGTCACCGTCAGCGGTTGATTTTTTCAAGCAAAGAGGCTGCGAGATTGTTCTCACGGAAATGCGGAACCTGCTGCAGCAGTTCCGGGTCAGATTCGACAGCTGGTTTTCCGAAGCCAGCCTGTATGAATCGGGGCAGGCCGCCGCCGCCATCGACGAGCTCAAGACGCGAAAACAGACATTTGATAAAGAGGAAGCGTTGTGGTTAAAAACGAAGGCCCGCGGCGACGATAAGGACAGGGTGCTCATCCGGAGCGGCGGTGAGCCGACTTATTTTGCTTCTGACATCGCCTATCACAGCCAGAAGCTCGCGCGCGGCTTTGACCGCCTGATCAATATCTGGGGTGCTGATCACCACGGCTACGTTCGCCGGATGCAGGCCGCTTTTGCGGCGCTTTCCCATGATCCGGATAAACTCGAGATCGTCATCGGTCAACTGGTGAATCTAGTCGAGCAGGGAGAAAGGAAACAGATGTCAAAGCGGGCGGGTACGATGGTCACGCTGGAGGAGCTGCTCGGCAGCATCGGCGTTGACGCCGCCCGCTTCTTTCTGGTCGACCGCAGCCATGACAGCACTCTCGACCTTGATCTGGAAAAAGCAAAACAAAAAACTGAGGAAAATCCGGTCTACTATGTTCAGTATGCACACGCGCGTATCTCGAGCATCCTCAGGAGGGCGATAGCAGAGAATATCCCGGCCAGCAAGCCACACGGCGACAGCCTGGAACGCCAGGAGCGCGAGCTCATCCTTCATATCTTATGGTTTCCGGCCACCACGGCGGCGGCGTCGACAACCCATAGCCCGCAGCGACTAACCGCCTACGTGCGAGAACTGGCGGCCTCCTTTCATGTCTTTTACCATAACTGTCCGGTGCTAAAAGCCGAACCGGCTCAGGCTGCTTTCCGCCTCGAACTCTGTCGGCTGACCCGTAACGTCATCGCGCGCTCACTCGATCTGGTCGGGGTCTCGGCTCCAGAGCGGATGTGAGCGGCTCCGGCCGATAGCCGATACGTTGTTTAGATCCGTCCGTCAACTCCACTGGAGCATCATGGTGCTGGCTTTAGCTAACGGGGCCGTCATGACCGGCTTCATGATGCTACTGCCGCTGCTTCCCCGCTACATCAGCCAGCTGTCGTTTAATGATTTTCAGATCGGAATCCTGGTAGCCTCCTTTTTCGCCGGCCGTGTACTGTTTGAATTCCCGGTGGGCATCGTGTCAGATTACATCGGCCGCCGGCTGGTAATGTGGGCGGCGCTATCCCTGTCCGCGGTCGCGACCGCGGCCTACGCGCTCACGACAACCCCCGAGCTGATGATGTTTTTAAGGCTGCTGCAGGGTGTGGCCGCTTCCGCCTTTGTTGTTGGCTCCCAGGCATACATCAACGATTGTACACCGATGGAGCTAAGGGGCCTGGCGAACGGCATCAACAGCAGCGCCATCAACATTGGCGTAATCGTCGGCCCCCTGCTCGCCGGTTTTCTGTCACAGACGTATTCAATCGGGACTCCTTTCTGGATCGGCGGCGCCCTGGCCGCAATTTGCCTGTTGCTAAGTCTGCGAATTCCGGAAGTGTCCTACTCGCATGCTCCCGACAGGCCTTCCCGGCCGGATCGCTATTTCCTGAAAGAGCTGCTGGCCCCGGTGATTTCGCGGCGCTCCTTTGCGTTATCGATGATTCACTTTCTCCAGTGGATGGGAATCACCATTTTCCTGACGATGGCGCCAATTATCACGGCGGAAAAACTGGGCTGGGGCGTCGGCCTGGTGGCGGTGGCGCTGGCCGTCAGCGGCGCCGTTTCCGCCATCTCCAGCCCGACGCTGGGCCAGCTCTCCGATCGCCAGGGACGGATCGGCGTCATGATGGCCGGCCTCATCATCATGGGGCTGGAAAGCCTTGCGGTGCTGTTTCATCCCGGTACTGCTCTGACGATAGCCGCTTTCGCGGTGGGCGGCCTGGGCGCGCCCGCTTACTTTAATTCGTTCCTCTCATTGATTGGCGACGTTACCCGGCCATTTGAGCGCGGAGCGGTAACCGGCTTTATCGGCTCCTTCGGAGAGTGGGGAAGCATCATCGGCAGCGCCGTGGCGGCGCCGCTGTTGTGGCACGCCATCAGCACGGAGGCGCCAATGGCGTTTGATGCAGTCATATTTTTTGCTAGTGTCTTGCTGGTGCTAGCGAGCGGAGCGCTCTTGAGGGCGCCCGTAAAACCTCTTTAGCAAAAGGAGCAATCACTGCCAGAACTTCCCGAAGTTGAGACGATCCGGCGCCAGCTTAAGCCGGTGCTTACCGGCAAGGAGATCATGCACGTGCGCGTAATCGACGCCAGGATGACCAGACCGGCGAACCCGCAGGCACTGGCGAAGAAGCTGCCGGGAAAAAAGATCAGCGGCGTCACACGGCGGGGAAAATATCTTTGCCTGGAGCTGGATGACGGCGACATGATGATTATCCATTTGCGGATGACGGGTGTGCTCACTTTCGTGGAAAAGGGCGCCAGCCAGAGCAACTGGCCGCACCTTAGCTTAATCCTCGAATTTACCGACGGCGACAGTCTCGTTTTTCAGGATCAGCGACGATTCGGCACGGCGGCGCTTCTGACGGCGCCGGAGGCAGCCTCCCTGTTTGACCGTCTGGGGCCGGAACCCCTTACGCGGTCGTTTGGCGCGGTTCAGCTGGCCCGCCTGGTCCGAAACAGAAAACGGCCCGTAAAATCGCTCCTGCTTGACCAGGGGGTTATTGCGGGCATCGGCAACATTTATGCTGATGAGGCGCTGTTTCGCGCCTGGATCCATCCGCTTCGCGAGGCCGGCAGCCTCAACGAGGCCGAGGTAAAGCGGCTAAGCGGCGCCATTAAATCCACGCTCAGGGACGCCATTAAGCTGGAGGGCAGCTCGATTAGCAATTACCGGAGCGCCCTGGGGAGGCGCGGCAGGTTTCAGGAGACCTTCCGCGTCCACCGCCGCCAGGGCGAGCCCTGTCCCGGTTGCGGGGGTAGCGTCGAGAAAATCAGGGTGGGGGGGAGAGGAACATATTTTTGTCCGGCATGTCAAAAGGTGACGCCGGGTTAAAACACAATCTGCGGCTGCACGCTGAACTCGACATAATGCGCCACCGCGGCGCCGCCAATCGATTTGGCCAGGTAGAGGGCGCGGTCCGCCTTTGCCCGCAGAGTGCCAACATCTGTGCCGTCTCCAGGGCACCAGACGACGCCAATGGAGGCGCCGGTCATCTCGCGTCCGGAGGTGCTCAGGTTGAGCGCTTTTACCCGGTCGATTATCCGGCGCGCCAGGCGCTCGGCATCCTCGGCCGTTGTTCCGGGAGCCAGCAGGAAAAACTCATCACCGCCGTAACGGACGGCAACATCGGTCTCCCGTTTCTCGCCGGTCATGATATTGGCCAGGTGCTTAAGGGCGAGGTCTCCCGCGACATGACCGCGGACATCGTTTAGCTGCTTGAGTTTATCCAAGTCGACCATCAGAAGCGAAAAAGGGATGCGGTAGCGCTTGTACATTTCCAGATTCCGGTGGAGCTGGTGCCTAAAAAAGCGGACGTTGTAGAGGCCGGTGAGCGCGTCGGTGTCGGCCTGCCGCTGCAGCTCTTCCGAGTGGCGCTCGAAGTAGGCTTCGATGCCTGTCTTAAACAGGTGGCGAAAACCGTCGTCAAGATTTTGAACAACGTCAAGGACGGCGAGGTCCGAGCGCCTGAGATCCGTGGCGGCCGCTGCCAGAATTACCTTCTTAAGCAGTGACAGGTCGTCAATCAGCTTGGCGACCGCTGGCTCTTCCCGCCTGAGCGCCGCCAGGCGCGCCGCCACGTCCTGCAAATCAGCGTTTCCCGCGAGGTCCTCACCGGGGTCAGAAACGGCTCTGGCTATTGCCTGGATCATCCCCGGAAGACTGCCTGCCAGCTCGCCGCTGGGAAATTCTTTCAGTGAAAGCAGACCAAGATCGTCAATGATCCCCTTGATCCACTCCCTGACGATCCAGGTTTCATTGCTCTTGAGTGACTCGCCGGCTTTGCGCGCCACCACTTCCGCCGCGTTAGCGCCCGGACTGCCTCCCGATGTGAAAGATTGTTCCATGCAATCAAATGCTCTCGCGCCGCACCGCCCTTATCGGCGCGACAATGGTACGGAATCTTTCGGACGTCAAAGCGTTCTTCTAAACAGTGCGGCAACGCCTTCGTGCATGCTGGCGCGCTGGCTTCCTTCCGGAGTGACCGGTTCCCTAACGCTTTCCCGCCTCGAAGCGGGGATTTCCACTTCACGGCGCAATCCTTTCTCAATCTGGCTCAGGCGTTCCCTGGCCTCGCGCCTCAAAAACAGAGCCGTATCCAGAACGGACTCGACAGCGTTAAGCGCCTCCAGCTTTGATTTCAGAATGTTCTTTTCCAGCCGCGTATAGTCTCCCGCAAGGCGCTCGGTTACATCGAGAACCTCGGCTGCTACCTGGGTCAGGGCTGCATCCATGATTTCTCCAAATTCAGCCAACCTGTCAAGTTGGCTGACAGGGGCGGCTCCGGGCTCACGCTCACTCTCATTTCCTCTTGTGCGGTTTTCTGGTTCCGCCCGGGATGTTATTTCGGCGATCCTTCGATCAACCATCTCTTGAATGTCCATCTGCCTCCTGTCATCACTCATCGCTTTCACTGTTCCTTGGGACCCGGGAGCGCAAAGTCAAAGCCAAAAAACCAGATGCTCATTTTTCTTGGGCACGCAGGGCCTTTCGAGGAGCGCGGCGCCAACTGGTATGCGGCCGCAGGAAGTATTTCTACTACCCGATTTCTTTTTCCTTTAAATCTATGGAATGCAAGTTTTTTCGGGCTGCGGAGCCTGTTCCGACAGGAAATTAGCGGCTCAGAAAGAGGTACTTAACGAAAGAGGCGATTGAGACCGGTAAAGGCTATCTCAAAATCGTTCCAGGGAGGGCAGGTATGTGACTTTGAGATAGCCCTTAGAGCATCGTCACCGTAACAAAAACCTCGGTTGGTCCGGACGCCGATCCGGCCATTGGGTGGGCGCAGCCGCCCCGGACGGCTCCGGCGGCCGAGACTGCCTCTTGCCCGATTGGGAGTCCTGCCTCTCCTGCTGATTTCAACTGAGTCTCGTGACAGCCGGATGCCGTCCGGGTGACGATTGTTGTGGTGATCTGAAGCTTTTGTGATCCATGCGGAGCGCTGAGCAGGGGATTGGCAGCATTGACAAAAACAGCATCCCTGACGGTAACGGAAACACTGGTAGAGCCGCTTTGAGAGGGAGAAGACACCGCCAGGGCGCCCCCTGCCGGAACAAGCCAAACGCAAGCGAGCAAGATGAGCATTGGCACCAAAGCCTGATATCTGCCGTTGCTACCTGTTCTTGTGCCTGTTTTGCCTGCGTTGTCCATTGTTCCTGCCAGCTCAATGGACAAACCGCGTCGCTGCTTTGCTTGCGCTTGGCTTCCCGATGGGAGCGTAAAAAAGCTCATCCTGCCCGACGGGTCAGAGGAGATGAGCTGCGGTGCGAGCATCTTTGCCACTCAAACCAGAGCAGCTTATCAAGCTTCGGCGGCCGGGCTGTCTCTCTCGGAGACCCCTAGCTTTGCGCCCCCACCTCGCGATGGGTTTGCCTTTTTCGTTCTCGTATTATAAATATCGGCTTGGCAAATCTTTCGATTAGAGTTGTCGTACCGCTCCTGCCGGTTTTTTCTTAGGGACCAGCCGCGATATAATAGTTATATGCCCACAGCTTCGAGGTGGTTACGGGCGCGGCTCATGAGTAGGGTTACATCCATACAGAGGCATAACAGTATTCCGCTGAACTCCCGCCGGCGCAGGACAATTGCCCTTGCGGGAATCTCCCTCCTGGCGGTCATCATCCTCCTTTACATCACATTGGGGTCAGTTTTTCCCGCGTCGGTAAAAATCTCACCGGCAGATGGCAGCAAAGAGGTACCGCTCGATCAACAGCTGAAAATATCGACGAGCTGGCTGCGCGGCAGCATCAAGAGCGTGACGGTGAAGGAGACTTCGCTGGATCCCGCCGGCTCTTCCACGGGAGAAAAAAACATCGACGGTCATCTCCAGGACGGCGTCTTTCTCACCTCGGGGGGGCCGATGCAACTGCATTCCAACTGCCGCTATGACGTTACTGTCAGCGCCGAGCTTACCAGCCTCACATTTACCGGTCCCCATCATAATCAAGTCACGGACCATTTTTCGTTTACGACAATCACAACGCCGGCGCCAATATTTTCCCAGAATGTCCAGGTAGTCCCGATGGGGCAGCCAATTACAGTTGACTTCAATACACCAATCAAGTCTTTTTCCTATCAGCTGTCACCAGATATAAAGAGCTCTTCACGCATCGATAGCAAAAACCCGACCCGAGCGTACATTGATCTCAATACCCCTTATCAGCAAGGCGAGAAATTCAACCTGACGATAACGGCAGCGACCGGCAAGAACGGTGTCCAGATGCCGCATAGTTACACTCAAAAAGTCTCAACCACCGAACCGCTCAAAGTTGAGTTTGTCCCGGGAGATGGAGAGGCCGCTGTCGCCACCGGCGAGCGGCCGACGCTGACTTTCTCCGAGGACATTAAGAATCAGGATGCCGTCAAAGACCTGGTGTCAATCGATCCCGCCACACCTGGATCATGGGCCTGGGTCAAACCAAACAGGCTTGAGTTTAAACCCGACCAGGATTGGACCGAAGGCAGCAAAGTAACCATTAAACTGAAGGGTGGGCAGGACGCGCTCAGGGGAGTCAGTGGCAGTTTTCTCCGGGAGGATGTCCAGAGCACCTTTACCGTCCAGCCTTCAAAGATGATCGATGTCAACTTGACTGAGCAAAGGGTTCGCGCTTATGACAATAACCAGCTCGTCCGGACACTCATCTGCTCCAGCGGCTCCCAGGCAACGCCGAGCCTCACGGGAACCTATACCGTCTACGCCAAGGCGGACAAGGTCAACATGTCCGGTCCCGGTTACAACGCGCCCAACGTCCCCTGGGTGCTGATGTTTAACGGCGACTATACCATCCATGGCAACTACTGGGCCACCCGGTTCGGCGTCCCGACCAGCCACGGTTGCGTGGGGCTGCCGGTGCCGGACGCCCACTGGCTGTGGGACTGGACGCCGATCGGGACGGTCGTGCGCATTCATTACTAGAGCGCTACACAGATTGCCGCCGGATCGGCTTCTTTACCTCGCCTTATCTGTCGCTTAACACATCAACAATCCGAGAGCGCGCCACAAAAAAAGCGGGAAGACGAGCTTCCCGCTTTAATTAACTTCTTGCTGAAAGGCTTTTTAAGACAAGCCCAGCTCGGCTACGAGCGCCGTCTTTGGCATGGCGCCCACCACCTGCTTTGACACGGAGCCGTCCTTGAATAGCAATATTGTCGGGATACTCATGATCCCGTACTTGCCCGCCGTTTCCCTGTTCTCATCAACGTTCAGCTTGGTGACCTTGACCTTTCCCTCGTAATCCTTGGCGATCTCTTCAATTAGAGGACTGACCATCCGGCAAGGACCGCACCAGGCCGCCCAAAAGTCAACGATCACAGGCAGTTCTGCATTAAGAACCTCAGCCTGAAAATTGGCGTCGCTTACTTCCATCACACTATCCGTTGCCACTTTTTCTCCTTTCGTTTATTAACCGGCAGCGCTCTCTTAAAGCCGCCGTTCCGCCATACCCCTGATTATTTTATGTGATAATACCCTATTTATAAATGGCGAATCTTGATTGCCATCGCGGGACAAGCGGAAACGCAGGTGCCGCAGCCTCGGCAAAGGGCGCTGTTTACCGTCGCCACCTCTCCGGGATCCATCTGAAACAGCGCTTTCGTCGGACAGGCCTCCCTCGCCGGGCACCGCTCATGCGCCGTACACAAATTGCTGTTTACCGTTGCCTGCTGCATCTTTTCCTTCAGAATTCCTTATTTAGGCTCCTGTTCGCGGGCCGCACGGACCCGGGACTCTAGCCTCAGCCAAACGGGCTCCCGACGGGGCCGCAGCCCCCGCCATAACTGCCGCCGCCTCCGCTCCCGGAGGAGCCGATACCAAAGGAGGTAAAAACCTGGATAACTTCCCGGCTATTGCAGTCGGGGCACTCCTTGTCAGAATCTTTCAAGAAGCCCGTAACGAACTTTTCAAATTCGTTCCCGCATTCATTGCACTTCAAATCATAGATTGCCACTGAATCACCTTCCGTTTTAACCTGCTGGTTTTTCCGCCGGTTCAGCCTGCTTGCATGGAAGTCCGAACTTGCTCCGAATTTGCTATTTATTTGATGATGATCCCCGGGGAAGGATTCATTTCCACCGGGGAAGGCCCTCACGTGTTAGACTATCGCTGACATGCAGAGAATCCTTTACATCAACAAATAGTCTAACAGATGAATAAAAATGTTCACACTGATGATGAATTAATCGCGCTGATCAGGGGGGACGATTCTGAAGCTCTGGAAGAACTTGTTTCCCGTTATGAGGACAGAGTCTATAACCTGGCATATCGGATGCTGGGCAACAAGGAAGACGCAGAGGACGTCCTCCAGGATACCTTTCTGAACGCGGTCCGGGGGCTGGACAGCTTCAAGGGGAAATCAAGCTTTTCTACCTGGCTTTACCGGGTCGCCGCGAACGCGGCGCTGACCAAGATTCGAAAAAGAAGCAGGAGGGAAAAAAGCGAAAGCGAGTTTCTCGATGACGTGTATTCGGTGCGGCAAGCCGCCCATTCCGGCGTTGTTCTGACAGATTGGTCGACGAATCCCGCCACAAGCCTGCTGGACGAAGAAGCCAGAAAAGAGCTGCAAAAAGCAATCGGCGAGCTGCCCGAGATTTACAAGGCGGTTTTTGTCCTGCGTGACGTGCAGGGATTGCCCGCGGCGGATGTAGCCGAGGTTCTGGGGCTGTCGGTGGCAGCGGTTAAATCGCGGCTGCACAGGGCCCGGCTTTACCTGAGAAACCGGCTTTCAAGTTACTTCGCAGAGGAAGAGTGAAATAATATGAACTGCCAGGAAATATTTGAAAACCTCTCCGATTATCTCGATGAGGATCTGGCGCAGATCAAGTGCCGGGAGCTGGAGCTGCATCTTAAGACCTGCAAGAATTGCCGGGTGGTGGTTGACACGCTGCGTCAGACTATTGAGCTTTACCACTCGATTCCCAGCCAGAAGATACCCGATGACGTCAGGCTAAGACTGCACCGGATCATCAATCTCAGGTAAACGGTCCTGCCGCCTGTTCACAGCGTTACCTCGTCTTCTCCCATTTAAGCAGGTGCGCCGCCTTGCTGAGCGTGCTGCCCTCCTGAATCTCCCGCCGGAGCCGGTTCTCCCTCTCGAGCACGTCCATCGCCCGGTTGGCGGTCTCCGCCGCTCTCGCCCGGGGGAGGACGACAATGCCGTCCTCGTCTCCGGCGATCCAGTCCCCGGGGTTTAACTTAACGCCGCCGATCGTCACGGGAACGTCGATCTCACCAAATCCCTTCGGTTCACCCGCCGCCGGCATCACCAGGCTGGCAAAGACAGGGAATTCGAGCCGGCGGATCTCGGGGGTGTCGCGCGCGGCGCCAAAGATTACCGCCCCGGCCAAGCCGCGTTCGCGAGCACTCTCGGTGGCGAGTTCGCCCCAGACGGCCGGACCGACGCCACCGGCGTCGATAACGATTATGTCGCCCGGCGCGGCGCGATCGATCGCTTCTACTGGTTTTGCCCAGTCCCCCGGGTAAGTTCTGACCGTCACCGCCGGCCCGGCCATCTTGACAGGCGTAAACACAGGACGGAGGCCGGCAACGGCGCCGCCCCTGTGCAGGGCATCGGAGATATTAGCGGTGGAAACCTGCGCCAGGATGTCGCGGATATCCTCGCCGGCGGCCCGCTTGTAAAGAGTGGTGCCAATCGCCTGGCCGGTATCAGCCGCCTGCCTGATCTGGCGTACCGCGACAACAGCGTCGGCCGCCTTGGTGACGGCGCCGCCGATTATGATGATGCCGGCGCCGGAGCGGGCTGCTTCCGCGGCCGTCTCCGAGTTGATCCCCCCGGCCACCGCAACCGGGATGCTGACCGCCTCCCTGACACGCCTCAGGATTTCAAACGGCGTCTCGCCGCGCATCTGCCGGTCGATAGCGGTGTGGATGCCGATATAATGGGCGCCCATCTTTTCCGCCTCCCGGGCGCGTCTCACCGGATCGGCGACCTCGATCATGTCGACGATTATCCTGAGACCGTAATTTGAGCCCGCCTCAATGCACTCGACGATGGTAGAGTCCGAGGCCGTCCCCAGGACGCCGGCGACGGCGGCGCCGGCCTTGGCCGCCGCTTCCATCTCGTACCGGCCAGCGTCCATCGTCTTGAGATCAGCGACGATCGGATGATCCGGAAAGCGCCGTTTCAGCTCGCGCACCGCCTCAAGCCCTTCACTCTTGATCAGCGGCGTGCCCGCCTCAAGCCAGTCGGCGCCCCCCTGGACGGCCTCGGCGGCAACCACGAGGGCGCGGGGGAGATCCACAAAATCCAGGGCGATCTGAATGATGGGAGTCACGGCAAGAACCCGCTTAAAATCCGACCAGTTGGATGGTCAGGCGGCGGTTGCGGCGGCGGTTGTCAAAATTAACCAAAACTATGCTTTGCCATACTCCCAGATTCAGTTCGCCGTCAATTACCGGCACCGTCAGGGAAGGGCCGAGCAGGCCGGCGCGCACGTGTGAATGGCCGTTGCCATCCGCTTGGTAAACATTATGGTCATAGGGGAGGCCGCGGGGGGCGATCCTTTCCAGCGCCGCCTTGAAATCTGCTATGACTCCCGGCTCGTACTCAAGACAGGTGACGGCGCCGGTGGCGCCGGGCACGAACACCGTGGCGGTCCCTTGGGCGAGGCCGCTCTCCGCGACAGCGCGGACCACGTCCTCAGTGACGTTGACCAGATCAAGCTCTTCCTCAGTCCGGTATTCGAGCTGCCTAGTAAACACCGCCGCTTTCCCGCCCGCAGCGTCCGGAACAGTTCTTTTCTTTGCCTGCATGTTTGAAGTCTCCCCTTTTTCGCTATGACCGCTTCCGTGTTAAACCGCTGCCGTCCCCGTCCTGGCTACCGGAGTATTCTTCTCGTCAACATGGATTATGACCGGCAGCGAACCGCACTCCGCCTCATCCAGCCAGTGGTAAGTCAGGATAATGACGCGGTCTCCGACCGTCACCAGCCTGGCGGCAGCGCCGTTTATGCATATCTCGTCCGCGGCTCCGGCGATGGCGTAAGTTGTTAGCCGGGCGCCATTGTCGAGGTCAAGAACTTGCACCTGCTCGTACTCGCGGATGTCGGCCGCCGCCATCAGTCTGCTGTCGATGCTGATGCTGCCTTCGTAATCAATGCTCGCTCCTGTGACCGTGGCCCGGTGAATTTTGCTCTTAAGCATCAGCCGCATTTGGGCCTCCCGGCGTAAGAATCATATTGTCGATCAGCCTGGTGCGGCCCACCCTGGCGGCTACTGCAGCCAGCGCCTCCGTTTTTACTTCTTCGACAGGCTCCAGGTCAACTGGATTGACGATCTTGACATACTCGAGATCAACCAGATACTCGCCGCCGATCATTTTTTTTATCTTTCTCCTGATCCTGGATACGCTTGTCTCTCCGGAAGCGGCAGCCTCCTTCGCCGCAGAAAGGGCGCGGAAAAGAACAGATGCCTGCTCCCGCTCCTCATCGGACAGATAAGTGTTCCTGGAACTCATCGCCAGTCCGCCGGGTTCCCTGACAATCGGGCAGACCCTGATGGCGACATCGAAATTTAGATCGGTGGCCATGCGGCGGATGACGGCGACCTGCTGAGCGTCCTTCTGGCCCAAATATGAAACGTCCGGTTTGACTATGTTAAATAGTTTTGCCACGATAGTGGCAACGCCGCGAAAGTGACCCGGCCGGCTGGCGCCGCAAAGCCCTTCCGATACCTTGCCGGGAACAACCATCGTGTCAAAACCCTGTTGATAAACCTCATGCTCCGGCGGGACGAACATGAGATCGACACCTTCGCCGGCGGCCACGGCCAGGTCGCGGTCAAGATCGCGCGGATATGTATTGAAATCTTCCGTGGCTCCAAACTGAATCGGGTTGACGAAAGCGCTGACTATAACATAAGAGCATTCCGCCCGCGCCGCCCGCATCAGGCTCAAGTGGCCTTCATGGAAGAAACCCATGGTGGGAACCAGTCCGATAACGGCCCCGGGCTGCGAACGCGCCCGGTCGACGCGGCGGCGCAATTCGCCGACGGTAGAAACAAGCAACCGAGATCGAAGGTTGGGCCGGATTTCGGCGTTCTCTTTAATGCTCATCAGTCATTCCTCCGTTCCAGTTCTCGAAAACGAGATACCAGACATTGGCCGGCTTGCCGGACCCACCCAAGCGCCTGGCGGCGCTTGTGGGTCCACGCTTTGGCTTTAAAGAAAAAGCATAACAGCCGGCGGCCAATTCTTGCAAAGAGCACCTATATAAATTAGAGTTTTAATTGGTGGCAAATGCCGCTTTTTCGTTCAATTTTAGCCTGCAATTTGCAAGATAATGACGGTGCTGTCATGCCGATATATGAATTTAGCTGTCACTCATGCGGCGTCCGGTTCGAGGAACTGGTCCGGTCACAGGATGCCACCGCTGTCTGCTGTCCTGCTTGTGCGTCGGTGGATGTGAACCGGCTGCTTTCAGCTTTCTCGTTCTCCTCATCCGGCAGCGCCGGTTCCGCGAAGAACTGCGCCCCCTGCAACAAATCATCCTGCGCCGGCTGCCGCTGATCGTGGACCTTTCCAGCCTTGAAGAACTCGCCAGGCAGGTTGATTCCTGCCGCTTGTGCCCTCTTTATCAAACCAGGAACAAATCCGTTTTTGGCTCCGGTGACCCTGGCGCCAGACTCATGTTCGTCGGCGAAGCTCCGGGTTACCATGAAGACAGGCTCGGCCAGCCGTTCGTCGGCCAGGCTGGCAAGCTGCTGGACAGACTGCTCGACAGAATCGGCTTAAGCCGCGGCGCCGTTTTCATCGCCAATGTGCTTAAGTGCCGTCCGCCCGGGAACCGCGACCCCCAGGCCGGCGAGATCGAGCAGTGCCGAGGATATCTGGAACGGCAGGTGTCCCTGATCGAGCCGAGCGTCATCTGCACGCTAGGAAACTTCGCCACAAAACTTTTATCAGGCAAAGATGATGGCATCTCCCGGGTACACGGTAAACCTGTCCGTTCAACCATGGCGGACCGCGAGGTAACAATTTTCCCCGTTTATCATCCGGCGGCGGCTCTATACACTCCGTCAAATCTGCAGGCTCTTGAGAAAGATTTTGACCAGCTTGCCGAGTTACTCAAACAGGCGGGGGCGGCGGGCACGCTGCCCACTTCCGGCGCGGCGGCATCAGCGGCGGCCCCTGGCAAGACTTCCCGTAAGAGGGATGAACCCGATCCGCCCCCGGCGAAGCAGGTAGACGGCGACATTCAGCTGGGCCTTTTTTAGGAATTCAAGTGCTGGAGTATCTGTCGATCTCGGATGCAGACACCGGGAAGCTGGCCGCCATCACCGCCCGGCTGCTAAATCCCGGCGATGTCATTTTTTTATCCGGCGAGCTCGGCGCTGGCAAGACTTTATTTATTCGGGCCGCGGCAAGGGAGCTGGGGGTCAACGCGCCGGTGACCAGCCCCAGCTTTACTATCGGGCAGACTTATCCAGGCAAGGTCAAAGTACACCATCTCGACCTTTTCCGCCTGCCTGAAGTGACCGGGGCGGACGCTGCCGAGCTGGAGCCGTTTTTTGAGGCTGACGCGATCACGTTTGTCGAGTGGCCCCAGCGGGGCGCTGACGGGCTGGCCGAGCCGGCCATGATCATTCAACTTGAGCATATTGATGAGACCAGCCGGCTGATATCTTTCTACCGGGTTCGTGATGACTTGAAAAAAAAGGTGGAGGAGCTGATTGCGGGCTCTCGCTTTTGACACGGCAACAGAAGACCTCAGCATCGCGCTGGGAAACCGCCAGGAGCTGCTCGGTGAAATCAACATTAAAGCCGGGAGATCGCACCTGGAGTTGCTTCTGCCGGCGATAAACGATCTTCTTGGCAATGCCGGGATGACCGCGGCGGGCCTGGACCTCATCTGTGTGGGCACCGGCCCCGGCACTTTCAGCGGCCTCCGTGTCGGTGTGGCGACGGCGCGCGCCCTGAGTCAATCGCTTGAGACTCCCCTTCAGGGTCAAAGTTCGCTGGCGGCGCTGGCCGAAGGGATGGCGGATTTTGCGTTCGGCAACATGGAAGAGCTGCTACTTCCCGTCATCGACGCGCGCCGGGGGCAGGTTTTTGCCCAGCTTTACCGAACAGATGCGGCATCAGTCATGGCCGCCTCCGGCGTATTTTGTGAAGCGCCTCAGGATCTGATCCGAAAAATTGCAGCGCTGACAGACAGGCCCGTCCGGGCAGCCGGCAACGGTATCCTGTCCTATTTCGCATTGTTTGACCAAAAGCCGGTCCAGCCGCTTCCTGCGGCGGACCGCCGCCACAAGGTGCGGGCGGTTTATTATCTGCCCGCTCCGGGATTAAAGATGAAGTATGATTCTCGCGATCTGCTTGATGTGCTCCCCGCCTACATCAGGGAGCCCGATGCCGACAAGACGGTTCTGCTCCGAAAGAAGGGAATATGGCTCTGATCAGGCCGATGCGACTGGCCGACCTGAATGACGTGGTTAAAATCGAAAAGGATTCGTTTCCCCGGCCGTGGTCGCATAACGCCTTCATCACGCAGCTGGCCAAGGACGCAAGCGTCTGCCTCGTGGCCGAAGCAGACCAGCAGGTTGTTGGTTATACGATCGCCACGCAGTACGTGGAGGTCTGGCATCTGCTTGATCTCGCGGTACACGAAGATCACCGACGCCAGTATATCGCCACCGAGCTCCTCGAATACCTGTTCGAGCTGTGCGGTCGTGAGCAACATCGCGGCTACACGCTGGAGGTAAGAAAATCAAACCGGGGCGCCATCAAGATGTATGAAAGTTTCGGGTTCATCTGCACCGGTCTTCGCAAAGGGTACTACAGCGACAACGGCGAGGATGCGTTGATCATGTGGAAGGACTCTGAGGACATGCTGGCTTGATCCTCGCCATCGAGACCTCATGCGATGATACCTGCGCCGCCGTTCTGGATAACGGCAAACTGCTTGCCAGCGTTGTCTCATCCCAGGACGAGTTTCATGCCCGTTACGGCGGCATCGTGCCGGAAGTGGCTTCTCGCCGTCATCTGGAGCTAATTAACCCCGTAATCGAAGCGGCGCTGTCCGAGGCAGGCGTCCGTCCCGGTCAGATCGGCAAGGTCGCCGCAACCACGGGCCCGGGTCTCATCGGCGCTCTCATGGTCGGCGTCGCTACCGCCAAGGCGGTAGCTTACGCTTTCGAAGCTGATTTTGTTCCCGTCGATCATCTGGAAGGACATATCGCCGCCAATTACCTTCCACCGGAGCCGCTGGAGCCGCCGATGATCTGTCTAATTGCTTCCGGGGGACATACGTCAATCGTTCACGTTCCGGAGCGCGGCTCATTGGAGATTGCCGGCCGGACACTCGACGACGCGGCGGGTGAAGCGCTGGATAAAGGAGCCAGGCTGCTCGGCCTCGGTTATCCCGGAGGCGCGGAGCTTGACTCGCTGGCCGCTGGCGGCGATCCCGATTTTACCGCCTTTCCGATTGGGCTCGATCGTCCCGGCAACCTCGACTTCAGTTTTAGCGGCGTAAAGACCGCCCTCTATTATTACTTGCGCAAGGCGGGCGAGCAGCAGGCATGCAGCCGGAAGGCCGACATCGCTGCTTCTTATCAGAAAGCAGTCGTGTCCGCGCTTATTAAAAAGACGATCAGCGCTGCCGTCCAGCTTGACTGCCGCCGGATTTGCCTGGCGGGAGGCGTCAGCGCCAACAGTGAACTGAGACGGCGGCTCAAGCAGGAATGTGACCGGCGAGATTTGCGGTTGAGAATTCCGCCGCCGCAGCTATGTACCGACAATGCCGCCATGATCGCCAGCGCCGCCAGGTTCCGGCCGGCGATCGGTTATCCCGGTTACCTGACCATTGGAGCCAGAGCCAGCGGCGCATTTGCGCCTTAAGCCCATTTTATCGGCGGCGCCGGTCGGGTTGGGGCCGTACCCGCCATCAAATCCGTTACAATTATTGTACAGTGGGAATACGGCCGGCGGCATTGTAAACTACTGCCAGGTCAATCATGATTCTATGAGAGGTTTAATTGTTCTTTAAAGACCGAAAGGACGCCGGTGAGCGGCTGGTCTCCATGGTGGAGCAGTACCGCGGCGCCGCCGACGCCATCGTTCTCGGCTTGCCGCGCGGTGGCGTCGTTGTCGCCGCCGAGATCGCGGGGGCGCTGGAGCTGCCGCTCGATGTCTGGGTAACACGGAAGATCGGCGCGCCGCTCAACCCGGAGCTCGCGATTGGTTCCATTGACTCGGATGGCAATCTGTTGCTTGATGAAAACACCGCCAAATTGTATGAAGTAAGTGACCGTTACATCCGGGAGGAAGTAGAGACGCAGACCGAAGAGATCAAGCGCCGCTATCAGAAATACCGCGGCAAGGAAGCCCCTCCGGATGTGAGTGGCAAGACGGTGCTGGTCGTCGATGACGGCGTCGCCACCGGTTACACGATGCTGGCGGCGCTGCGATCAGTGAAAAATGCCGGCGCGGCAAAGATCGTCTGCTTGGTGCCGGTGTCATCACCACGAGTCATAAGCAAACTTAAAAAATACGCCGACGAAGTACACTGCCTGTCAACACCGTCTTACTTTGGCGCCGTCGGCGAATTCTACCGCAATTTCAACCAGGTTTCGGATGAAGATGTCATCGAGTACCTGAACCGGTAATCGGCGGCTTTCAGGCAATTCTTTCATCCAATCATCCTCTGAGAGCATGTTATTGAAGCCAGCGGGTAAACTCGTCTGGGACGGCTAGCTTCATCCCGGTAAATGGAGGACCTGATGACCGCATTCAAGATTACGTGCACGGTTATTCCCGAGCAGCAGGACGACAGCCTGTGGGCAAAATTTCTGGTGTTTGCTCCCGACGATCGGATAGTCTGGGTGGCTTCCGCCAAGCCGGGGGAGATTCCCGATCTTGGTCCGGAAGAGCGCGGCCGGGCCGCGGCTCAGGCGGGGCTGAAAAGCCTGCTGGGAAAGCTTGAGCGCGAAGCTGCGAAAGACGGCGATATCCTGGAATTATCTGACAACCAGATTGACTGCCGCGATAGAAATCTGGGAAATTGCAGCCGTTTTCCTTCCACGACGGCGGCTAAATGCCGGGGCTGTTCGGAAGGCGCGTCGGCCGTGGGAGAAGATTCATGCTATCCGGGCGTGCTCGAGTGCTGGTTGCTGGAGGAGGAGATGGATTAGCGCCGGTAATGCTTGCCTTGGTAGCGCCCGCTGCGAGGACCTTTTCTCCGGGCCCGTTGTTGTTCGCCTGCCGGGCGTTTTCGGCGCGGCAAAATCGATCTGCCAGCCGCGGGCTGGCCCGGAGACTGTTTATTCCTGGATCCGGCCAGCAAGAAACCGGCAAACATGACGGTGATACCAGCCGCTTGGCCGATTTCCTGAAACTGGTAATGGCCGAAGCGGGTCAGCGTTCCTCCAGAAGCCGTAATCAGGGCGCCTCCGGCAATCAGCCCGTTGGCAAGCGGATAACGCCGAAATACGGCTGAGAAGGCCGCTCCGCCAACGAGGATGAGCGTCCCCAGGCTGTTTACGGAAACAACCAGGGCGGCCAGCGGCCACGGCTGCCGGATTGCTTTCCAGCCGGGTTCTGCGGCTGAACGAAGCAATTTGGCGTCGACGCTCGCGGTCGAAAGTAAGATCACTCCCACCACGGTTGCGATCAGCATGAACGCCAGCCAGGCCCGCGCCACCCGCTTCGGCGCCAGCAGGTACATGGTGCCGAGTCCCAGATATCCGACCACGACGGTGGCGCCGGTCAGGAAGTAAATCTTGGCAATGTAGGATGACCAGCCGCTAAAGGTACCGATAAAATCACAGGCTGAGGCAATTCCAAAAACAAACAGGGCAACCGACCAACTCAGTAGGGCAGGACTGCGCCGGCGCCGGTACTGCCGTCCGACAACGCCGGAAAACAGGCCGCTGACAAGCATCGCCGCGAGCGGGAATATCCACATCCTTAAACTCCGTTTAATACAGCTTTTTGCGAACCTTCTTGATGCAGCGGTCCATGACCACCTTAAGTCCGCCGCCGGCCGCGATCCGGGCTGCCTCCTCGTTGACGATTCCCTCCTGCAGCCAGAGCACCTTGGCGCCGATTTCCACGGCTTCACGCGCAATATCCGGGCACGCCTCAGGCTTGCGAAAAACGTCGACGATATCTACCGGCACCGGTATCTCGGTCAGGCTGGCGTAGCTGCGGCGGCCGAGGATTTCGCGCACTTTGGGCCGGACGGGGATAACTTCATAGCCCTGGTCAATCAGATAGGACGCAACCTGAAAACTGGGCCTGTCCGGATTGGGTGAAGCGCCCACGACCGCAATCGTTCTGGCATCCGCCAGAATCGATTTTATCTGCCCGTCGTCAAGTTCCATGAGAAAACGCTATCACAATAAAGTTTCCTCTTTCCAGCCCTTGGTTGTGCTAGAATATGTGGGCTTTTCCCGGCCGCCGGCGCCGCCGCGGCCGTTATTTGTCTTGACTCCGGTGGAAGTCGCCCTGCCGGAGAGATCAACAAGGAGCGACGCTAAAGTCGAGGAAAGGATCTCGGTTTGTCTGCTGTAACCATGAGAGAACTGCTTGAGTCCGGAGTTCACTTCGGACACCAAACCCGCCGCTGGAATCCCCGGATGAAGCCTTATATCTTCACTGAACGGGGCGGCATCTACATTATCGACCTCCAGAAGACCATCAAGCTCATTGATGAGGCGTTCGATTTCGTCAAGGGGCTGACAGCCGACGGCAAGATGGTCCTCTTTGTCGGCACCAAAAAACAGTGCCAGGACACGATCCAGGAAGAAGCGAAACGCGTGGGCATGCCGTACGTTTCCCACCGCTGGCTCGGCGGCCTCCTGACCAATTACGCGACCATCTCCAGCAGGATCAAGCGCATGCATGATCTGCGCCGCCTCCGCGATGAGGGCCAGCTCGATCTGCTACCGACCAAGGAGCACATGGCTCGCCTGGCGGAGCTGCGCAAGCTGGAGCTGAACCTGGGCGGCGTCTCGGATATGAACAAGCTGCCGGCGGCGATATTTGTTATCGACCCCCGCCGTGAGGCAATCGTCATTCGCGAGGCGAGAAAGCTTGGAATTCCCGTGGTCGCGCTGGTGGATACCAACTGCAATCCGGACGAGGTTGATTATGTCATCCCGGGAAACGACGACGCTATCCGTTCCTGCGGCCTGATCATCAGGGCCATCGCCGAAGGTGTTATGGAAGGCAAACAGCTGTTTTCCGAGAAAGAGATGCAGTCGGCCATGAAGGCGCAACAGGAAGCGGAAAGGGCGGCGGCCGAGAAAGCTGCGGCGGCAAAGGCTGCCGCTGAGAAAGAAGCAGCCGAAAAACCAGTGGCCGAGAAAGCGCCCGCCAAACCCGGGGGTGGCAAGAAAGCAGCCGCGACGGCGGAAGCGCCAATAGCAAAGGCAAAAGCGGTGAAGCCCAAACTGGAGGCCACTGAGCCAAAAGCAAAAGCAGAGCCTAAAGATAAGGGCACAGCGGGAAAGCCGAAGAAGTCAGTCGGCACAGCAAAAGCCAAGGAGAAACCCGCGAGCGGAACTGCCGGCGCTATAGCGAATGCGGGTGGACCCACCGGCGCCGCCGCCGGCAAATCTGAAGGTGAGGCGGCTGCGGCCGAGCGGGAGGCAGATGCCGCCGGAAAAACCGGCACAGATGAAACCGGGCAGGACACGGGCAAGTAATGGAATCTCCCCTGGCATCGATTAAATTGATGAGGTGTAAATAAGTGACAGTAAGCGCCAAAGAAGTAAAAAGCCTCCGCGACCAGACCGGCGCGGGCATGATGGATTGCAAGCAAGCTCTGGCAGAATCGGGCGGCAATGTCGAGGAAGCGGTAAAGCTGCTCAGGACAAAGGGACTGGCCGATGCCGCCAAGCGGAGCGGCCGGGCTACCATGCAGGGGCTGGTTGACAGTTACATCCACGCCGGCGGCAAGATCGGCGTGCTGATCGAAGTTGGCTGCGAGACGGATTTCGTTGCTAAAACCGATGATTTTCGCAGCTTTGTCCACGATGTCGCCATGCATGTGGCGGCGTCGGCGCCGCAGTACATCAGCCGGTCTGACGTGCCGGCAGACGTTACCGAAGCCGAGCTCTGCATCTACAAGGAGCAGGCCAAAGCCACCGGGAAACCAGACAACATCCTCGAGAAGATCGCCCAAGGCAAGCTGGACAAGTTTTATGGCCAGGTTTGCCTGCTGGAGCAGGCTTTCGTCAAGGATGACAAACTGACTGTGGAACAACTGCGCGGAGAGTTGGTTGGCAAGATCGGCGAGAACGTTGAAATCAAGCGGTTTGCCCGCTTCGAGCTGGGAAAAGAGTAAGTGCAGGAGGCCGCCCCTGAGCCGCACTCACCGTATGCCGGCGAACCGGCGGTCTTCGACCGTGTGCTCCTGAAGCTGTCGGGGCAGGCCCTACAGGGAGAGGACCGGCACAGCATCGATCCGGAAAAGATCGACGCCATCGCCCGCCAGATTGAGACAGCGGCGAGCCGGAGTGTCGAGATCGCCGTCGTGGTTGGCGCCGGTAACATTTTCCGAGGCGTCGCCGGCAGCGCCCACGGCATGGACCGGGCCACCGGCGATTACATGGGAATGATCGCCACGGTTTTAAACGCGCTGGCCCTGCAGGACGGGATGGAAAAGATCGGCCTGGAGACCCGCGTCCTGTCGGCGATCCACATGCAGGAGGTCGCCGAGCCTTATATCCGCCGCCGGGCTATCCGGCACCTGGAAAAGAAGCGGATCGTTGTCTTCGCGGCCGGCACCGGCAATCCTTTCTTTACGACCGACACCGCCGCCGCCCTGCGGGCTCTGGAGATCGGCGCCAGTGCCATTTTGATGGCCAAGCGCAAGTATGACGGCGTCTATGACTCTGACCCCGAAACCAATCCAGATGCGGTATTCCTGCCGGAGGTTACGCACCTGGAGGCAATTGAACGCGGCCTTAAGGTGATGGACACCACGGCTCTGTCGCTGTGCATGGACAACCACCTCCCTCTGTACGTCTTCAACATGACGGATCCGGAAAACATCCAGCGGGTGCTGTCCGGTGAGAAGGCGGGAACGATAGTCAAATCCTAGGCTGCGGCAGGCCGGGGTTCTCTTGACTGGTTGCGCCCGGCAAGTGACCAATTCCGATATGATTATGATAGACTCGCGGCGGCAAGACGGATTAACCAGAAACCGAGGTCCGGTTTAATGAATGAAATGGTGGAAGAATTTTTCAATGACGGGCGCGAGCGGATGAATAAGGCTGTGGGCGCATGTCAAAATGAATTTAACACCATTCGCACTGGCAGGGCTTCGACGGCGTTGCTGGACCGGATATCAGTTGAGTATTACGGTACAAGGACGCCGCTCAAGCAACTTGCCAATATGAGCGCCCCCGAGCCGCGCCTGCTGGTGATCACGCCGTACGACAAGAGCGCCATCAAGGAGATCGAGCACTCGATCATGGAATCGGAACTGGGACTCAATCCGAGCAACGATGGCGGCGTCATCAGATTGACAATACCGGAGTTGACCGAGGAGCGGCGCCGCGATCTGGTGAAAGTTGTCAAAGGCTTGGCGGAAAATGGCCGGGTTGCCGTCCGGAATATCCGCCGCGATGTCATCCATGAGATCAAGAAGCTACAAAAGGAAGGCGAGATCTCCGAGGATGAGCTCCACTGGGCGGAAGATGAGATGCAGAAGATTACCGACGAACACGTGGGGCAGGTTGATGATCTGCTCAAGCACAAGGAGGCGGAGATCCTGGAGGTATGAAGTGAGCTGGATCAGCCTCCTCAAAAATCTTCGCCGTTTCAGGTCCAGGAGCGAAGATTTTTTATTTACCGCCGAGCCGCCCCGGTACGTAGCTGTGATCATGGATGGCAACGGCCGCTGGGCCGCCGGGAAGAGGCTGCCGGCGATCGCCGGACACCGGGAGGGCGCCCAGGCGCTCAAACGCTCCATCCGCGCCTGCCGCCGGGCCGGGGTCAAGGAGCTGACCGTTTATGCCTTCTCTACCGAGAACTGGCAGCGCCCGCGGTCGGAAGTCGAAGCGCTGATGGACATGTTCACAGAGCTGATCAACAAGGAGGTGCCGGAGCTGCACGAGCAGCAGGTTCGCGTCAGATTCATCGGCCGGCGCGCCCAGCTTTCAAAGGAGATCCGGAGCCGGATCGACTGGGCGGAGGAATTGACCGGAGGCAACCGGGAGATGAGGCTGTTCATCGCTTTTAATTACGGCGGCAGAGCCGAGATCGTCGATGCCGCGGCAGCGGCGGCCGGCGCCGGTTTTACCGGTGACGAGGAGGAGTTTGGCAAGTTTATGTACGCGCCGGAAATGCACGACCCGGAGCT
>JACWAM010000017.1 GCA_014874265.1 Thermoleophilia bacterium | reverse complement strand
GGTTATGGAAGGAGTCGAAAACCCCGCCGAGCTGCTTCCCTGGGTTCATATCATCATCTCCAACTTCAAGCGCTGGGTACTTGATGTCTTTCACGGTGTCAGCCCCAAGCATCTGCAGTCCTATCTCGCTGAGTTTTGTTACCGGTTCAACCGGCGAGGCCAGCGAACCGATCTTTTTCGCCGGGTTCTAAACCGCTGCGCTCGTTTTACAGAGCCGGTTACTTATGCTCAATTAACCGTTCCTGAACGAGTTATATGATCAGTAAATTAAATATGGAGCCGGGTTAGCCGGCATCTAGCGTCCAGCATCCACCATCTGCTTTTTTGCCCATGTTTCCAGTGGCAGGCCAAACAGCTCGCAGAATCCCCTGGCCGCGTCATGGCTGAAGCCGTCACCGGGGCCGTAGGTAGCCAGGCTCAAATCGTAGAGAGAGCTTGGCGACCTCCGCCCCGCCACCGTGCAGGCGCCCCGGTAAAACTTGAGCCGAATCGTGCCGGTGACTGACTCCTGTGTCACCTCCATAAACGCCCTGATTGCCTCCATGAGCGGATCGAACCAGCCCCCGTCGTAGGCCATGTTGCTGAATTTCTGTTCCAGGCCGCGCTTGAAGTGGGACAGCTCGCGCGGGAGAACCAGGTCCTCCAGGCCGCTATGCGCCTTGATCAGCGCCAGCGCACCGGGAGCCTCGTAGACCTCCCGGGATTTGATCCCCACAAGGCGGTTTTCGATCATGTCGATGCGGCCAAAGCCGTGGGCGGCGCCAATTGCGTCAATCTTGCCAATCAGGTCAACAGTTGGCATTTCTTCACTACCGAGAGCCACTGGCTCACCGCCGGCAAAATCAACCTCGACATATTCAGGCTCCACCGACGCCGCTTCCGGTGCGGCTGTAAATCCGAAAACATCTTCAGGCGGCTCCGTCCACGGATCTTCCAACGGCCCGCATTCAACCGCCCGCCCCCAGAGATTCTCATCGATGCTGTAGGGACTTTCTTTCTTTAGCGGCACCGGAATACCATGGGCAGCGGCATATTCGAGCGCATCGGCACGGGTCATCCCCCACTCCCGCGCCGGCGCCATAATCTTCAGGCTGGGATCAAGCGCGCGAATTCCCAGGTCGAAGCGAACCTGGTCGTTCCCCTTGCCGGTGCAGCCATGAGCAATTGTGCTTGCCCCTGATTCGTGGGCAATATCCACCAGAACCTTGCAAATTAGCGGCCTTGAGAGAGCGCTCACCAACGGATATTTTTCTTCGTAGAGAGCATTGGCCGCCAGCGACGGTAGCAGAAAATCATGAGCAAAATCTTCTTTTGCGTCAACAACTATTGCCTCAACCGCGCCAATGGACAGCGCCTTCTTTCTTAGCTCTTCAAGGCCGGAAGCGCGCCCGGCATCAACCAACACCGTGATCGAATCCAGCCCGTGCTTTTCTTTCAGCCAGGAGATCATCACGGAGGTGTCAAGTCCGCCTGAATACGCCAGGACTACTTTTTCGTTGCCGTCACCCATGCTTACCTCTTTTTTGTTTAACGTTTAACGCTCAATGTGCCACGTTTAACAGTTAACGTTTTTACTTCCAGTCCAACCTGCCAGTTATTCCCGATCATCAAGCGTACATAGAAATCCTGGCTTTGCAACCCTGTCCGCCTACGCTCTGTCCGCCTACGCTGTTTGATTCCTTTCCACCAACTGCCCCAGAAAACCAGCAAACTTTTTTACCCGGTCTGCGTCAGCGGTGATAACCAGAACCGTATCGTCTCCGGCTACGGTGCCGATCACATCATCGTGATTCAGCTCATCAAGCACGCGGCCCACCGCGGGCGCCGTCCCCGGCAGTGACCGGATAACCAACAAATTTTGGGCTTGTTGCCATTGGGCCTCCGCGTCAACAAGGGTCTGCTCCAGCGCTGTCGCGGGATTCCGGCCC
The DNA here is from genome assembly GCA_014874265.1 of Thermoleophilia bacterium. Classification (GTDB taxonomy): domain Bacteria; phylum Actinomycetota; class Thermoleophilia; order BMS3ABIN01; family BMS3ABIN01; genus JACWAD01. The sequence goes on along the minus strand of JACWAM010000017.1, from coordinate 11,235 downwards.
GCTCTTCCCGGGATGGCAAAACGCGGCCGGCCATCCCTGCCGCTCCCCTTTTGCACTCCGAGTTCGCGCAGGTCCCGCGAAACCGTTGCCTGCGTTACGGATGCGCCCACGGACAGGAGGGCCGCCGCCACTTCCGCCTGCGTTGAGAGGTTTCGCTCCCGGATCAGGCGTTCGATCAGTTGCTGTCGCTCAGGCTTTCGCATCGCCGATCAGCAGCTTAAGAAGTTCCTTCTGTGAATGTAGACGGTTTTCCGCCTGCTGAAACACGACCGACTGTGGGCCGTCCATTACCTCGGCGGAAATCTCTTCGCCGCGATGAGCCGGCAGGCAGTGCATCACGCGGCAGCCCGGCTTGGCCAGGTCAAGCAGCCGCTGATCGATTTGGTAAGGCTCCAGCATTTTTCGCTTCTCCGGCACCTTCTGCTGACCCATACTAAACCACACATCGGTATAGAGAAAGTCGGCGTCCCTGACCGCCTCTGCCGGATCTTCCAGAATCTCAACAACGCCGCCGCCGGCTGCCGCTAGCCCTTCGGCTTCCGATACTGCCCACGCGGGCAGCGCCAGATCGGGCGGCGTGCACACTGCGATATGCGCACCTACCATGACCAGAATATTTGTCAAGGAAGCAGCCACGTTATTGCCGTCTCCCAAGTAGACCGCTTTCACTTTAGAGAGGTCAGCCGCATATTCGGAAATTGTCATCAGATCGGCCAGAGCCTGACTCGGATGACGCTCGTCGGTTAGCCCGTTTATTACCGGGATGGCCGCCGCCGCCGCAAAGGTCTCGATATCCTCCTGGCTGAACGTTCTGATCACGACCGCGTTTAGATATCCGGAAAGGACCATGGCCGTGTCCTCAATTGTCTCACCGCGGCCAAGCTGCATCTCCCTCTCACTTAAAAAGATCGCCTGCCCGCCAAGGTGGTAGGCGGCCATGGTAAAGGAAACACGCGTTCGGGTAGAAGGCTTGGAAAAGATCAACCCCAGGGCCTTCCCTGAAAGCAAACTGCTCCTCTCGCCCTTGTTGGCCCTGGCTGACTCGATCAGCGCCAGCACTTCATCTTTTGTCAAGTCAGCAACTTTGAGGTAATGACGCGCCACTTTTTATCCCTCCAGAGCAATTTTCAGAAATTCAGTTACCCGCCGGACCATATCTTCCGTCACGATCAGCGGCGGCAGGAAGCGAATCGTCTCCGCGGAGGTATTATTTAAAATCAACTTTTGCTCAAGTGCAAGCGAGACGATTTCCGCCGCGCGCGGCCGGTGAAGATCGGCGGCCAGCATCAGTCCGGCGCCGCGCACATCAGTTAGCAGGCCGGCGTCAAGCAACCGTTCCAACTGGGACCGCATGAAGTTGCCCCGCTCCCGAACCATGTCCAGAAAACCCGGAGCCGTCAGCTCCTGAAAAACGGCGATGCCGGCGGCGCAGGGCACGGGGCCGCCGCCAAAGGTGGTGGCATGCGTGCCAGGTGTAAACACGTCGGAATACCGGGGCGAGGCCACCATGGCGCCGATCGGAAGCGCTCCGCCCAGGCTTTTGGCCAGAGTCATTACATCGGGTTTAATCTGAAAATGTTCATAAGCGTAGAGCCTGCCGGTCCGGCCAAGACCGGTCTGTACCTCATCAAAGATCAGGAGCGCCTGGTGCTGTCCGGTAAGCTCTCGGGCGGCTTGGACAAAGTCCTGCGTCAGCGGCCGCACGCCGCCTTCTCCCAGAACCGGCTCCATCAAGACGGCGCAGACGTCGGCATCCATCGCGGCGGCGAGCGCCTCAATGTCATTTGCCGGGACGTAAGTAAACCCGGGGAGAAGCGGGGTAAACGGCGCCTGCTTCTCCGGCTGCGCCGTTGCCGTCAGCGTCGCCATAGTCCGACCGTGAAACCCGCCTTCCAGGGTGATGATCCGGTGCTTGCCCCCGCCGGCGAGGTCGTGGCCGAATTTGCGGGCCAGCTTGATCGCTGCCTCATTGGCTTCGGCGCCGCTGTTGGCAAAAAAGACCTTGCCGCCCAGGCTGCTCTCGGAAATGAGCCGCGCCAGCTCTCCGCCGGGTTCCGTGTAATAAAGGTTGCAGGTATGGATCAGCCGGCCTACCTGCTGGCGGACCGCTTCAACCACGGCCGGATGACAGTGGCCGAGATTGTTAATTGACAGGCCGGAAACAAAGTCGAGGTAACCGTCGCCGTCCTTATCAAAAAGGTAGCATCCCTCACCCCGGACGAACTCGACCGGCTGGCGGCCGTAGGTTGGCATTATGTACTGATCGTATGTGGAAAAAATATCTGGCATAGTTTTGTTCGATGGACTAAGGTGCGAGCTTTTCACCCGAGAGCGGTATGGGGCTTTTTCCTGGAGCGTCTCAGCGAAAGGAAAATGTCCCGCACCGCTCATTGAAAAGCCCCCAGCCGTTTTTACTCGATCTTGGTACCAATCCCTTCCTTGGTAAATACCTCCAGCAAGACGGCGTGCGGCACGCGGCCGTCGATGATATGGGCGCTGTGGACACCGCCCGCCAGCGCCCGGCTCACCGCTCGCAACTTCGGGATCATCCCTTTGGAGACCGCGCCCGAAACCATCATCTCTTCGGCATCGGCAAGCGTGCATTGCGAAACAAGCGAACCCGGATCATCAATGTTCGCGTAGAGCCCCTCCACATCGGTGAGGAAGATGGCTTTTTCCGCATTCAGGGCAACGGCCAGGCTGGCCGCCACCTCATCGGCGTTGATATTGTAGCTTAAACCTTCTGCATCGGCGCCAACAGAAGCTACCACGGGTATGAAATCCTGTCCTAGGCTGGCAAGCACTTCCGTGTTGATATCGATGATACGCCCCACGCGTCCGATATCAATTTCATTCCCCGACTCATCGGTCACTGTCCGCTTTTCCGCCAGGATCAGCCGGCCATCATCGCCGCCCAGTCCAACCGCAGGCACGCCATGCTGGTTGATTAACGCCACCACTTCCTTATTAACCTTTCCCACCAGCACCATCTTGGCCAGCTCCATGGTTGCCTCATCTGTGACGCGGAGACCCTGGATAAACCTGACTTCCATGGACAGCCTTTCCATGTAAGAGCTGATGTCAGGACCGCCACCATGGACGATCATCGGATTCATGCCGACATATTTGAGCAACGCCACATCCGTGGCGAAACCCTCCTTGGTCTCACTGCTCTTCATGGCGCTGCCGCCATATTTAATCACGATTGTCTTGCCGGAAAACTGCTTGATATATGGCAGCGCTTCCAGCAGAATTCCAACTCGTTTTTGAAGATGATCTGTCATTAAGCCAGTTCCAGGTTCTGAGTTCCGATGTCCGAGTCCCGGGTTAAAAACCTTTAAAAAAATGAAAACTTTTTACGTCGAATATTCCGAATTCAACGTCACGTAATCATGTGTGAGATCGCAAAAATAAATGGTATGTTCTGCCTCGCCCCTGTGCGTATCCAGCGTCACTGAGATCTCCTGCTGTTCCATGATCTTTGCCAGCCTGCCGGCGGGCAGTTCCGCCGCGGCTCCTCCCGCTGCCACGCAGATATCTTCGTAATAAATGTCCGCCGCCAGGCGGGACTCGCCGGCAAGCGCCGCTCCCGCGGAAGCCATGATCCGTCCCCAATTGGCATCCTGACCGAAAAAGGCAGTCCGCACCAGGGGCGATGTGGCAATCGAGCGGCAGAGGGCAATCGCCTCGGAGGCGCCGGCTGCGCCTGCAGCCCTAAGCTCAATCACCTTGGTTGCTCCCTCGCCGTCGGCAACCATCTTTAGCGCCAGACTCTTTAAAACCGCGGCCAGTCCTTCAGCAAACAGACGGGAGTCCGGGCTCCCCGGCTCCAGTTCAACGCCGCTCTGTCCGTTGGCCAGCAGGAATACGCAATCATTTGTGCTCATGTCACCGTCCACGGTCACCGCATTAAACGAGCCGGCAACTGCGTCTCTTAGCATAGCATTCAGCAGCTCGGACGGCGCTCCGGCGTCGGTAGTCACAAAGGCCAGCAGCGTGGCCATATTGGGCGCAATCATGCCCGCCCCTTTGGCGCAGGCGCCAATATGAACGGTCCCCGCCGCCAGTTTCAGGGCCACAGCCCCCTCTTTATCGACGCTGTCTGTTGTACGGATGGCCTGGGCAAAAGCGGGTCCGCCCGCGGCTGACAATGCCTCCGCGACCGCGGCAATGCCAAGCTCCACCAGATTCATTTCGAGAGGAACGCCGATGACGCCCGTTGAAGCCACCGCCATCTGATCCGGCTTGAGGCCGGTCTGACCGGCTGCCAGCCTGGTCATGAGCCTGGCGTCGTCAAGACCGCGCTCGCCGGTGCAGGCGTTGGCAGAACCACTATTTACGACTATCCCGCGGATCCGGCCCCTGGCGGTCTCCTCTCTGGAGACAATCACGGGTGCCGCCGCCGCCGCGTTGGGCGTATACATTGCCGCCGATGTGCAAGCGGACGTAGAAATAAGCAGCCCCAGATCAGGCTTTCCCGATTTCTTCAGGCCGGCCGCCACTCCGGCGGCCTGGAAGCCGACCGGCGTGGTCACCGAGCCAGGCATTTCCGTAATACCTGCCGGAATATTGATGAATTTTGATGAAAATAATTCCATAGCTTTACAGTTCTTTAATTGCCGTTGCCGAGCCTCCCGCGGCGGCCAGCGCCGCGGCGATATTATTGCTGACGGCATCTATCAAAGCGCAACCCGGAGAGACGTATACATCAATCTGCATGTGATCTTTTTTGCATAAATATTAATTATATTGCATATATAGGCAAATAATAGAATAATTATACATTGGAAGTCAAATCGCCGCAAAAAAAGCGCCGAAAGCGCATACGACAGAGCACCATAAAATTTTTCACCGGCTACTCGCGCAGAGCCGCATTCAGTTTATCTCCAAGCGCATCAATAATGGCAGCGCGGACTAAAGCAACATCCTCATCCGTCAGCGTCCGATCCGCCGACCGAAACTCGAGGTTGAGAGCGACGCTTTTTTTCCCTTCGCCGATGCTTTCGCCGCCATAAACATCGAACACGCGCACCGCCTTAAGCAGGGGCGCACCCGCCTCGCGAACCACCCTGACGATCTCGGCTGCCGGCCGGTCTTCCTCGACAACGATCGCCAGGTCCTGAAAAGAAGCAGGGAATGTAATCAAATCTTCAAAGACAATAATGCCGGCCGCACTGGCGATCAGCTCTGCTTCCGCGATTTCAAAAGCAACCACCGGAATATCAATATCGAAGGCTTCCAGCACCAGCGGATGCACCTCACCAACGTATCCCGCCCGGCGGCCGGCGGTGATGACAGCAGCCGATTTACCCGGATACAGAAAGGTTTCCTCCGCACGCTCCACCGAGAATCGGCCGGCGACGCCGGCAAACAAGGCCTCGACGATGCCCTTGCCGGCAAAAAAATCTGCCTCGCCGCTGCCGGCGAGCCATGAATGTCCTTTGAGCGAGCCACTGAGGCAGCCGGCGATCACCCGGCGCTCATCACAAAGCTTCTCGCCAGCCACCGGCAGGTAAATGCGACCCTGCTCAAAGATGTTGATATCCTGGTTCTGTAGTGACAGGTTAGCCGCCAGCGTACCAAGAAGGCTGGGCAGCATCATGGTTCGCATCACCGACTGCTCAACCGATAGCGGGTTGGCAAGCGCGACCACCTGCCGCCGTTCATCGCGGGGGTCCAGCCGCAAGCGATCGGCAAAGTCGGGCATGATAAAACTGTAACTTATAATTTCGCTCAAGCCACGCTCCGCCAGCGCCCGGACGGCAGCCCGGCGTACCGCCTGCTCGGAGGTGAGGCCACCGAGCACACGCATGCCGCTGGGCAGCGTTGGCGGGATCAATTCCAGCCCGAAGACGCGGGCGATCTCTTCGATTAGATCAACCTCTCGCTCTACGTCGGCGCGGAAGCTGGGAACCAGCACCAGCAGGCCGTCTTCCTTCTCCTCGACCTCAAATCCCAGGCGTGTGAGGATAACTTCGATCTCGGCAACGGGCACCCCGATTCCCAGCAGCGCCTCCACCCGATCCGTCCGGAGCAGCACCGCCTCCGGCAGGACTGGCCGCTGCTGAATATCGATCTGTCCGGGCACCAGCCGGCCTCCGGCAATCTCCACCATCAGGCGCGAAGCCATCGCCAGCGCCTGCGGCACCAATTCCTGGTCCAGACCCTTCTCGAATCTGGTGCTCGACTCGCTCCTGAGCCCCAGCGTCATTGAAGTCTCCAACACGCTGCGGCCCTGAAAATTTGCCGCTTCCAGCAAAATGTCGGTGGTGCCGGCGGAGACCTCGCTGGTCTCGCCGCCCATGATCCCGGCCACAGCGACCGGCTTCTCTGCATCGGCAATCAAAAGCATCCCGGCAGACAACCGCCGCTCCGTTCCATCGATGGTGACGATTTCCTCATCCTTGACGGCCCGGCGCACAATCAATTGCCGCCCGGAAATCCGGGCCAGGTCAAACGCATGCATCGGCTCGCCGAGCGTCCACATCACATAGTTGGTGATATCAACAACATTATTGACGGGCCGCATGCCGGCGGCGACGATGCGGGCTTTCAGCCAGGGAGGCGACGGCGCCACCTTGACGCCGGCGATCAGCCGGGCGCCATAACGCGGGCACAAGTCTGAATCCGCCACCTCGACAGAGATGATCTCGTCGATCCGGTCATCGCCCCGCGGGACTGCCTCCCCGGCCGGCGCCGGCTTCAGCTTCCGGCCCGTGATGGCGGCAACCTCGCGCGCGACCCCGTATATCGAAAGGCAGTCGGGCCGGTTCGGTGTGACTTCCAGCTCCAGAACCTCGTCAGACAGGGGAATATAATCGGCCAGCCGGCCGCCCACCGGGGCATCCTCCGGCAGGATCATGATGCCCGCCGCTTCGGCGGACAAGCCCAGCTCGGCCTCGGAGCACATCATCCCGCGCGATTCCACTCCCCGGATGACCGCGGCCGACAGCGGCTCGTCCCTCCCCGGAAGCAGGCCGCCCGGCAGGCATACGGCTACCTTGTCGCCCGCATTGAAATTCGCGGCGCCGCAGACTATCTGCTCTATGCCGGCGCCGGTATCAACCTGGCAGAGAGACAGCTTGTCGGCATTTGGATGCCGGTACCGGGATGCGACTTGTCCCACGATAAAGCGGTCCAGATTACCACCAGTTGCCGGCAGCCCGGCGTGGCTGATGCGCTCAACCTCGGTGCCTGTCAGCGCCATTCTTTCCGCCAGCTCCGCAGCCGTCAGCTTGACATCCACGTATTCTTTTAGCCACGTTAAAGGCACTTTCATAATGACAAAATCCTGTCAATCCAGGGATAAAGCTGGTCATTCCAAGCGCATTGGGGTTGCCCCCGTGTATTGTCATACCATGCGGAATGAGGCACCTTCTCCAGCTCATTGCCAAACCGGGCAACGCAAGGTATCTGCTCTTCGAGCCGGGACTCAGCCGGATCATCCCAGTCTGTATTTGTGCCCGCGATCAGCTCCAATTTCTTCTCAATGCGCCATTTCTTAATTTGTTTCTTCGCGAAAAATTTCAAATCGGCATCGCTTGTTTCTGCGAAACAATCCACAAACGAACTATATCCAGATCCTTAAAATTGTTTGATGAACCTGAGGTCATTGTCATAAAACATCCTGAGATCAGTAATGCCGTGCTTAAGCATGGCGATGCGCTCTACACCCATGCCAAAGGCAAATCCCTGAACTTCATCCGGTTCGTAGCCGACAAACCCAAATACATTCGGATCGACCATGCCCGCGCCCAGGATCTCCAGCCAGCCGCTGTTCTTGCATGAGCGGCAACCGGCGCCGCCGCAGATCGTGCAGGATACATCCACCTCCACGCTTGGTTCGGTGAAGGGAAAATAATGCGGCCGCAGGCGGATCTCGCGCTCGGCGCCGAACATCGACTTGGCGAAGGCTTCCAGCGTACCCTTTAAATCGCCCAGGGTAATATGTTCGTCCACCGCCAGGCCCTCCACCTGATGAAACATGGGCGTGTGCGTGGCGTCCGAGTCACGGCGGTACACGCGTCCGGGAATGATGACATAGACGGGCGGATCCTCTTTCTCCATCACCCGTATCTGTACAGGCGAAGTGTGCGTGCGCAGCAGCACGTCCGGCTTGCCCTCGGCGAAGAAAGTATCGTGCAGCGAGCGGGCCGGATGTCCTTCGGGCGTGTTCAGCGCCGTGAAATTGTAGTAGCCGGTCTCGACTTCCGGCCCTTCGGCGATGCGGTATCCAAGCCCGGAGAAGAAATCCTCGATCTGCCACAACGTTTGGGTGATCAGATGCAGATGGCCGCGAGGAAAGGGCTGTCCCGGCAGGGTGATGTCAACTGACTCCCTGCTGAGCCATCTCTCGAGCTCGGCGCCCTCAAGGACTTTTTTCCGCTCGGCCAGCGCCGCTTCCAGAATGATCCGCACCTGGTTGCCAAACTTGCCGACCACGGGACGCTCGGTTGCCGGCAGCTCCGGTATGCTCCTGAGAAGACTGGACAGTGTGCTCTTGCGGCCGAGATGCTTTACCCGCGCCTCTTCCAGTTCCGCGGTCGTTTCAGCCCGCTCGATATCGGCCCAGGCTTCCTCGTAAATCAAGGCCAGCCCCGCATGAGCCTCCAGCTGTTTCCTTAAATCTTCACTCAAGCCGTTCCTTCCCGCGAGCCTGCCATGGCAGAGCAGACCTGCCAAGACATAATCCAAAGTTCCTTGAAACTTTAACACCTGTTGGCCGGTGGTTCTACTTGGCGGGTCAGCCTTCTCCCTCAGTCATTACTCGTCTCGGACGCCCCAATCCACCAATCTGGAATTCGGCCCCTGAGACAGCCTCATTGCAACCGGAGCGCCTTATAAAGAACCGCTTCCCCGGCAACGGCGCTGCCTTTGGGCCTCGTACAGAATCACAGACCCGGCCATGGCCAGGTTGATCGATTCCACTTCCGCCGCCTGTGGAATTGTGACGACCTGCCCGGCGGCCAGAAGCCGTTCCGGCGCGCCCCCGCGCTCGGCGCCCACGGCCAGGACAAAAGCACCCGCCAGATCGGCCTCCGAGACGGGCTTCCCGCGATGAGCGTCGGCGCTAATGATTGCCAAATTCTGTCTGTCTGCCCAGGAAACCAGCTCATCCGGAGCGATCCCCAGGTAAAGCGGAATCTGAAAAATTGCGCCCATGGTGGCGCGAAGCGCCTTGGGACTGTAAGGATCGGCCGTTTTTGGGCCCATGATGACGCCGGCAGCGCCGAAAGCTGCCGCCGCCCGCACCAGGGTGCCAACGTTTCCGGGATCGCCGGCGCCGCTGATGAAAAGAAATGGCCCCCTGGCCGTGGCAGCCGGCGCCCGGGATGACAGCCGCCGGTCAACAAAATCAAAAACCGAGATTACCCGCGTGCCGCTCCTGAGCCCCGATATCCGGGACATCACTTCGGCGTCCACCAGGTAAATCTCAGGCTCCGGCCGGCCCGGAATCAGGCTATCCGGGGACAGGCGTTTGGTCAGGTCTGATTCCGCGCCTTGATCAACAAACGCCGCCTGAGGGAAAATACCGGCGGAAAGCGCCGCTGTCAGCAGATCCTCACCCTCGGCCAGAAAGAGCCGTCGGCAATACCGGCTGCGTTTCCGCTTTAAGCGGACCAAGTCCTTAACCACCTGGTTATTTGTACTGGTGATCCGCTGGGGTCTCACCCGCGGCGCGCTTATGCCGACAGCGCCGTTTTGGCCTGTTTCGCCAGGGCGGAAAACATCTCCGGGTCACTGACGGCCAGATCGGCAAGCGTGCGCCGGTTGAGGTTGATGTCCGCTTGCTTCAGTCCATGGACAAACTGATTGTAAGACATCCCGTTCTGGCGGGCGCCCGCGTTGATGCGAGTGATCCAGAGCCGGCGAAAATCACGCTTGCGCGCGCGCCGGTCGCGGAAGGCATACATTAGAGAGCGATTGACCTGCTCCTTCGCCCGCTTGTAGCTGGAATTCTTGGTCCCCCGGTAGCCGCTGGCCTCCGCCAAAACCTTACGTCTCTTCTTGCGGGCGTGAACGCCCCGTTTTACTCTCGGCATTGCTAATCGCTCCTCTTACTTCTTGCCCAGCATCCTCTTGGCTCCCCTGACATCAGGAGCGCTCATCTCGATATTCTTGCGAAAGCTGCGTTTGCGCTTCGGGCTTTTCTTTTCCAGGATATGACTTTTATAGCCACGGCGCCTGAGCAGCTTGCCTCCGGAGGTAAACCGGAACCGTTTGGCGGCGCCACGATGAGTCTTCATTTTGGGCATAGGCATTCCTTTCGGATTGGAATATAAATATTGACTGGGCGAAGGCCAAAGACTACTTGACAGGAGCTAAAACCATCACCATATTCCGGCCGTCCAGGTTGGGCTCAGATTCGATAACTCCCAGCTCGGCCACATCATCCGCCAGGCGCCGGAGCAACTCCTCTCCTTTTTTGGGATGGACTACCTCCCGCCCCCGGAACATGATCGTCACCTTGACCTTGTCCTTGCTTTTCAGGAATCTGACCACATGCCCTTTCTTGGTCTCGTAGTCATGCGTACCAATCTTGGGCCGCAGCTTGATCTCCTTGACGATTATGGTTGACTGGTGCTTGCGCGCCTGTTTCGCTTTCTGTTCCAGCTCGTACTTGTATTTACCATAATCGAGCACCCGGCATACCGGCGGGTCCGCGTCGGGCGCGACTTCCACAAGATCCAGATTCAGGGACCCGGCGTATTCGAGCGCTGCTTGCCGGTTCTTGATTCCGATCTGCTCGCCGGCCGGCCCGATCAGCCTCACCTTTTCCGCCCTGATAGCTTCATTTATCCGGGTTAAATCCTTGACCCGGGGTTTGAACTGTGCGACTGGCAAACACCTCCTCTCTTTTCAGAATTGGGCGACGCCGCCGCCCGTCGATCATCGGCTAAAGCCGTAAGTAACTGCTGCGGATCACCTGGAGCCGCGAACGAAAAAAGGGTACCCAAAAGCACCCTCGCGTAATCAGACTCACGCATGGGCGTCTGCCGCTGCCCAGCGAAAATCAAATATGGCGTACCTACGGGCTCTCATTCAGGGCGCAACAGCCACGACCGCGCCATTGCCGGCAGGTGAGAAGCGGGTGCTTCTGCTTTATACACGGGAGAAAGTATATCGAATACCTGCGCCGATGGCAAATTAATCACGGCCGCCTCGCCCAGACTGATGCCGCCGGTGTCTTCGACAACCTGCATGTGGGCCAGGGAGCAGCCGCCGCTTTCGTTT
>JACWAM010000016.1 GCA_014874265.1 Thermoleophilia bacterium | reverse complement strand
TCGATGAGTTTTGTTACCGGTTCAACCGGCGAGGCCAGCGAACCGATCTTTTTCGCCGGGTTCTAAACCGCTGCGCTCGTTTTACAGAGCCGGTTACTTATGCTCAATTAACCGTTCCTGAACGAGTTGTATGATCAGTTTATTTATAATCAATTTTGCCATATTGCTGGCATATAGTTTTTCGGGATTTGACACTCCTTCTGGCGCTTGCCCCCGAGCAGGTGTGTCAATTAAAAAAATCAGCGCGGCTCCTACCCCGCGCTGATTTTTTCTTCTGAAGCTGCTGTTTTTTTTATCAGACATAAAAAAAGAGAAAGCCCCGACTGAGAAATCGGGGCCTTCCAAGGGGGGCGATTAAGCCCATGCACTAAGAAAAGTATATTAGTTAGCATCATAACGTCTATATAATACAGCCGTCTATAATGCAAAAACATCAAATGAGTAAGTAAATCAGAACATATAATTAACTGCTTTACCCGGAAATTGATTTAAATAAATCATGTTCCTGCATATTGCTTTTTTTATCCGACGAAATCGATGTAGCCGGCGCGCACCGCATAAGCTACCGCCTCCAGCTTGCTATGAACGCCAAGCTTGCCGAGAATGTTTTGAATGTGGTTACGTGTTGTAGTAGGACTGATATAAAGCTGTTTTGAGATGACGTCATTATTGAGTCCCCGCGCCAGCAGTTGCAGGATCTCCAGCTCTCGGCGCGTCAACCTTGTAATTGCCCTGCCGTCGCCGCTGTTTCCCTCCTCGGAGGGTGGACCGTTCAGAGGGCTTGGCTGTTCGTAGTGTTGCACCGCGGTGAGAACATGTTTGGCGAACGCCTCCAGCTTGTTGGTTTTATGACGGAGCCGGTCATGTGCCTTCTTGATGCGAACGGCTGCTCCTACCCTGGCGGCCATTTCTTCGGAATCGAAAGGCTTGGCGATGAAATCATGCCCGCCCGCCTCAAATCCGGCCAATTTGTCTTCTGTAGTCGGCTTCTCGTGAATAAAAATCACGGGGATGTGTCTGAGACCGTCTTCGCTTTTGAGCCCTTTGCAAATTTCTGGCCCGCTTAAAACTGGCATTTCCATATCAAGGATGATGGCATCGGGGCGCTCTTCCCGCGCGATCTGCCTGGCGGCAGAGCCGTCGACTGCGGTAAGCACGCGGTATCCGGCCTGGGAGAGGCTCTCCTGGGCTAGGTGTAGGGTCTCTGGATCGTCGTCCACAACCAGGACGGTTCCGTTCGGCATCTCTGGCACTCGAAGATCGTCGATTTACAAACCGCCGCCCGCCTTCCTCCGGCGAAACGCCGGAGGGTGAGGCCTGGCGGCGCCATTACAACTTCAGGCTCACAACCACTTGTAGTACTACCGAACAGCAACTCTCAAGAGAGGCCTTTTTAGTATACAAAAATAATCAGGATTTGTCAGTTTGGTAAAGAAAATATTTGCAATAAGTGACAGGAAAGCACAACCGGCCGGTTAAATAAAGTGGTTCTATTTCCGGTACTGCTTCCTCCCCAGACGGTAGAGGTTTCCGCCAGAAGAATCAATTGCAACAATGGCAGGAAAGTCATCAACCTGAAACCGGAAAACAGCCTCCGGTCCCAGTTCGGGATAGGCAACCGGCTCGGCCGCGATAATTCGCTCCGCCAGCAGGGCGCCGGCGCCGCCAGTGGCCGCCAGATAAACCGCGCCGCGGGCGCGAAGCGATTCTTCTATCTGGGCGCTGCGCTCTCCTTTGCCGATGAGCGCCAGCACACCCTGGGAAAGGATGGCGGGTGTATACGCATCCATTCGCGAGCTGGTTGTCGGTCCAGCGGAGCCCACCGGGCGTCCTGGCGCTGGCGGTGTAGGACCGGTGTAATAAATGATCTGCCCCTTCAGGGCAACGGGTAGCTTGTCCCCCCGTGCGATCAGCTCTGCCAGGCGTTTGTGGGCGGCGTCCCTGGCAGTATAAACGGACCCGCTGATCAGGACTTTGTCACCGGCCCTGAGGGCACGAGTGTCGGTTTCGATCAAAGGGGATTTTAATATCGTGGTCATCAGATGCTACCGGTGGCCCGCCGGAAGGAGTTGCACTGGACGTTTACCGCCACCGGCAGGGACGCAATATGGCACGGCGCCTCTTCAATGGCAACTCCGAGACAGGTGACCGCGCCGCCGAAGCCTGCCGGGCCAATCCCCAGAGCGTTGACACGGTCCAGAATCTCCCCCTCGGTCTGCGCCAGTTCAGGATCGGAATTTGATGTTCCCGCGGGACGTAAAAGCGCCAGCTTGGCAAGAAGGGCGGCGCGGTCCATGGTGCCGCCGACGCCGACGCCCAAAAACACCGGCGGGCAGGGACTAGCGCCCGCCAGCTCTACTGTCTCGACAGCGAAATCAACCAACCCCTGGACACCATCGGAAGGTCTCAACATCGCCAACCGGCTCATGTTCTCGCTGCCCGCTCCCTTGGGAAGGACGGTCACCTGAATGGCGCCGCCCTCGATTATCTCCACGTGCGTTACGGCCGGCGTGTTGTCCCCGGTGTTGCGACGGTCAAAACAGGCCCCGGCCACCACAGAAGCGCGCAGGCGGCCTTCCTTTTGAGCGGCGCCAATCCCGGCGTCAACCGCGCCGGAAAGGGAACCCCCGGAGATGTGGACATCGCGGCCGAGTTTGATAAAAACCGCCGCTATCCCGGTGTCCTGACAAAGCGGTACCCGGTTTTTCGCGGCCAGCTCCGCGTTCTCGAGCAGGGTTTCGAGAACTTCGCGGCCTTGCGACGATTCCTCCTTTGCCAGAGCGGCCTTAAGAGCGGCGAACACATCGTCTGGAAGGTAAAAATTGGCATTCTGGTAGAGAGTGGAGACGAGGCGCGTCACCTCGGTGGCCTTCACTTCGCGCATGTTAAGCCTCCGTATGGAGCATCTTGCGAGTGGCCGCCGCCACCGCCGCCGGATCCTGCGGCTGGCGGGCAACGCCGCTCCTGATGGCGGCGCCGGCCACCGCGGCTGCTACCGCGGGCGCCACCCTCAGATCGAAAGGCTGGGGAATAATATGATCCGGCCCCAGGCTGTCTGACGCCAGATCCGCCAGCGCCAGCGACGCCGCCATTTTCATCTCCAGGTTAATGGTTGAAGCGCGCACGTCCAGCGCGCCCCGAAAAATTCCGGGAAATCCGAGTACGTTGTTTACCTGATTGGGATAATCGCTCCGCCCCGTTGCCACCACGGCGGCGCCGGCAGCCCGGGCCGAGTCGGGCAGGATCTCCGGATCGGGATTGGCCATCGCCAAGACGATCGGTTCCGGCTGCATCGAGGCGATAATACCGGGGATCACCGCCCCTTTGGCGGAGACACCGACGAACAGGCTGGCGCCCGCCAGCGCGGCGGCCAGATCGCCATCCCTGCCGGAAGGATTGGTCCACCTGGCTGCCGCAACTTTGGCTTCGTTAAGATCGCTCCGGCGAGGGCCAATGATGCCTTTTCTGTCACAAATAATAATATTATCAACACCCGCAGAATGGAATAATCCGGCGATGGCGATTCCGGCCGCACCGGCGCCATTTATCACCATCTCCAGCTCTTTTAGCTCCCTGCCGGTCACCCGGCAGGCGTTAATGGCGGCGGCCAGCACCACGACGGCGGTTCCGTGTTGATCGTCATGGAAGACAGGGATATCGCATTCCTCCGTCAGCCGCCGCTCGATCTCGAAACAACCGGGGGCGGCGATGTCTTCAAGATTAATCCCGCCGAATCCGGGCTCTAGCAGCCGTACTGTGCGGACGACGTCATCCACGTCGTGGCTGTCGATGCAGATCGGAAAGGCATCCACTCCTCCGAATGTCTTAAACAGAACCGCCTTTCCTTCCATTACCGGCAGCGCCGCCCGCGCCCCGATATTTCCCAGACCGAGCACCGCCGACCCGTCGGTAACTACAGCAACGGTATTCCAGCGGCCGGTATAAACATCGACCAGCGCCGGATCCCGGACGATTTCCCGGCACGGCTCGGCGACTCCCGGGGTGTAAGCGATCGAAAGGGAGTGTGGATCTGATACCGCCACCTTGCTGTCAATCGAGAGCTTGCCTCGCCAGCTGCGATGCAGCTCAAGAGCCTCCCGCCGGAGCAATTCATGTCTTGCTTGTTCATCCATCTAGAATAATTATAAACTGATCATACAACTCGTTCAGGAACGGTTAATTGAGCATAGGTAACCGGCTCTGTGAAACGGACGCAGCGGTTTAGAACCCGGCGAAAAAGATCGGTTCGCTGGCCTCGCCGGTTGAACCG
>JACWAM010000015.1 GCA_014874265.1 Thermoleophilia bacterium | reverse complement strand
GGGCGCGGCGCCTTCGGCGCCGCGCCCCACAGGTCTACAATTATATAAATTATATGTATTCCAACTCTGAATTTTGGCCTATCCAACGTCCAATATCCAGAAGCCAACACCCTCTTTTTTAGAGGCACTCCTCTTTTTTCAAGAGCTCTTCCCACTTCCGGTCAATATAAGCCTGGATTTCTTCCAGGACCTGCTCGTTACCCGGCTTGAAAAGGTGGGCAAAGCGGCCCTGTTTCTTCATCCAGTCGGCCACCGGCGTCTTCTTTTCCGCCTTCGGCTTGTAGTTGATCTTGTACTTGCCGTGCTCCACCTCGTAAAGCGGCCAGTAGCAGGACTGCACCGCCTCCTTGGCCAGAGAGATCGTCTGGTCGCCGGGAGTGCGCCATCCTCGCGGGCAGGGCGAGATAACATTGATAAACGCCGGCCCGGGAGTGGCAAACGCCTTCTCCGCCTTGTTCATCAGGTCCTTGAAGTTATGCGGCGAGGCCGTGGCCACATAGGGGATGTCATGCGCCACCAGGATCTGTGTTAGGTCCTTGCGGTTCTGCGTCTTGCCATACGATTCCCCGCCCACGGGGCTGGTCGTGGTCCAGGCGCCGCAGGGAGTGGCGCCGGAGCGCTGGAAGCCGGTGTTCATGTAAGCGCCATTGTCGTAACACACATAAAGGAAGTTATGGCCGCGCTCGACCGCGCCCGAGAGCGCCTGCAGGCCAATGTCATAGGTGCCGCCGTCGCCGCCGAAAGCGACAAAATACATGTCCCTGTCCAGCTTCCCCTGCTTCCGGAGCGACCGGTATGCGGTCTCCACGCCGCTGATGGTGGCGGCGGCGTTCTCAAACGCCGAGTGGATCATGGAGTCCTTCCAGGCGGTGTATGGGTAAATGGTCGTTGAGACCTCAAGGCAGCCGGTGGCCACCGACACCACAGCCGGGCCGGGGCAGACGCTCATGATCTGGCGAACGTTAATGGGGGCGCCGCAGCCGGCGCAGAGCCGGTGGCCGCCTGTCAGGCGCTCCGGTCTGTTTGCGATCTCCTTAGGCCTGGCCATCGACGCTCACTCCTCTCACGTTGAGATAATGTCTTGCATGTGATACTTTCTCCCCCGCGGCGGCCCGCTCCAGGAGCCTGACCGCGCCTTCGATATCATCGGGGAAGATGTCCCGGCCGCCGAGGCCGTAGATGAAGTTGTAGACCTGCGGTCGCGGCTCTGCTTCAAACAGCGCCGAGCGGACCTCGGTAAAGAGCGGCCCGCCCTGGGAGCCGAAGGAGTCGGAACGGTCCATGACGCCAATCACCCTGGCGCTCGAAAGCGCTTCGGCGATCTGGCGATGCGGGAAGGGCCGGAACGTGCGCACCTTCAGCAGACCCACTTTTTTACCCTCGCTGCGAAGCTTGTCGACCATTGTCTTCACGTTGCCGGCGGCGGAGCCGATGGCCACCAACACGATCTCGGCGTCCTCAATCATGTGCGTTTTAAAGTGCGAATATGGGCGGCCGGACAGCTCGCCGTACTCGCGGCCGACCGACTCGATTACATCCATTGCCTTGGCCATCGCATCGTTCTGCGTAACCTTGTGCTCGAAGTACCAGCCGCCGAGGCTGTCGAAAGCGCCCACAGTGACGGGGTTATCGATGTCCAGCAGCGGATGCACCGGCTCGTAGCCGCCGACGAACTGCTTCACCTGGTCGTCCTCCAGCGTCTCCACCGGGCTGATGGCGCCGCTGATGATAAAGCCGTCGATCATCGTCATCACCGGCAGCCGCACGTCCATGTGCTCGGCGATGCGAAAGGCCTGGATGGCGTTGTCGTATCCCTCCTGGGCGTCCTCGCCGTAGAGCTGGATCCAGCCGCAATCGCGGCCGCCCATGGAATCGGAATGGTCGCAGTGGATGTTAATCGGGCCCGAGAGCGCCCGGGTGATCACCGGCATTGTGATCGGCAACCTTAAGGAAGCCGCGATGAAGAGCATCTCCCACATCAGGGCGAACCCCTGAGAGGAGGTGGCGGTGATCGTGCGGGCGCCGGCGGCGCAGGAGCCGATGGCCGCGCTCATGGCGCTGTGCTCGCTCTCGACCGCGATGTACTCTGTCTTGACCGCGCCGTCGGCGACAAACTGGGCGTAGTTCTGGGCGATCTCGGTCTGGGGAGTGATCGGATAGGCCGACATCACGTCCGGATCCACCTGCTTCAGAGCCAGAGCGATGGCGCCGTTCCCGGTAATTGCTTTGCGGGTCATTATTTCTCCTCCTCTTCTTTCTCGGCCTCGATCTCGTTTACCATCTCGATGGCGTCCCGAGGGCAGACCTGGGCACAGATGCCGCAGCCCTTGCAGTGCTTGAGATCGATCTCCGCCAGCTTGCCGTTATTCACCAGGATGGACGAGTCGGGGCAGGCAAAGAAGCAGATCATGCAGTCGTTGCACTTTTCCTGGTCGCGCACCGGCCGATCCGTCCGCCAGCCGCCGGTCTCGTAGTCATCGGCGGTGCCGGACTCGGGGATGGTGGCGCCGGGCTCATGCCGGCCGGGGCCCCACTTGACGATGTCATTGAAATTCCACTTGCTCATAATCCGGAGACCTCCCCGTAGCCGCGTTTGACTGCCTCCAGATTGGCCTTAACTACGTCTTCATTAAATTTCTTGCCCAGCGAGGTCTTCACCTCGTTGAGCACCCCTTCCAGGGAAAAGATGCCGCTCACTTCCGCCAGCGCGCCAATCAGGGGGGTATTCGGGATGGCGCGCTTGATCGTTTCCAGGGCGATCCTCGTTGCCGGCACCGTGTAAACGCTCTTGCCCGCCATCTCCGGCCGCCGGGCCAGCGCCGTCGCATCTTCCTCGGAATTGATGATCACAACGGCGCCGGCGCTCGTGCCCGCCGTTACGTCAACCGCGTCCAATAGCGTCGGATCGAGCACCAGCACGTAGTCCGGGTGTTCGATGGCGCTGTAGATCTGGATCGGCTTGTCCGAGATGCGGGTAAAGGCGACGATGGGCGCACCGGAGCGCTCCGGACCGTACTCGGGAAATGCCTGAAAATACTTGTCCTGGCTGAGCGCCACCTCCGCCGTCATCTTGGCGGCCGTTACCGCTCCCTGGCCGCCCCGGGCGTGCCAGCGAATCTCAGTAACCTGCTGCATTAAAAACCTCCTTCAGGAAATAAGAATCTGTCTCAAAAAAAATTTTCTGCTGCGGCTTTGCCGCCCTGCCTCGGCTACGAATACCTTTTGAGCAGATCCCAAAAAAATTCGTCCCTGGCATGACAAAACGGCCGGGGCGAGTTTGCCTGGAAAATCAATTAATACCGGCTTGTGCATGGCAGGCACGAAGGCGCCGCCGGGAGGCGAGAACAACATTTTATCAGGGATTTAATCCGAATTGTAGGCAAGACCTTATCTCAGCGGGGCCGACCCACCGGGACAGGTTTTAGGTTTGCTTACGAGGGCGGCGGTCCGGGGAAATAAACCGTGACGTCGCCGGTGGCGTCGCTGGCGCTGGCGTAAACAGTTGCGCGGAAGCTGTCTGTGCCTTCAGGAACGGTGTACTGGACTTCCACTTGCTTTTGCTGCCCCGGCAGGATGTCGCCAACCGCAAGCGGCATCACGCTGGCTACGGTTACCGGCGATCCCGGGTAAACCGTGGTCGAAGCAAGTACCTGCACCCCGTAAGCGGGAGCTGAGACGGCCGCGGCACCAATAGTGTAAGTAACGGTCAGCTTCCGGTTGATATAATCCGTTTCGCTGGCCCAGCTCGCGACCCCCGAGATCAGATTCAGATCCTGCGAAACGGGCGCCGGACTCACCGTCGCCGCCATGATGTCGAAACCGGACCAGTTGCCGGACGGATCATCCTCCCAGACTACGGTGCCGTTATCAACTGCCGGATAGGCGGGATAATTGATGATGCCAGAGGCGGTGCTGCGCGGCGCCAGAATGCTTCGCGCCCCGGTGTTCAAGTCCTCCATGTCGATATCGTAAGCCGTCGGACTGGCAGGGTCAGGATCGCTGCTGCCGTCCATCCAGACAACCAGGCTGCCGCTGATCCGGACCGACTGCTCGAAGGCGAGGTTATCAGTAAGCAGGCGGTTTATCCTGTCATTTAAGTTCATCCAATGCAGGTCCCACTGATTGTTCTCATAGCTGCGCCAGACGACGATGTTGCCGCTGATATCGGGAAACTCGTCGTCTCCGGGATTTGCAGTCAATTGCTGCGCCGATCCGCCGCTTAAGTCCTTCTCATAAATATCCCAGTTCCCGTTGCGGTAATCCATCCAGACGACCTTGGTGCCGCTGATGCGCGGCTCCCATTGGGCGCCGGCGCCGGTACCGTCGACGGGTTGGGACAGGCCGCTGGTGAGATCCACGGCGTAAACCTTGTTGCCGGGGTCGGTCATCGATGAAGAGCTGGTGTTGGCGTTATAGACGTAAACGGCCTTGTTTCCGCTGACTGCAATCAGTCCCTTGTTTGCCGGTCCGCCCACCAGCACTTTGTTGACACCGAGATGATTCATATAAATGTTGCCAATGCCGGTGCTCCAGTCGCCCCAGAGGATATCGCTGCCGTTGGTGACAGGATTAATTTGATTACCTGCTTCATCGTTGGTGATGTCTTTTTCTCCGGGTTTTGTGAGATTGGTCAAGTTATTTGTATAGATCTCCCAGCCAGTGCTGCTGGAGATATACCGTTTCCAGGTCACGAGGCCATCCTCGATATCAGGCCGTCCCTGATGGTAACCGCTTGAAATCGTAACAGGCGTGATGCCCGCACTGGCAAAAGCATGAAATGACGTCACAAAAAATGCCAGAAAAGACAGAAAAAGTAAGGTTATTAACATCCGGCGCCCGCGCATCGCCCTCCTGTGGTTGTTTTGGGAAACCTGTTAATAATTTCGAGCGCATCAAGTGTATCTTGCCGTGGGAAGAATGTCAAAAAATTTTTTGACGCGCTCGGTAAATTAGCTATAAAGACTTGCCAGTTTCCCGGCGGTTTTGGCGACCAGCCGCCGTTGCTCTGCCGGAGATAAAACCACGGCGTCGCCGGCGTATTTTAAAACCTCCCGCACCAGCCACGATTTATTGAAATAGTCTATCTCGGCGATGAGGCTGCCATCTTCAAGAAGGCTGGTCTCTGACTGTTTCTCGCCGGCTAACGCGGCCACCGGGCTGGCAAACCATACGCGGGATTTAAATGGCGCCTGAGCGCCGGAAGGCTGCAACGGATCGGCCCGGTACGGGTCCAGGTCGACGTACCGCGGCTGGAATTCTTCTTTAAGCAGGCTGGCGCTCTTGATCATCCCGAAGTTAAATACGCGGACTGCCCGGGCACGATGGCAGTAAGCAACCAGATACCATTCTCCCTTTGTATTTGTGATCAGATAAGGCTCGACTTTTCGTTTCCGGGCAAGCTCGCCGTCAAAGGAGAGATACTCAATCTCCACCAGCTGGCGCTCCTGGAGGCCGCGGGCGACGGCGCCGGCAATGGCCGCATCGCGGTCAGATGCTTTGCCGGCAATTGCCAGCCGGTCAGAGTCGCCGCCGGCAGCCGCCACTATTTTCTGCCTCGCTGAAACCAGGTTGCCGCTACCCGCAAGCACGTAGCCGCCAAGAAGATCAATCGTCAGCAGCAAGGCGCGGGCTTCCAGCGGCGACAGCCGGGCCGGGCGTCTTACCAGATCTCCGTAGACACAGCGCTCCACCCGAAGGCGGCCGTCTTCCACGTAGCCTTCCACCAGGTAGCCGCCCGCGTCGATGCTGACCATCAGGAGCAGCTCCAGGTCCTTTGCCAGCGCGTCAACGCTGTCGTAACCGAGCTTGCCGCTGACTTCTCCAGCATCAAGAAAACACGTCTCCTGGTCGCCGAGGCTGTTCGTGAGGAAGGTGGCCAGGGTCGACAGCCTGATGAAACGCTCCGGCTTCACCTGACCCGGCGCCGGCGGCCGGCCCGCCTGAGGCTGCTTGACAGGAGCGGCGCCGGCGGCTTTCAGGACCGGCCCCGAGTGAAGCGATTCGATCTTCCTCAGCAGCGAAAGCATTTTTTTCCGGAGTGACGCCGGCTCGGTCAGGACAGCGTCAGCCTCCATGCCCAGCACCAGTGAACAGAGGCGATCCTCGTCAGAATAGGCGGTGGAAAAAACAGTAAACCCCTGAGTTGATCCATCATCTGATTCCTGACCTGATTTTTTAGCCAGTCCATCAGGTGATCCATTATTTGATTCATGATGTGACCTGTCAGCTGATTCATCTCCGCCGGGCTCCACTTTGCCGGCGTGGCTGAGGTTCCGCTCCACCCACCAGCTGATCCGGGGAGAAAGCCTGATCTTCGCCACGCCTTGCCCGGTTCCCAGCTGCCACGGCTCCAGATTCTCGTAGCGGCTGCGGTCAAAGTCTTCGGGCAGGCTGAAATCGTGCTCAGCTCTGGTAGCGTTGCGGATCTTACCGTAGATACGGCCGAGTTTGAAAATCCGGATATCCGATCGTTCGTGCGAATAGCCGGCGAGGTACCAGTCGCCCCGGGTAAGCAGGAGCGAGTACGGATCGACCCGTCGCTCGGCGGCTGTTTCTCTCCCTGCCGCCCGGTATTCAAACAGGAGCGTTTTCTTCCGGGCGATCGCCGTTTCGATCTTTGCCAGGTGGCCGGCGGCTACGGCGTCAAACCCGGAGGCAAGCAGGTTCACGTTAATGTACCCCGGCGCGAGATCAAGTTGAGGGTTGCCGGCGCCCAGCGCCAGCCCCTGGAGGGCAATCCTGAGGACGTCGCCATACGCAAATTGCCCGCCGAGCAGCGACAGGCAGGAGCCGAGCGCCGCCAGTTCCTCGGGCGAGAAGTCGATCGGCGGCAGGAAGTAATTTTCCGGTGGCAGCCAGTACAGCGTCGTTTCCGGGAAACCGGCGGCGCGGCCCTCGCCGCCTTCGCTGAGGATCCTGATTCCCAGCCGCGCCAGCTCCTCCCTGTCTGCATAAAACCGGCGGTCGAAGGCATCGTTGCTCATGCCGGCGTATTCTTCCACTCTTTCCCGGATATCCCAGGTGCTAGCCTTCCTGCCGGAAGCGGACATCAGATAAGCGACGAGGGAAAGCTGCCGGATGAGTTTGCCTCTGTCAGAGGAAATGGCTCCGCCTTTCAGACTAAAGAAGATTCAGGCCCTTTACGGTTTCGCCGAAACAACCGAAGGATGCCGTCCAAAAAATCCGTCCGGCCGGCCCCGTATAATCACATTGATTTTATCGTTTGCGACAGGATTGGGGAAGTGATGAGTGCTGCTGCACTGGCAGATTTCTGGCTGGTCTTCTCGATGGTTTGCCTGGTATCCGGCGCCTTGGGCGCCGCCAGTTGGTGGGTTTTGACACGGTCGCTTGCCGCGGACAGAAGGCGCCGCGGTCATGGCCGCTGCTCGTGCTTCGCCGGCGAAGAAGACCGGCGTATAATTAGTTAATTTAATCTTCGCAACCGGAAAACTCCGAAGTTTAAAAAAAGACGCTGTCGCCGGGAGGCTTTTTGTCTTTTAAATTGATTTGTGGTTCATTTGGATCTGGCAAGACAAGGCGGGCTGTCGCCGCATTCCTGGATGCGCTGGGGCGGGGAGCCGGCCCTGTCTTTATCGCGCCTTCAGAGCCGGACGCCAGGCATTTTCACCGGGAAATCCTGCGCACCGCAGGCGGCGGGGTGATTACCGGTGGCCGGGTGACCACTTTTGATGGTCTTTGCCGCGAGCTGGAGCAGGCGACCGGCGCCGCGGCCGGAACCGGGACGCTCTCGCCTGGCGGCAGGCAGATGCTGTTGCGGGCTGTCGTCGATGGCGCCGCCAGGCCGGATCTGCTGCAGGAATCGGCACGTTACGACGGGTTTGTCAAGCAGCTGGGAACCCTCATCGCCGAGTTCAAGGATCTGGGGGTGATGCCGTCGCGGCTCGGCCGGGAGTTAAAAGAATGGGCCGGCCGGGATCCGTGGCGGCAGGGATTTAACCGGGAGCTTTACCGCCTGTTTGAAGAATACGAGACGGCTCTGAAAGAGCTGGGGATACAGGACTCCGAATCGGCGCGGCGGTGCGTGCTTGGCGCGCTAATCAGCGACCCGGCGCTGCTGGCGCGGCGGGCGGTGGTCGTGGATGGTTTTTACGACTTTACCCCTTTTGAGGTGGAGTTGATATCTGCCGTTTTCCGTACGGGCGCAGAGCTGCTCATCACCCTGCCTTTTGAACCAGGCCAGACGGCGCTAAGAGCACCGGGGCGCTTTTTCGAGCTTCTGAAGCAGGAAGCCGAGGTGGAGCAACTGCCGCCCCGGTCCGCCGGCGCCGATGCAACCAGGCATATCGCGGCAAACCTATTTCAGGAAGATTTCCACCAGATAGACGCCGGCAGGGAAGTAGCGATCCTTAAAGCCGCCGGCGCCCGCGGGCAGGCGGAGCTGGTCGCGGCGGAGATCTTGAGGCTTTGGCGTGAAGAAGGGTTTGCGCTGGACGATATCGCCATCGTGACCCGCGGCCAGGGCGAGGGCAGCCTGGCGCTGGCGGCCGCGTTGTCGGATTTTGGCGTTCCCTGCGATATGCCGGTCGCCGCCAGCCTGGCCGGCACCGCCGTGGGCCTGACCGCCCTGGCGGCCCTGGAGCTGGCGGCCGGCGGCGGCCAGGATACTTTTTTTTCCTTTCTCAGATCGCCGCTGATGGCCGCCGATCAGGACCTCGTGGACAGGTTCGAGCAGGGTGTGCGCCGCCGCGGCGTAACTGGCCGCCCCCGCCTCCTGGGCGGATGGAGAGCGACTCCCGGCGCCGGGGCTTCTGCAGCCGCGATCGAGGAGCTGGAGGAGGCGGCCGAGAAAGGCGCCGCGGCCCTGGCGACTGTTTTGAAGGACCTGATTTTGAGGCTGGCGCAGGCAGGCAGCCGGCATGCTTCCCTGGAGGAGCTCGAAGAAGATGCGGCGGCCGCAGGCGGCCTTGCCGCCATCTGCGACGATGCGGTTGCCTTGGAGGAAAAGCTTGGCAGTTCCTGGCGGCCGGCTGGCGGCGGCGGGGGCTCAGAAAAGCAGAGCGCCGATGCGGTCACGGCGTCGCTGCTGGCCGGAGCGATCCGGAGCGCCACGCTCCGCTTGCCGGGCAGCATGCGCGGATGCGTCCGCCTGCTTGATCCCCACCGGGTTCTCAATCAAAGCTTTGATGCAATTTTTCTCTGCGGCCTGCTGGAGGGAGAGTTCCCCCGCCTTTCGCCTGAGAATTCCTTCCTGGCCGACACCGACCGGCAATGGCTGAATCAGCGGGCCGGCCTGAGCCTGGAGACGCGCGAATACGCGCTTGATAAGGAAAGGTTTCTTTACTACAGAACTCTCACACGCGCACGCAAACGCATTTATCTTTCCTATCCTTACTGCGACAGAGAGGGAAAACCTACTGTGCCCTCGCTGTTCCTCGAGGATACGCTGGCGTTGTTTAATCCCGGCTCCTGGGACGAGTTCAGCCGGGAGAAGGGGATCGGCGAGCTTGCTTTTCATCCGGATGAGGCGCCGACCCCGGATCAGGGGCTGCTTTCACTGGCGCTGATGAATTCCCGGACCGGCGGCCGGAGCCTGCCGGCCACTTTCAGAAAGGCGGCGACGCCAGCCGGAATCGACGCAAGGCTCGCGGCGGTGGCGGTGGCGTCCGGATTTACATGGCCGCGGCTGGGTGATGAAGTTAAAGAAGGGCTGGCAAGCCGGGAGCACTTCAAGGTGACGGAGCTGGAGCAGTACCTCCGCTGTCCGTTCCGTTATTTCATTGAACAGCTTGTCAAACCGGAACAGATGGAACAGGACCCGCTGGCGCTTGACCGCGGCAATACGGTTCACAAGATTCTGGCCCAGTTTATCAATTTGCTGAAATCTGCCAACGTGATCCTGTCCCGGGCCGATGAGGGCCAGATCGGGGAGGCGCGCCGGATCATGGGAGAGCTGATTGAAAAGTTGCTGCCTGGGGCCGATGATCTTCTCTCCCATATCACGAGGATCGATATCACTTTTCATCTGCATCGTTTTATTGACCGGGAAAAGTCCCACCGGCCCGGATTCGAGCCATACGAAACCGAGTGGACATTTGGCATCTGTGACGGCAAGCCGGAGGGCCGTTACGACGAGGAGACCATGCTCAGGTTCGGCGACATCAAGGTATGCGGCCGTATTGACAGGGTTGATATCCTGCGCGGGACAAACAAGGCTATCGTGATCGATTATAAGGCCAGCAAGGATAGCAATCTGCCGCAACCATCGAAATTTGAAGAGATGGGTGTGATTCAGTTGCCTCTGTACATGCTGGCGGTGAGGGATATCTGGGGTCTGGATCCGGTCGGCGGCGAGTACTACGGGATCGTTGGCGAGCGGCGCCGGGGGATCTTCCTCGAGGAAAACGGGGCAGAAATAATGCAAGAGTCTTCCCCGGAACTGTATCCGGACAGCTTTGTCAGCCGTGACAGACAGGATCGGTATCTGCAAACCGCCGCCCGGCAGGCTGAAGAGGCCGCGGCCGGCATCCGCGCCGGCGCCTTTGACTGCGTGGCCCGGGATCCCTCTTTCTGCAAGCGATGCCGCTGGTCCCTGGTTTGCCGGCATGAAAACAGGCCGCTGGATCCCGCGGGGGCGGGGCAGAGATGACCGCGAGGAAATTTACACCCACGGCCGCCCAGGAGCGGGCGATCAACCAGATTGACGGCAGGTTGTTTATTGCCGCCGGCGCCGGCTCGGGCAAGACGGAGGTCGTGGCGCAGCGGTTTGTGGAGGCGATCGCCAGGGGAACTGCCCGCGTTAACGAGATCCTGACCATAACTTTTACCAGGAAGGCCGCGGCCGAGATGCTGGACCGGGTCCGCGCCGTGCTGGGGAAGCGGATTGACGCTGAGATAGATCCCCAGCGCATTCAGAACATGAAGGATGCCTACCGCGACATCGACCGGGCTCGGATCAGCACCATTGACAGCTTTTATTCACAAGTGCTCAAATCGTATGCCCTCGTGGCGGGAATCGACCCCGGTTTCAAGGTGCTGGAACAATCGCAGTCGCAGATGATTCGTCGCGAAGCCTTTGAATTATGCATCGATGATTTTGTCAAAAAATACCAGCCTGGTGGAGCGGAGTTGATCGTTGCGTACGACCCCAATCTGGATGGCGCTTTGTTTTCAGCCATCGACGGCATCTACGATGTTTTCCGCAGCCGGGGCCAGCGGCCGGCACTGCCCCTTCGCCGGCCGCGCTTACGGTTTGACGCGGACAGTAAAGCGCTATTGGCGGCGATAGACGACTACCGGGAGGCTGTCCGCCGGGAGGGGTGTCAGGGGCCAACCGTTGACAAAAATCTTGAATGTTGCCAGACGCTGATGGCCGCCGCCGGATCAGCCGACGTCGATGCTGCCGAGCGGGTGTTCGAGAAGGTAAAAATTGACGTCAGGGTGTCAATAAAAGTCCGGGAAGAAGCAAGGCTGGTGGAGGCGGCGTGCAGAGCTTGCCTGCTTTGCCTGCAGTCCCTGCAGGCAATGCCAGTGATTCTGTTGATGGATCGTCTGCTTAAATCGTACGCGGATCAGTATCGGCATCTGAAGCAGCAGCGGGGCATGCTCGATTTTGCTGACCTGTCACTGCTGGTTCGTGATCTGCTCTTAAATCACGTTGAGGTTCGGGAGAGGCTCAGCGCCGGATTCAAGCTGGTGATGGTGGACGAGTTTCAGGACACAAGCCTGTTGCAGTATCAGATCGGGTCGATGCTGTCACGGAACAACCTGATGACAGTTGGCGATCGCAACCAGTCAATCTATCGTTTCCGTGACGCCCGCGTTGAGCTGTTTGACCGCGAAGACGAGCTGGCGCGAAAAGGGGATTATCGCGTGCCGCTCCTGGAAAATTTCCGCAGCCAGCCCGAAATCCTCCGGTTCGTCGATCATCTGTTTGACTCTGAAAACATGCTTGGCTCCCGGTATCTGAAGCTGGTTCCAGCCGCCGGCCCCGAACCGGCGGAAGCAGAACGAGTGGAGGTGATCTTTGTTGATGTTCACCCGCCTGGCCGGGAAAAGGGGCTGCTTGCCGACGAAGCCCGCCGGGTTGAAGCGGAGCTGATCGCCGAGAGGCTGGGTCAGCTTTTCCTCCCCGGACAGGGCTATGCGCCGGGGGATGCCGCCCTTTTGCTCCAGGCCCGCAAGCATGCGGAGCTTTACCGGGACGCGCTCAAGCGCCGCGGCATTGATTGCTACCTGGCCATCGGCGACAGTTACTTCCAGCAGCTGGGGCCGGGCGTCATGATCGCCGCTTTCAGGCTGCTTCTGAACCCGCTGGATGATGAGGCGCTGGTGACCGTGTTGCGCTCTCCGATGGTGGGCGCATCCGATGATGCCCTTTACTGGCTGCGGCACGCGCCGGATGCCGGCAGGTTTCTCTGGTCCACGCTCAAATCGGGGCTGGCGTCGGAATATCTGGCTGAAACCGAGGTCGACAGACTGGATAAATTCGCCGCCGGGCTGGAAGAACTGCGCCTGTTTGCCCGCCGCCACTCACTGAGAGACACGGCCCGGCGGTTGTTAGACTTTAATGATTATGCTGCTATCGAGGCGTCTGCCGGGCGGCAGCGGTTTGCCAATCTGGTTAAACTGCTTGATCTGGCTGCTCAGTTTGAAGCCACCTGGGGACGCGACTTGGCCGCGTTCACCGAGTTTCTCGTGCACCAAAAATCTCTTAACGCAAGAGAGCCGGATGCGCCGATCTCTGAAGAAGGAGTGAACGCCGTCAGGATCATGACGATGCACAGCGCCAAGGGGCTGGAGTTCCCGCTGGTGGTGCTGCCGAAGCTTGGCGGAAAAAAAGGCGGATCCGGCAACTGGTCATTGCTGCTGGCAGGAACCGAAGAGGGGTCGAAGCAGGTCGGGATGGTATTCAAACGACCCGGGCGGAAGTCCACTGAGGTTTTCGATTACGGTGAGCTGAGAGAGAATCAAAAGGGTGGTGAACTTGAAGAAGAGAAGCGGCTCCATTATGTCGCCATGACCAGGGCCAAACGGCATCTGATCCTGGCGGGCTCCGCCCCGGCGGACAAATCTGCCGCCCCAGGCGAAGACGTCCGGCCATTTGAATGGATCCGCGCCCGCCTCCGCCTGGACCGGATCAACCGTCCCGGCCTGGATGGCATTGCCGTCATTGACGACCTTGATGAAGTGAGCATATCGCTAACAGTGTGCGCTGATCCCGACGCTCTGTTGGCGCGGGCTGCTGCGGGCGCCCGTGCGGCGGCCCCCAAGTCAGATCCTGTCAAACTTATACCAAACATCAACAAGCTGCCCGGGGGTTCCATCTTCATTCCGGCAACTGTCTCACCCACAGCTTTGGATACATACAGTCACTGTCCCCGCCGTTTTTATCTTGACGGCGTTCTGCGGCTGGGAGATGTTTACCAGAGCCAGAACGCGTCAGGCGGCAATTCCGGCGGACTTACGGCAACGCAACTGGGATCACTGGTCCATAAGATGCTGGAAAAAGATCTGCGGTCTATCAAGGTGGAATTGCCCCAAAGGGGGTTGATCGAAGAGAGATCGCGAGAGACCTTCGGGGGAACGGTCAAATTAACGGACGATGATGTCTCCCGCGTGCGGCGCCGGATTGGCAATTTTCGCCGCACCCCGGCGGCAAGTGCCTTGCTTGAGGCGGCGGCAGCCGGAGCCCTCACGCGGGAAGCAGCTTTTTCCACCCTGGTGGGCGACACGATTCTCCAGGGACAGATAGATGCGATGTTTCCCCTGGCGGCGGGCGGTTCAGATGCCGCCGCCGAGGGCGGCTTCGTGGTGGTCGATTACAAAACGGGAGAGGCCGGTGGGGAGGCGGGACCAAAAACGGAAGTTTACCGGTGGCAACTGGCGTGCTACGCCCTGGCTGCCGGAAGGATGCAGCCGGGTCCGGTCCGGGTGGTCCTGATTGACCTCGGTGGTGACGAGCCGGTTGAGATACGGCAGGATTTTACGCCTCCGGTAATAGAAAAGCTGGCGGCAGAAATTGCCTTGTTGATCGAGGGCATGGGCAACGGCGATTTCCCGCCCCTGAAAGTTTTTGATAAATATTACTGTAAGTGGTGCTCCGGCGGGCCAAACCGCGCCGCGATCTGCCACGTTTGTCAATAGATGCCTAATAAAGCATTTCCGCGCCCGGCTCTCGCGCTAGGTCGCCGACCTGCGGGCGCACCAACTTCAGAAAGTCCTCGCCCGACATTTTTACCGAATCCCGGTGCGTCCCGCCGGGGAAGATGATTTCTTTTGCCTGCTCGAGCCGCTGATCCAGATAAACCGGCAGGTTGAGCAGCTCTCCCAGCGGTGGCACTGCTCCCAAGGCAAACTGGGGAAAGTCACGCCACAGCTCTTCTTCGCTGGCAAGACGGGCATGATTGTCTCCCACGAGGTCGCGGAGTTTGTGCAAGTCAAGGCGCTCCGAAGCCGGCAGAACCGCAAGCAGATCGCGCCCGCCGGATTTGATCACCAGCGTTTTGGCCACGTTAACGGCCGCCGCGCCCACCGCCCGGGCTTCATCGAGAGAGGTAAACGCGTCGTAGTGGGCAACGATTTTGTAATCAAGCCCCTGATCGTCAAGAAACCGTTTC
This sequence comes from Thermoleophilia bacterium, assembly GCA_014874265.1. Taxonomy (GTDB): domain Bacteria; phylum Actinomycetota; class Thermoleophilia; order BMS3ABIN01; family BMS3ABIN01; genus JACWAD01. The sequence continues at coordinate 12,732 of JACWAM010000015.1, read as the reverse complement.
ACGCTTCCGGCAACAGCCATGACTCCTCCTCTCTGTTCGCCGAAAGAATCGGATATATAGAATTTACCCAAAAAGCAAGGCGCTTATTCGTTTCCGATTTATCGTAAACGCCCTCAAAGTCCAGCAGCCGGCAGGACCCGGAAATCGGCAGATGCGGCCGCATTAATTTAAAAGGACGTGAGATTGCCCCATGAATTGGGATATCATTAAAAGCATCTGCCGGCGATTCAAGGAGAAGGCTTGAGAATCGGTTTTGACGCACGGATGATAGATTGGCGCGGCGTAGGGACCTACTCGCGCAATCTGCTGAAGCAGTTTGCCCAGGTTCCCGATCTGGAAGTGGTTTGCTTTTACAACGATCAAACGAAAGCTCATATTCCCGCTGCCGATAATTTCATCCATCTGCCGCTCAATGAAGAAATTTTTTCTACGCGCAGCCTGACAAAAATAGGACAGATTGTTAATAAAGCGGGCTGCCAGCTTTTTCATACGCCCTATGTCGTTGCTCCCAATAATTTACGATGTCCCCTGTTGGTGACCGCACACGACATCATCCCGTTACTGTTCCCGAAAAGCATTCCCAGCTTCTGGACCAGGCGCACCTATAAAGGACTGCTGCTCGACGCTGTTCAGAAGGCGGACCATATCATCACCGTGTCAACAGTTTCCCAGTCTTATCTGCTGGCCCATTTCAATCTACCGCTGGGAAAGGTCTCGGTGATCCTGGACGGGGTCGGCCATGAATTCGGCCCGCGGAGCGAGCGCGAAGTGGAAGCGGTCTTTAGCAAGTACGGAATCGTGCGGCCGAATATTCTCTGGTTGGGCGAGTTTATCGCTCATAAGAACGTCGGCGCCCTCGTCAGCGCCTACGCCGCGCTTTCATCAAAGATCAGGTCACATTACAAACTGGTGCTTGCCGGTGAAAAAAGCGGGGACTGGGAGGAAATACAAAAAGAAGCCGGGCGCCGCGGCGTTGGTGAGCTGGTTCACTTCCCCGGGTTCATCGAGGAACCTGATCTGCCGGCTCTCTACACGGGCGCCTCGCTGTTTTGCTTTCCTTCGCTGTATGAGGGGTTTGGCCTGCCGCCGCTGGAAGCGATGGCCTGCGGCACGCCGGTAATCTGCTCCAATTCTTCATCATTGCCGGAGGTGGTTGGCGACGGCGGCCTGATGGTGGCGCCCCGCTCGGCGGCCCTGAGCGCGGCCATCACGGAAGTGCTCACCAACGACAACCTGCGCCAGCGCATGCGCAAGCGGGGCCAGGCCCGGGCAGCGTTATTCTCGTGGGAAGTAACCACCGCCAAAACCCTCGATCTCTACCGTGAACTGGCGAACAGCTAATTAAAAAGGACGCTGTGGCGGACAATAATCATCGGAAGAATTCCGCTGGGAAATCATCGGGTTCCCGGTTCGTTCCTGGGGATTCCTTGTCTATAATGTCTTTTATTGAAGTGAATTTTCCTGCATCCAGGATCCAGGATCCAGCATCCAGCATCCGCCATTCGCTTGCCGACGTAGCTCAGCTGGTAGAGCAGCTCACTCGTAATGAGCAGGTCTGCGGTTCGATTCCGCACGTCGGCTCCATGATTAAAAGCCTGCAAAGTGTCATTTTTTGCAGGCTTTATTTGTGCGCCCGGCAGGGCGCACTCATCACTCATTCATCTACGTCAGAACCCGGCGCGGCGCAGAACGAGTTATGGCGTCCATCGCGAGACTCCTGGAAGCCAGACTCAGAAACTGTGACATATTCAGCCAGCATGAACTGTCCGGTGGCTACTTTTGTAAGAACGGGGCTGCCGGATAAGGCAACCCCGTTCTCCTTTAATCACAAGCAAAGCTTGGCGACAGTTTCCGCGGCCTCTCCGCGTTTCGTTTCATTTAATCATTGACTCGCGGGGCTAGTGTCCGGAGTCCGGTTTAAGTACATAAAGCCGGACCGGTTGGGATGCGTACTGCCACTTGTGTTCCAGGCGCCAGTGTTCCTCCAGATCCTGCATCACTTGCGGTGAAGAAGCGTCATCATCCGAGCTGATTAACCATACCCGTCTGGCGCTGACAAGCAGGCTGGAAAGCCACTGGTCAAGGGCGGGACCCGATAGCGCCGGTGGCCTGCCCATGCCGGTGTAATAACCGGAAAGATAGCCGCCCCAAGTGGCTCCTTTGGGCAAGGGATAGACGGCGGCGGTGCCGATCAGAGGGAACCCGCCGACGATCGGGGGCGGGTTGCTTTGGTAAAAACTGCTGGCCACCGTGCACATGTGTACGGGCAGGCACAGCATCATGTCACCGGGGCGCTCGTCGGCGGAGATCGTCGCCATCACAGAACGCCAGTTTCCGACCAGATTGTCATTCCAGTTCATCTCATATATGGAAAAACCCGCAAATGCGGCCATCACGGCGCAACCCAGGACCAGGCCGGTTTTCCGGGGGATGGCTGCGATAAGGGCGCCCGCCAGCAGCAGCAGAATGGGAGCGCCCCAAAGGTAATAGCGCACGGTAGGAAGCCGCGCCAGCAGGGTTTCCAGAAGCAATGGGCCGCTCACAAGGCCGAAAACGTAAATCGCCAGAGCCATGAACTGACGATTGCCTAACCGCCGGCGCATCCCGCGGGGAACCAGCATAAACGCCAGAAGCGCCGCCACAGCCATCAGCACCAGACCCGACATGACGGCAAAGGACTGGCCGAAGACGGCTCCCTTGTAGTTAAGGTCGTCCGCGATCCAGCCGCCGCCGGTCAGGGTCAGAGGAGCCTCGACGGCGCCCTTGAAAAGGCTGGCCAGATCCGGTTTCGTGATCACCAGCCAGTGAGGGGCGGTCCCCGATCTAACAGTCAGCATCAGGATTATGTTGGTTAAAACCAGCCCGGCCTGGCTGCCCAGCCACCGGCGGGTGCTGCTGGTTTGCGGGTTGCGCAGAATCCAGTAAGCGGGCCAGCCGGAAATGATCAGAATCGGAGCAAAGTAATAACTGAGGCTGACCGCGGCCGCCGTCAGGGTAAAGCCGGTCCAGTCCAGCCAGCCGCCGTTTTTAGCACTTCTGATCAGAAAGTAAAATGAAAGCGTCGACAGAAACGCCACCCAGGAATACGATGTGGCGTCCCGCGAATACCAGATAAGCACCGGAGAAAGCGCCGCCATCGCGGTTGCCCACAGGCGGGCGCTGCGGGAAAGCAGCTGACTTCCGATCAGGTAAACGAGAATGACGATTCCCACGCCGGAGTCCCAGGAGACAAGCCGTACCCAGACGCCGCCGGAAGCGAGGCCGAACCAGAAATGCCCGGCCAGGTAATACAGCGGGGGATGGCCGGACGCCATCACTTCTTTCAGGAGGGATTTAAGCGGCAGCCGGCTCGCCCAGACGGTGTATAGCTCGTCGTACCAGAGGCTCCAGTGGCCGATGCGAAAAAAGCGCACCGTCGCCGCAAGCAGGATAATCAACCCCGGTGGGACCAGCGCGGCGACGTGACTGCGCGCGCGGATAACCGGAACGCCGGCCCGGCGCGACCCCGGCTCTGCGGGCGCGCGCTTGAACCTCGCACCCGTTTCCGGAATTTCTTTCATCCTCTTTTGCCTGATCTGGGAATCTGCGGAACTTTCGTTTCCGGCGGAAGGCCGGATGGTTGCCGTTGCCGGCCCTGCTCATCCTCATTCCTCATAAGAATATCTCAAAAAAATTTATTGAAACATCCAGGCCTGATTCATCCAGACATGATTCCGCTGCCGGCGGCATCAGAGCGGGTTTGAAAACTGCCCCGGAGGGCATGCCAAGGGAAACCGGAAAAGCGGGGATAACAAAAGGGGGAAACGTGGCCGATCAGCTGAAAGGAATGAAGGTAGCCATCCTGGTGGCAGACAATTTCGAGCAAGTGGAAATGACAGATCCCAGGGAGGCCCTGGATAACGAAGCAGCCGGCACCTATCTGATAGTTCCGCACGACGGCGAGGTACAGGCCTTTAAGCATGACATGAAGGGCGACAAGTTCGAGGTGGACATGACTCTGTCCTTCGCGGAGCCGGATGAATTTGACGCGGTTATGCTCCCCGGGGGAGTTTTCAACGCTGACAAGTTAAGGGTAGTGCGGCAGGCTCAGGACTTTGTTGTCAGAATCGACGAACTGGGAAAGCCGGTGGCGGTGATCTGCCACGGTCCCTGGCTGCTGGTCTCGGCGGGTCTGGTGGGCGGCAGGACAATGACCAGTTACTACACGCTCAAAGACGATATCCGCAACGCGGGCGGCCAGTGGCTGGACCGGGAGGCGGTCTGGGACCGCAACTGGGTCAGCAGCCGCAATCCCCGCGATCTCCCGGTGTTTGACCGGTTGATGGTGGATCTGTTTGCCTCCTATTGGGATGCTACCGGCAGAAAACGAAAGGCCGCCTGAAAAGCAGGTGTCAACGCTTCAGGCAATGTCTGCCCGGCATCGGGCCAGTGGCAGATTGGCATCCGCCGGCTGCTATTTCTGCCGCCAGGCAGCGGCCCGATACGCCGGGAACAGCCGGCCGAATTGGCCGTATTCCATTCCCGCCGCTTAGCCGCATCCCGCCGCTCACATAAATCGTTCGAACCGTTCCTTCCCCACTTTGCAGATCGGGCACACCTCCGGAGGCTCATCTCGGGCACAAAGATAGCCGCAGACGCGGCAGCGCCAGACAGTGGTCGGTAAAGCGCCGGCCGGCCCCGAAGCCCCGCGTCCGGTCGCCTTTCTTTCCCTGATCTCGACGGGCGGACGCCGCTCAGGAATTGAGCCGGTCTGCCTCTCGCCGCGCAGGACTTCGTCGGAGACATACAGGGCGCAGTAGCACTGGCCGTACTGGCCGAGATCGGCGTCGCGGTAATCACAGGGACAGATGATGTCGAGGTCGTCTTCTTTTTTGCCGGAGGCCAGCCGGCAGGGACAGGCCCAGTAGCCGTAGCGGCCCTCGTTGACAAGCAGCCCGCGGGCAAGATCTTCCGTAAACTCAACATCAGGGTTGAGGTGATAGCCGCCTGCCTCGGCTTCCCGGCTGAGCCGCTCGCGCAGCGCCGCCGCTTGCTTAAGGCTGACCTCGCTCATTTGCCCAGCGCCTCCTTGATCTCAGCTTCCTGATAGCCGACGATGCATTTTTGATTGCCGATCACAAGCGTGGGGAAGCTGCAGTCAGGGTTCCACCTTTTTACCTCGTCCATGATTCGCTCTCTCTCGGCGCCGCTGATGAGGTCGACGTCAACGTGGTTGAATTTGACACCCAGCTCGCCGAGGAGCGCCTTGGTCTTGCGGCACCAACCGCAAGTGCTCAGCGCATAAAGCATGACACCGTTTTCCCCGGTGCCGTCGTGGTTATTTTTTTCGTTCAAGGAACCGCCCTGCCGAAATTTGAGAGGTTAAACTTATATCTGTCCCGAAGCACGATTTCTAAACGACTTTTGAAAAGCAGATGCACCGGCTCCGGCTTAAGAGACAAATGACAAACCGTTTACGATCTTCCGGACCGAGAAGAATAAGATGCCTATTCTTCCTCGCTTCCCGTCTCCGGCAGTCCTTCTATATCTCGCCGCGTCAGGAACCTGCTGTAGTTTTCCTTGAGGGCTTCGAGGAGGTGCGGCATGAATTCATGGCTGATCATCACTCTGGCAACGACCACCGCCGGGATATTCCCGGCCGTGTCCTGTCCCGCAAAATCAGCGTTGGCAAAATCTATCGAAAACTCAAACTCGGAATGGTTCACCCGTGCCATGTTGGCATAAACCCCGCGCTGCACCTCGGGCGGAACCTGTACTTTTACCTGCGGACCCTGGTGTGATTCCATGCCTGGCTCCTCAATGTTCATGACGCCTCCTTGGAATTATCAATAAGCCGGCTGCTGCCTTGCCCACGCTTTCTTGCCGGACCTCGCCAAAAACAGCCCCAATGGACTGGTTCTTATCTTATTATCACATTTCTGTGATTGGGCGATGCAGTTCCCCAAATATAGGTATTAAACCACTAAAACCTATTTTCTAAAGAAATGTTTTATGAGGTCGATAAATAGTTTGAATCACATTACAAAGGACTGAGGCAAATGCCTCCGCCCTAAAAGGGAGCCCGTAGGTTGTGAGTTTAGCCTCCCCCCCGCCTACGGGCTCATCTTTTTCCTGTTTCTCCATTACCCCGATAACGGATCGACCCCTCACTTGTGACGTACCGAATCTGGTGATGGTCAGCACGGAGCGCCATCAGCGCGACCACTTATGCCCCGGCGGCGGGACCTCGGCCGCTTCGGGTACCGGTTTTCGGGCCAGAGTTATTATCGTGAGCCCGAAGGGAAGGTTCCGCCCGGACGCGATCATTTTCCCTTCGAAATCCAACAGCTTGCGCAGCGCCGAATTTACCGGTCCGGGAAGTTCGGACAGATTTGAGCGGGTCTCCTCCGCCTTAACCCTGGACGGAGGATGCAGCACTCTGCTTGCCAGCCGGAAGGCCGCCAGCCCCGGAAACAGGATGGTGTTGGCTCCGGTCATCAACTCGATCTCAAAACCGGCCGCCGTCAGCAGCCGTTTAAGGCGCCTTCTGGTGTAGCGCCGCACCGCCTGCTGGGAAACGTCATGCTGGCTGCGCAGGACGGGATAAGCCTGTTCGGAGACATAATAGAGACCGCCCGGCCGAAGCACCCGGAAAGCTTCGCTGATGCCGGCAAAGTCATCATTGAGATTTTGGAGGACCTCGCAGCAGGTCGCGTGTGAGAACATCTCATCGGGGTACGGGAGGCGGCCGGCGTCACCCTGCACAATATTCTCAAGGCCGCGCCGGCGGCAGAAATCAACCGCCCGCTCATGGTAATCGATCCCCCAGGTCCGGCAGCGGCGGCTGAGCATTTCCAGGCGGCCGCCGGTGCCGCAGCCCACGTCCAGCAGCTTTGAACCGGCCTCGATCGTCGGCCCCAGAACCCTGTCGGTGATCCCGCGCATGCCGGCAAACCACCAATATGTGTTCTCCAGCTTGTACATGATGTCATATTCTTGCGGCAGCATGACGCCAGGTTACATCGCTAACTTCCGCTTGCGGGCTTCCCAGGCTAATTATAGCAGTGGCGCTCCCCCGTGGAGACAAAAGGAAAGCTTTTCAGATTGACAAAGGCGTCCCGGACTTTTAGTATCAATCTCTTGGCGAGCCGGGCAATTGGGGCTCAACACTGGTTTGTCGAGAGGTTGCTATGTTTAATGCCGTGACGCGCTCGTTTACCGTGAGCCGAGCGCTCATTGTCATTTTTGCTGTACTGGGCTATCTCCTGCTTTCACCGGTCCATCAGGGCGAATCCGTCACCCTGTTGCACCGGGAGCCGTGGTTTTTTTCCATCTGGTACCAGTGGGATTCAAACTGGTACATGTCAATTGCACAGTACGGTTACCACTGGGTCGCCGGCGATCAGTCAAACGTCGCTTTCTTCCCTCTCTATCCGGTCAGCATGAAGGCCCTCGGCTTTGTCCTTGGTAAGAGATACCTGATCGCCGGCCTGATGATCTCCGCCGGTTCCCTGTACGCCGCCATGTTTTTGCTGTTCCGGCTGATCTGGGATGACTTTGGCGAAGACCTCGCGCGGAGAGCGACCTGGCTTATGTCGATCTTTCCGACCGCCTTTTTCTTTACCGCTCCCTACACAGAATCGCTGTTTCTGCTGCTCAGCGTGGCTTGCTTCTACTATGCCCGCAAAGGGCGATGGGCAACATCCGGGTATCTGGGGTTCTTCGCGGCGCTGACGCGGATTTCTGGCCTGCTATTGATTATCCCCCTGCTTTATGAGCTGATGGCGCGGCAGTCTTTCTCACCTCTCAAGCGCATGCGGCGGCAGACCCTGTGGTTGTTGCTAATCCCGGCCGGACTGGCCGTTTATATGACCTTTCTTTACATCGGTTTTGGCCAGCCGGCTGCGTTTGCCCAGGCGCAGGAAGCAGGGTGGGGGCATACTGTGACGCCCGTGTGGAGCAGCTTCATCAAGGATTTCAACCAGCTAATTCACGGCGAGCGCTGGGTAATCTGGGAAACGGCGGCAACGGTTCTCGGCTTGACCAGCGCGTTCGTTGCTTTTAAAAAACTGCCGCTGTCATACGCGCTCTACCTGCTGGCCAGCATCATGCTTCCCTTGGGTGGCGGCACGATGAAATCAATGAGCCGCTATCTGCTGGTTGCATTTCCGGTATTCATTTTACTGGCTATGGCGACCCGCCGCCGGGCCGTTTATTGGGCGATTTCGGCTGGCTTCATCATTTTGCTGGCAGTCGCGACGGCCTCGTTTGTCTCCGGAAGGTGGGTTGCCTGATGCCGGGCGCGGGTTTAATCGAAACAGAAGTTGAAGCGATTGAGGCAGCTCCGTCACCGCTTGGAAGTCAGCCGGGCCTGCGGGTGAGACACCGCCGCTTCCTGATCTGGCTTTGGCTAATCATGTTGATCGAGGCGCTAATTTTTGCTTTTATCCAGCCAGTCTGGAGCCGGGTAGACGAAGCACAGCATTTTTCCTTCGTTCAGTACCTTTCCGATCATGGATCGCTCCCGGTTGAAGGAAAGACTTTTGTCTCAAAACAGGTAATAGATGTGTCCGTGCAGGAAAACCAGTGGGGATGGCGGCAAAACGGAGCGCTGTCGACGCCAGCAATGCTGGATCCATCACGCTTCACGACGGTTCCGGCCGGTTTAAATAAGCACGACCGGGAGAAGTGGGTGCGCCGCAACCTGTGGGAATTCAGCTACGAAGCAATGCAGCCACCCTTGTACTATGCGATCAATGTTCCTGTGTACAAAGCGCTCCCGGCTGACCCGCTCGTCAAACTTTATGGCATGCGTGTGCTGGCCGCGTTGCTTGCTTCGGCGATGATACCAATTTCCTTCTTTATTGCCCGCGAAGCCTTTCCGGACAGTCGTCTCGTGACCATGGGGACGCCGGTGGTGGTGCTGCTGACTCAGGGATACGCCCTGAACATGTCCCAGGTAAGCAATGACGCCCTGGCAGTGCCGGTGGCTGCCGTGGCGGTGCTGCTGCTGCTGAGAATGGTGGGCCGGGGATTGACATGGAAAAGGAGCCTCATCGCCGGCGTGGTTATTGGGGCCGCGCTCCTGGCAAAGTTGACTACCATTTTTCTAATCCCGCTGGCGCTGGCCGCCCCGGCGCTGCTGGTCATCTACAAACGGGAACAGATCCGCCGGGCGCTTCATCATGCCTTCCTGATCGTGATTCCTCCGGCTTTGATGCTGACGCCATGGATGATTCATAACATTTCCCTTTATGGCGACGCCACTGGGGACAGCGCCGCCCGGCCTCTGCTTTCATCCTTTTTTGCTTCGCCGTTTCAGTCACTGCAAACGTTGCGCCTGAACGAGATCCTGCCAACCTTCTGGTTTGGCGAGCCGGTTTTCCCCTTTCCATTCTGGACGGTCGCCTGGGTCGCGGTAGGCACGGCGATGGCGGTCGCTCTCGTTGGCATGCTTTTTTATCTGTCACAGGGAAGCCGCAGCCAGGTGCCGGACGTGCAGATCAGGATAATTTTTCTCCTGGTGGCGCTTGTGGTAGGGATAGTTGGCACTCTGCTGATTCCGTTTGCTTCAGGGATTGGAGGTGTTCCTGGCCGTTATCTGTATCCGGTTCTGCCAGTAGGCGCTTTTTTCCTGCTGTTCGGGATAGACCGCTTGCTCCGGCGCGAGCGGGCGCAGTTTATGGCCGAACTGCTGCTCGTGTGGATGATATTCTGGGAGTCGCTGAGCCTTCTGGCCTACATACAGAATCGCTAGGATTTAACTCCCTGAGTGCCTGGTTCGCACGAACGGATGTGTTTTTTGGTCATAATCAAAATCCACCATCTGCCATCCGCCTTAGTACCTTTTCTTGTATTCGTCACATTTGGTGACCCGCGGCCTGTCCAGATTGTGACAGGCGGAGCGCCAGTCATACATGCACGACGGGCAAAGCGGCACCGGTTTGCCGCCAAACATGCGCCTGAGTATATTTGTGACTTTGATGTTCATTCTTCCTCAACTCGTACTTTCTCTGGAGATTGCTGTCTGCTTATTCCACTTCTGATCCATCCGCCGCCAAACTGGCCTAGCGCCGCGCAGACAAACATGAGCGGTACCAGGTCCCACCCGCCGCCGCTGGCCAGCCGCATGATAATGACCAGCGGCACCGGCAGATGAATGGCCAGAAACCATCTGAGAGAAAGCCTGGGAACACCCGCACGATAAAATCCAAATGGCAGATTTACCGCCACCGCGCTCAGGCAGAGGAGCAAAAACAGGGTCATCAGAAGCGCGCCTTACGCCGGTTGCTGCTATCGGATATTTCAGACAAGACTTCCACAATGGCATTACTCAAGATTTGTCGGCGGACCTAGTTAAATTCTAACCTATCGGGCCTTGTTCGCAAGAATAAGCTGCCTGCTGTTATCTTGCACATCTTCGATGGAGATGTTCTCAAAGCCGGCCTCCCGCAGCCAGCCAAGATAATCCTCCTCCGTCCAGGTATCGCCGGCATCGGTATTGACAAGCATGGTGACCGCAAAAAGCGGCGCCCGCGGGCTCAACCCGCGGACCGAATCAACAATAGCCGCGACCCCCCCAGGCTTTAGCGAGGCGTGAACGCGGCGAAGCAGCTTCAGATTTTCTTCAGGTCCATAAATATGAAATATGTTGCTCATGAACGCCATGTCAAACGGGCCCGCGGGGATCTTTTCATTGAAGTCGCCGCTGGCAAATTTCAGCTCTGGCACGTCAGACAGCTCTGACCGCGTTACCTTCAGCACCTCAGGCCGGTCAAAGATCGTGATCTTCAGGCAATGTTTGGCGAATTCGCGGCCATATGTTCCGGGACCGCCGCCGATATCGATGACAGACCTGGCGTCCGGGGCCCGCCGCAGGCACCGGTCGACAATGGCGCCTGCAAACCGCCGGGAAACGTCGTTCATCGAATGGACAAAAACCTCGCGGCGTTCTTTGGTGTAAGTTCTTTCCACCTGTTTGCCGCTTCGGACAACCTCAGGAATAGTCAACCAACGCTCAGTTAGATTGCGACGATGCAGAATACTGTAAGGAGCATAGCTGGAACTTTCCTGGTCCACGGCAAGAGAGCGCATTTGTGCCGACGTTTGGTAGTGGTCCTTCTTTTTCTCGACGTGCCCGAGATCCTCGAGCGCCGCCAGCAAAATCCGTACCGACCGCGGATCGTAATCAAGCCGCCGGGCCAGCTCGCCGGCGTCAGCGGGTTTTTGGGCCAGCTCCTGGAAGATGTCCAGCTCGATGGCCGCGGCGACCAGCAGGAGCTCCTGCCAGTCATGGATGTCCAGACTTTCGGCCAAATTTTTTATCCCTTGTTTTTTAAATATTACCACGTCAACAAATAACGCAATCTGTGTCTGGCGTCGCCGGTTTCTCCGGGAGGTTCAGCTTTCCTGGCTCAGACTCATAGAAACGGGGCGTAAATCCGATATAATGGCTCGTAAAGGGAGTGGTAGAATTCGGTAACCGCAGCGAAAACCGCAATTCTCTCTTTGAAGACAAAACTCAAATCATACGCTAAAACATTCGATCACTTCGTTACTACTCCTTACCTCAGGTTGATGCCTGAGCGTGGTTCTTTGACAATTCTTCTTTTTCATTGCCTGTTCAGAAACGAAGCTGAAGTTGACTTGAAGCTCGTTTATCCTCAGCAAAACATGACGGTTGCAAGACTTACTGAGACATTACAGTATTACCTGGACAACGGTTTTATTCCGGTTTCACCCTCAGACATCCTCAAGGGACTGTCAAGCCGCGGGAAGCACCTCCTGATCACTTTTGACGACGGCTACTACAGCAGCAAACTGTCATTGCCGGTTTTGAAACAGTTTAAAATACCGGCGGTCTTTTTTGTTTCTTTGAATCACATGTATCAGAACAAGTCATTCTGGTGGGATGTGCTCTGGCGGGAAAGAATCAAGAGAGGCGCATCCGTTCGATCCATTTCCCATGAACTGAACCGGCTTAAGTGTTTGACAAATGAAGAGATCGACAGATTTTTGGAAAATGAATTTGGTGAAGCGGCCTTAAAACCTGTCTCGGACGTCGACCGTCCTTTTACCGTTGTCGAGTTCCAGGACCTGGCGAAACAGGAAGGAGTCTTGATAGGCAATCACACCTTTGATCATGTGATTTTGACGAACTATCCTTCAAGCGTGGGTAGAAAACAGATAAAAAGAAGCCAGGAGGAGATTGAGCGTTTGACCGGAATCGCGCCTCTGGTAATTTCTTATCCAAACGGAAATTATACTGCTGACATTTTGCGCTTCGCCCGCGAAAGCGGGCTGAAGATGGGGATAACCACGACATATGTCAAGAATCGCCTTCCAATCGAACCGGAAAAGATGATGTATCTCGGCCGCTTCATGCCGGTAGCGGATGGCCTGCTCAGGAATCAGCTTGATCTTTTTCGTTCCGATATCGCTGTGACCCGGCTGCACGCGGTCTTCCGTTTTTGGGCAAAAAGGGGAAAGCTGACCCAGTAACCGGGCCAAAACGTTTGACGCATTTGAGGCTCTCCTTGATGGGGGACAATCTGTAGAAGAATGGCGGCAACGAGGCTTGAAGTACCTTAGCCAGCCATTTCCCTTTTATTCTCTGTGTTATAATTTGGTGCGCGCCGGCGGCGGGATAATTGCCGCTTTTTTTCTCTTGGCGCCACGGCGGAGGAGTGCCCGAGTGGCTAAAGGGGGCGGACTGTAAGTCCGTTGGCGAAGCCTACGCTGGTTCGAATCCAG
>JACWAM010000126.1 GCA_014874265.1 Thermoleophilia bacterium | reverse complement strand
GGGATGAGGTCAAGAACAAGCTGCACAAACCGGGCGGCAGCCTCTCCGGCGGCCAGCAGCAGCGGCTCTGCATTGCGCGGGCGCTGGCGGTGCAGCCAGACGTGATCCTGATGGATGAGCCGTGCTCCGCGCTCGATCCCGCCTCGACGCAGAAGATCGAGGACACGATCGACAAGCTGAAAAAGAACTATACCATCGTGATTGTCACGCACAATATGCAGCAGGCGGCGCGGGTGTCCGATTTTACCGGTTTCATGCTCTCCAAGGAGATGGGCGAGCCCGGGCGGATGATTGAATACGGGCCGACAAACAAGATCTTTACGATGCCAGAGCGCAAGGAGACAGAAAATTACATCACAGGGAGGTTCGGTTAGCAATGACCCGGCAAATGTTTCACGAAGGGCTAGAGCAGCTTAACCAGGAGATCCTTCACCTGGGCAGCCTGGTGGTGGAGGCGGTTGACCTCTCCACACAATCTCTGTTTACCGGAGACAGAAAGCTGGCCAACAGCGTCATCGCCGGCGACGAAGACATAAATGAGCTCACCCTCCGGATTGAAGGACGCTGCCTGGCGCTGCAGGCGCGGCAGCAGCCGGTAGCCAAGGACCTGCGACTGCTGCATGTCTGCTTGCTGGTCAGCCTGCACCTGGAGCGCATCGGCGATCTGGCCGTCAATATCGCCAAGATCGCCAAGCGCCTGGAGCGAACCAGCGCCGCCGAGCCTTATTTCGACCTGCTGCGCAAAATGTCGGCGCAGGCGTTGGAAGTTCTCCGGCAGGGCATCAAGGCGTTTGCCGACCGTGATGCGGAGCTAGCGGCTTCACTCGAGGATATTGACGAACCGATCGATGAGATGTTCAAAGAAATCCTTTCCCGGCTGTTGCATCCGGACGAAACGGACGAAGAGACATCATCGGAGTGGTCTACTCATATCGCGCTGGCTAGCCGTTATATCGAACGAATCGCCGATCAGGTGGTTGACATGGGCGCACGGGTCAGTTTTCTGGTCACTGGACAGCTCGATGGTCAATATTTCGACCGGCCGGCGCCCGACCTCCAGCGCCAGTTCGGGCAGTAACCCGGCGGCGTCGTGTGTCCTTTCGGAATCAATCTCCAAAGGTCATTAGTAGCGAGGCTCAGCGAACGACAGATTTTAAACCGGTGACAGGAAGCCTGCCATGAGTGGTTTGTCAATCATCCTGCTGGTCATTGCCGCGGCGCTGCTCCTGGCTATTCTGGTGCTCAGCGCTGTCTTGTTGAGGTTGCTAAAGGAGCGCTCGGGCCTGATCGCCGTTCTCGACCCGCCCCATCCCGATCAGCTCCTCGAAACCGCCCGCCGGCAGCACGAAGCCGCCTCCACCGCCGAAAAATGTGAGCTGGCCGAGCGCCGTCTCCGGCAATTTGTTCTGAACTCTCCAATGCCGGTGTTGCTGGTCAACCAGAGCCGCAGCATCGTGGCGCTCAGCTCTTCCGCCGAGGAGGAACTGGATCAGCCCCGCATCAACCGCGGCCTGCTGGAGACGCTGGAAAATCATGAGCTCGACGACGCCGCCGCCAATGCGATCGCCTCGCTGCAGCCGGCCGAGCTGACGGTGCGGCTTTACGCCAAAGGCCGCCGGTCTTACCTGGCGCAACTTTTTCCATTCCGCAACGGGCGGCAGCGCGAATGCCTCATCTTTCTCAAGAACGCCGCCGCCACCGTTGATTTCGGCGAACTGCGCTCGCAGTTTGCCGCGACGGTCTCCCATGAGCTGCGGACGCCACTGGCCGGCATCAGGGCCCTGGTCGAGAGTCTGCGGGACCCCGATATCGACCGTGAAGACGCTGCCCGCTTCCTCGACCGTCTCGATCATGAGACGAGCAGGCTGGGACAGCTGATCGACGATATCCTTTTCCTGTCTTCCCTTGAATCCGGGCGCGCCGAGATCCATGGCTCCTCCCCGGCTCAAGCGGCGCTGGACCGGGTGATGGAAAAGCTGACGCCGCTGGCGGAGCGGTTCGACGTCAAGGTCAGCGGAGAGCTGTCGGCGGAGATCGAAATTCCGCTGCCAGAGCGCATGGCGGCCACCGTGCTGGGCAACCTTCTTGAGAACGCGATCAAATATAGCGGGCGTGGCTCCCTGGTGAGCGTCAAGGCCGGGCGCGAAAACAGCTCGGTCTGGATCGCCGTCAAGGATGACGGCATCGGCATCGACCCCGAGCACCTCCCACACATCTTTGAGCGGTTTTATCGGGTGGACAAGTCCCGCAGCCGGCACCTCGGCGGCACCGGGCTGGGCCTCTCGATCGTCAAACATGTCGTCGAGAGCGCTGGCGGCGAGGTCGAAGCCGACAGCCGCGAGGGATTCGGCACCGAGATTATCATCCGTCTCCCTCTCACCCAGGACAAGGAACCCCAAGAAATTTAAGAAGAAGATTCAAATCCGGCCAGACTTAGCTGTTTTTCTCTGACTCCTTGACCTCAAACCTGTAACCGAATCCGTGGTGCGTGTGAAGAAACTTGTTCCCCGGGATGCTCACCGCCAGTTTCTGCCGCAGGCGGCGGACAAATACATCGACCGCCCGGTCGCCGTGCAGCATTTCATAACCCCAGACCTTGCGGTATATTTCTTCCCGCGAGATCGGCGCTGGAGACTCCCGCATCAGCAAATACAGGAGGGCAAACTCCTTGGGTGTCAGTCCCAGAGAGACGCCGTCCGCATAGGCTTCCTTCCGGGAAGCATCGATCGAGATCGGGCCTGCCTGCAAACGCCGCGCGCCCGGCGCCGCCGTCGCGCTGTGCGAACGCCTCAGCTGGGCCTTGATCCGGGCGACGAGCTCCCCCATTCCGAACGGTTTGGTCATATAATCGTCCGCTCCCATTGACAGGCACTGCACCTTGTCGAATTCGCTGGTGCGGGCGCTGAGAATGATAACCGGCATATCAAATCCTTCCTGACGCGCCTGCTCGCAGAGCTTCCAGCCATCGAGGACCGGCAGCATCAGATCCAGGATGATTAAATCCGGCCTGGTCCGCCTCAGCAGGCGCAGACCTTCCAGGCCATCGGCTGCTCGTAGAGGGGAAAATCCCTGCTTTTTAAGGTTATATTCAATGCTGTCGGCGATACTCTCGTCATCTTCGACGAGGAGGATCCGGGCGCCGGACTCATTATTTTTTGTCATGACATGATTGTAACAAAACGCGCCGGCGGGGCGCTCGCCTTGCTGTAAAGGCGATCAGCGCCAGGATCGCCTTTGCAACAGGCAAGTGCTCCTGCTAAAGTTTAGCCAGATACTAATCCGCAGGAATTTGTGAACCAAAAGAATCCGATTATCCCCAAGCTTCTTGGCCGGAGAAGCGCCGCTTTCGCCGGTATGGCTATTTCATTGCTATTCATCGCCGCGGCTGCCGGCTGCGGCGGCGGCTCTTCGCCTGCCCAGACATCTACATCGGCTTCGCTTCCGAGCGGTTTCTCGCGGCCGTCGGCGGGCGTCGTGCAGCAAATCGACGCGCTGGGCGACACTGTTGACAGCCACACCCATCAGCCGGCGCCCGCCCCCCGCGAGGCGGACATCAGCCAGGTTACGATCAGGAAGGACGGGCAAAACCTGGTTTTCACCATGGACGTCTCGGGACCGTTGCCGGATACCAGGCCTCCTGATACTCTCGCGGCGGAGTGGGGCTTTCTGTTGGATACCAACGGCGATGGCAAGCCTGATTGGGGAGTTTACGCAAGATTTCCCGTTGGCCAACCCAACTTGTCCTGGGGGCTTTATAACGAGATTAATAAAAACAATCTTTCGGACCAGAAATTTCCCGGCACCATGACCCATTCCGGGACGACGCTGACGATCACTCTAAACGCTTCGGCGATCGGTTCGCCCAAGAGCTTCAAGTGGATGGCTTACACTGACGACGCGGAGGCTCCCGTTCAGGGACAGACAACGCCAGAGCAGCAGGCGGGCGACCTGGTGCCGAATAATGCCTGGCCGACCGGCTCAGAATGGCTGCCCTATCCATAGGGCCAGTTTAGCCTGCTCCCTAACATGCTCCGCTTCAGATTCCTTTACTCTGAAAAAGAAGTCCGCCGATGCCAACCACAATCGAGGCCCCGGCCCATGCTGCACCCAGCTTTCCTTCCGCCATATCCCGGAGAAAGAGACCCGCTATTATTGAAACGATGATGAAATAACAAGCCGTCAACGCGCCCCTGCGTATTTGACGCTAAAGTGGAGCAACCAGATTTTATTGACGTATATAGTTTGTTTGGATATCCTCTATCTATGACTGAAATTATTTGTCCTTATTGCGACTCGCCAATCATGACTTCGTTTCCGGAAAAGTTCCAACCATGCGCCTCATGCGGCTACAGTTCCGCCCAAGTCGAGTCCCGTTCAGGCAATTATCTGATCATAGACAGTCAGCTGCCCGATCTGATGAAGGTATATGACCGTCTTTCCCGCAAAATGGGAAGGATGATCCTCATCGACCGCCGCGTCGGCTACCGGCATGTCGCCGGCGCCGACCGTCGCAGCTAACGACAGGTTTAACACTCCTCCTTTAAACCAATAGCGCCGATTCTGCCACTCAAGCCTCCTTCTCTTAACGCATGGGAATCCTACCAGGTGAAATTAACGTGTGTATCTGTGACGGCTGGCACACTGGGCCGTTTTGCATGATCTCGCTCAAGGAAGAATACCTGCGCCGCTCGTGCCGCGTCTGCGCCTCAGCCGGCGATTGCTGGCCGGGACTGCATCCCGGTCCTCCCGAAATGTGGTCAGAATTTGATCCGGAAATCGCGGATTTCTGACTTCAAATTGATTAACTTTTCCTTAACTTCAATTTAACCTTGCTCTGGTAGTATTCTAACTGGCTGTTGACCTTCAGCCTCCCCAAGCGGAAGGCCTGCAAATTATCAGTGACTCCAGCAGGTTTTGCAGGCCTTCCGTGCCCGCTTTCCCGCCTGTTTCTGCGTTTATGCCCTGCTTACCGTCTTCAAGAAAAAACCTGGTGCGCTTTTTTCAGGATTCAGGGTTTTCCCTGATTTTCTCCCCGATAGATTAAAAAAACTAAAGTCGGCCGCTTTCAAACCGATAAATTATCACTATTTCGTTTCGCGCCCGCTTGAGCGGGCCGGGGCAGGAGGTTCTAATGGGATACTGCGATGTTTGTCAATCGGCCGGCTCAGTGAACAGGTTCGGCTTCTGCGAAGTGTGCGGCACGACGCATGAAACCAAAAGGGCGGGCCTGGTGGCCGAGTCGGCGGAAATGGCTCTGGATCGCAGCGCCTATGAAGCACTCGCTACCGGTTAGGGGGAGGCCTCCGGGGCGGGTCGCCAGAACGTCTACATAGGGCTTGTTGCCGGGACGGATAAAATTCCACCGGCAACAAAGAGAATAGCGGCCGCCAAAGTGGCCGCTTTTCTCTTGCCGTAATTATCCCCGTTCCCTCTTTTTACATTCTGATAATTTGTGACATTTTGCCGGTGCGCCTAGCGGCGCCGGTTGTCCCTTGAGGATTTTTTCTGGCCAGACATGCATCGGAAATATGACCCGGGCTGCCCATTTTTGCCACCCCTTCCCCGCCGATCCAGAGCCAACAATCAATAAATATAGCATGATGTTTGACAAATATTAGTCTTCGTGTATTATTATGATATTAAAACATGTTTCTGTAATAAATACAAGTATTTGTGTCAGGATTTAACATTGTCAACTAAGCTTTATTCTGACATTAATGATAGACATTAACACCGGGAGGGACGCATTTGAAAAAGCTGTTATAGTTTGAAACATTTAATCGGGGTTTTTAATTTTTAAAACGGGAGTTGGAAGATGAGTAAAAGTAAACAGTTTAAATTCACGTTCCTGGCCGTGCTGGCCCTAAGCCTGCTGGTTGCGATTAGCCTGGCCGCCATCGGCCAGGCGGCGCCGCCGGCCGGCGACGAACAGTTCAGCGTCATCGCCGACGCCACCAACTCATATTGGAACAATCTGCCGGCGGCAAACGTGACCGGAACCAACTATATGGATACGTCAACTTTGATGGCCCTGCTTGATGACAATAACGATGGGGTGATCAATTCCAACGACAACCCGGCAAACGATCCGCTGGTAATCGATGTGCGGGCTGCCGACGCCTATTCAGGAACCAACACAACGGGCATGGGCGCCGGCCATATCCCGGGGGCAATCAATATCACTTACGCGAACATTGTCAAACCTTCCAGCCTGGAGATTATCAGGACCGCGCTAGCGGGGCATCAGAACAAGACCATCGTGCTCGCCTGCTACAGCGGCCATACCGACAAGCTGGCCGAGATGGCCTTGGGCGCCGTGGCCCAGTCGGGGTATTTCGGGACGCCGGCGCCCGTGATAACCGCGCTAAAATGGGGCAACCTGGGGTGGAACTCAGCCGCGGAGCCGGGGGTGCTCTCCGAAGTCACTCCGGGCACGAAGGACATTTATGTCCACAATTACGGAATGGAAACAACGCCGCACTCATTGCCGGCTCCGGGTGGTTATCCGGTGATTAACAACACCACTTCGACCGAGCCAGCAGAGATCACCAGGGTGGCTGATGACTTGTCGCTGGCCGCCACTTCGCCTCCGTTTATCTTCCCGGGGACGGGCACCGGTCAGGTCAATGACTCCAACATCGGCAACTACACCGTCGTTGACGTCAGGAGCGCAGCCGATTACGCGGCGGGCCATATCACTGGCGCTGTCAACATACCGTTCCAGCAGCTGTTTGCCAAAGATGGTTCCGGCGACTACACGAACCTGCTCTCGATCGACACCACTAAGCCGGTGATCGTCTACGCCAACGGGCAGCAGGAATCCAATGCCGCCGTTATCGGTCTTAACGCGCTGGGAGTCCGCAACGCCACCACACCCACCAAGGGGCTCAGGTATGGACTGGCGGCGTGGAACAATAACTACGGCATGATGTTCAACGGCGGCACCGAAGAGCATGCCTACCCGATCATCACCGGCACTGCTCCCGGAGGGCTCACATACGACGCCCCGTGCGCGGGCGGCAAGCCCAGCCTTAGCCTGAGCAAGCCAAACGCGTACTGGGCCAGTCAAATCGACTATCAGAACCATCTTCTGTCAGTTGACTGGAAGATCAGCAACACCGGTAGCGGCATCAGTTATGATATTGCCATCACCAGCAGCAATAACTCGAACGGCGTCACGATTCAGACGGCGCTGCCTTTAACGGTCGCCAATATCATGTCGCCGGCAGGCTCCGCAACCGTAACCCTGAAGTACAACGTTCCGTCGGGCACCGGTTTCTGGTTGACTACCACAACCGGTAGCGCCACGGATATTTGCGGCAACTCCTACATTCTGCCATAAACAGGCTCGTTGACAATTATCAGAGGAAAAACAAACTGTGGAAGGATCCGCAATGAATAGAAACGGGAAAAAGCAGGAATGTTATGAAAAGCCGGAGCTGGCCCGGCTCGGGAATTTGAAAGAGATCACTTTCGAATGCTCGGGCTGGCAGTGCAGCGTCGTCGTGCCGCCGGCTCCATAAAAGGTTACCCAGACTTGCTCTACTCCCCCGAGTAGGCAGACGGCCTTCTGCAAGGCCGTGGGGGCGTCATCTTCTGGAAGATGGCGCCCCTTCTCTTCTCCTTGGCCCTTCTTCCCGGACTTCCTATCCAAAAATCCCTTTCCGGGCCATCTGCCTTAAAAATCGAATATAATACCGGCATGGAAAAGATCAGAGGCATCAGCAGCAAATACTTGGTACAAAAGACGGATGCGATCTCGATTCAGTTTTTTCGCTATCTCTTCGTTGGCGGCGGCGCCGCGCTGATTAACCTTGTCTCGCTTTATGTGCTGACCTCCAAGCTGGGCGTCTATTATTTGCTCTCCGCGGCGATCGCCTTTATTCTGGGCATCGTTACCAACTACGTGCTCAGTATTGCCTGGGTATTCCGCAGCACCGGCCAGATCAAAAAGGAGATCGTGCTGTTCTTGCTGATCGGCGTTACGGGCCTTTTTCTCAACGAAGCAATCATGTATATGCTCGTCTCGGTGCTGACGCTGTTTTACCTGGGAGCGTGGCTTATCGCCACGGCGGCAATCATGATCTGGAATTTTGGCATGAGGCGTAAATTTGTCTTTGACTAAATGAAGCTCCGGGTCGGATGATTCGTATACACTTCGCCCCGATTCGTGCCATTAAATGATGAAAGGCCCGGAAAACTCCGGGCCTTTCATGTTTGTTTGTCTGGAGAGAGAGATTAAAGCACCGACAGGTACCGGTCCATCTCCCACTGTGTCAGCTGGACGCGATAGTCGTCCCACTCTTTCTTCTTGTTCTCGATCAGCCGGCCGAAAATGTGGTCGCCGAGCGCCTTCCTGAGCAGCTCACTGTTCTCGGCGAATCTGATCGCCTCGCCAAGGTTCTCCGGCAGGGTGTCAACACCCAGGTCCTTGCGATCGGATTCCGTCACCTCGAACAGGTTCATTTCTTTTGGATCTTCCAGCTTGTAACCGTTTTCGATACCATCGAGACCCGCCTGGAGCATGACCGCGAAGGTCAGGTACGGATTGCAGGCTGGGTCGGGGCTGCGGAATTCGCAGCGGGTGGCCTTTTCCTGACCGGGATGATACATGGGCACGCGGATGAGCGCCGAGCGATTGCGCCGCGACCAGGCCTTGTAGACGGGAGCCTCATAACCTGGCACCAGGCGCTTGTAGGAGTTGACCCACTGGGCAAAGACGACGCTGATCTCGCTGGCGTGCTTAAGCAGACCCGCGATGTAACCCTTGGCGGTGTCGCTCAAGAAGTACTGGTCGTTGCCGTCAAAGAATGCGTTATCGCTGCCTTTAAACAGGGACTGGTGCGTATGCATGCCGCTACCGTTCTCGCCAAAGAGGGGCTTCGGCATGAAAGTGGCGTAAACGCCGTACTGCTCGGCTATCTCTTTGACAATCAGCCGGTATGTCATGGCGTCGTCAGCCATCTTTAGAGCATCCGCGAAACGCATGTCAATCTCATGCTGGGAAGGTCCGACCTCGTGATGGCTGTACTCGATGTTGATACCCATGTCCTCGCAAGCGAGCACGGTATCACGCCGGAGGTCGCTGGCGATATCAAGGGGTGTCAAGTCGAAATAGCCGCCCTTGTCCAGAATCTCGGTACCATCAGAGTCCTTGAAATAAAAGAACTCCAGCTCAGGGCCGACATAAAAATGGTCAAAACCCATCCCGGCCGCCCGCTCCAGCGCCCGCCTGAGGACATAGCGGGGATCACCTTCGTACGGCGACCTGTCCGGATTTAACACGTCACAGATCATCCGTGCCACTTTTTTCTCCTGCGGCCTCCAGGGCAGGATCTTAAATGTGGACGGATCCGGCATCGCGATCATGTCGCTTTCTTCGATATCCTGGTAACCGGTGATGGAAGAACCGTCAAAGCCCATGCCGTTATTAAGCGCGGTCTCCAGCTCTCCGGCGGTTATGGCGAAGCTTTTCAGCTGGCCAACCATGTCGGTAAACCAAAGCCGGATAAACTTCACATCCTCGTCCTTGACATTTTTTATTACCTGATCCTTGTCCATCGTTGCTTAATTCCTCCTTAGTTGGTTTAGGTTCAAAGTCCAAAGTTCAAAGATAAAAACAAACCAGATTCTTCCGGGGGCTTCTTCGAAACTTCAATTCAAAACCATCCTGTTTGCACAATAACTTTTAACCGCAGCATCCAGGGCCCGGCGTTCCGGTTGTTGATTCTATGCTTAATAGGCCTCTGGTAGCAATACCGGCAGGAATGTTATTTAAGGCGACTTTTTGTACTTGAGTCTAAAGACTCAACCGGCCGTGTCGGGGCTCAGATGGCGGCTGTCCCCCGCTCCCCGGTCCTGACGCGAATGGTGTCCGCCACCGGCAGCAGGAAGATCTTGCCATCGCCGATCTCACCGGTGTGGGCCGCTTCGGTAAGCGCCTCCACGATCCGGTCCGCGTCCTCGTTCGCGACGACTATCTCAAGCATCAGCTTGGGCAGCAGGTTGACCCGGGTCTCCAGACCGCGGTAGTGCTCGATGTGGCCTTTCTGGCGGCCATGACCCTTCACTTCCCAGATAGTCAACCCCACCACGCCAATCTCTTCCAGGGCGCTTTGCACATCATAAAGCCGCTCGCCTTTAAAGACGCACTGAATCATGGTCATCTTGCCGTCAGCCAATTAAATCAACTCCTCGGGGTAGGCCTTGCCGGCATGGATGGTGAGGTCGGAGCCGAGCAGCTCCTCGTGGGGCGTCAGCCGGAAGCCAATAGTTTTTTTAATGATGCCATAGACGATAAATGACGCGGTCACCGCGATGGCAATCCCGGCCGCGGTCCCGACCAGCTGTGACAGGAAGCTGACGCCGCCAAGACCGCCCAGCGCCTTGTATCCGAAAATGCCGCAGGCGATGCCGCCCCAGGCGCCGCAGAGGCCGTGGAGGGGCCAGACGCCCAGAACATCATCGATGCGGAGATGCTCGTTAGCCCAGAGGAAACCTTTGACAAAGATGATGCCGGCCACGGCGCCCGTGACCAGAGCCGCCAGCGGATGCATCAGGTCAGAGCCGGCACAGACAGCGACCAGCCCCGCCAGGGCGCCATTGTAAACGAAAACGCTGTCTCGCCGGGAGACAAGCACGGCGGCCAGCAGCCCGCCGCCCATGGCCAGCAGCGAGTTGGCCGCCACCAGGCCGGAGATGTGCGGCAGCGTCGCCGCCGATGCGACGTTAAACCCGAACCAGCCCACCATCAGTAGCCAGCTGCCCAGGGCCACGAACGGCACGCTGTGGATCTGCAGCGGCCGGCTCTGTCCTTTGACGTAACGTCCCATCCGTGGTCCAAGCAGCAGAATGGCGGGGAGGGCCAGCCAGCCACCCATGGCGTGGACGACCACGGAGCCGGCGTAATCGTGAAAGCCGGCGCCAAAGGCGCTCGCCAGCCAGCCGGTGGAAGATCCCAGCACATTAAAGCGTCCCCAGACAAGACCCTCAAAAAATGGGTACGCGAAGCCCACAAAGATGGCTCCCGCCAGCACCTGGGGGTAGAACCTGGCCCTCTCGGCGATGCCACCGCTGATAATCGCGGGAATGACGGCGGCAAAGCAGAGCAGGAAGAAGAAGTGCGCCAGGTTGTATCCCGAGTTATCCCCCAGCAAACCGGCGGCGTTGCCGAGGAAAGTTATCCCGTAGGAGATCGGAAATCCGATCAGGAAATAAACCACGGTGGAAACCGCCCAGTCCGTGGGAATTTTTGTCAGCGCGTTGACAATGTTCTTCTTCCGGACACTGCCCGCCTCCAGGAAGGCAAAACCGGCGTGCATGGAAAATACAAGCACCGCCCCCCACAGCAGAAAGAAGACATTACCCGCGTTGACAATGTCAGTTAATCCGGTCGGGGCGTTCATGGGCGGCTCCTCGGTCACGGCGCCATTACCGTTTTGTTCCTGCGGATAAAACATGGCGCTCCTGGTTTCTCCAAAAGTATGTGGCCGATTGTATAAATGTGATTGGCGAAATATATTGTCCAGCTGGACATAATAAATCAGCGTTTAATTGTCCTGTTGGACAAATATACTGCCCTGTGATTATCAAGAAGAAGAGAAAATGAGGAGATGGAACAGAATTAGGGCGGCCCGCAAGGGCCGCCACTATTTACCAAACATTATTTGACCGCTGAGGTTCTGTACTTAATCCGTCGCGGTTGCCGGCTCGCCGTGCTCAACCGGCGGGATGGAGCGGATCCGGTCGGCCAGTGCTGTTCCTTCGGTACCGTCATCCACACCGACAAAATGCTCCGGATAACCCCACATGCCGTGCTCAGCGAAGTCGGAGCCGGCCAGTTCCTGCTCGGGGCTCAAACGGATGCCGACCAGCGCCTTCATCCCGTAAAAGACAATCCCGGAGGTGACCAGCACGAAGGCGAACACCGCCGCGACGCCCAGCGCCTGCACTCCCAGCTGATGAAAGCCGCCACCGTAAACCAGGCCCGGCGTTCCCACCTTGAGCCGGGCAACGATGCTCGGCGCCGCAAAGAGGCCGGTGGCAAGCGTCCCCCAGATGCCGGAGATGCCGTGGCAGGAAAGGGCGCCGATCGGATCGTCAATATGGATGCGGTCAATCGTCAGCACCATCACGACCATGAGCGCGCCGGCCACGCCGCCGATGACAACTGCCGCCCATGGCTCGACAAAGCCGGAGCCGGCGGTGATCGCCACCAGCGCGGCGATGGCGCCGTTGGCTGTCATGCCAATATCGGGCTTGCCCATCAGCAGCCAGGCCATGAACATCGCCGACAGGACGCCAGCGGCCGCCGCCATGTTGGTCACCAGGGCGATGTTGGCAAAGCTGAGATCCATGGCATTAAGTGTGCTGCCTGGGTTAAATCCGAACCAGCCCAGCCAGAGGATAATCACGCCCAGCAGCGCCAGCGGCATGCTGTGGCCCGGGATAGGCTTGGGGCTGCCATCCCGTTTTGAGTACTTGCCGATCCGGGGACCGAGGGCGAGGGTGCCGACTAAAGCCGATGTCGCCCCCAGGAGATGCACTACGGTGGAGCCGGCAAAATCCTGCATGCCCAGCTGGCTGAGCCAGCCGCCACCCCAGATCCAGTGGCCCACGACCGGATAGATGAACGCCGTGAAAACGATGCCAAAGACAAAATAAACGATCATCTTTGTCCGCTCCAGGAGGGCGCCCCAGACAATCGCCAGCGAGACGGCCGCAAAAGCAAACTCAAACATGAACTTGGCCGAGATGGGCACGTTGCTATAAGCAAGCGAAGAGAAAACGCTGTTGATTTTCTCCGGCGCCACGCTTATGAACCAGCCGCTGGAACCGGCCAGGGTGTTGCCGTGGCCAAAGGCGATGGCAAAGCCGACCGCCCAGAAGACAATCGCGGAGATAGCCATGTTCACGAGGATTTTCCAGGCGATATGCCCGGCGTTCTTGGCGCGGGTAAAGCCGATCTCCAGGGTAAAGAAGCCGGCCTGCATGAAGAAGACGAGAAACGTTGCCAGCATTACCCAGACGGTGTCAATGGCGATCGACTCCGGAGAGGGGCCGCTTGAGGCAAACGCCAGCGACGGGAGCAAAAGCAGCCCCAGTCCGGCGGCAAACACGCTCACCAGCAGCATTGCCCCCCGCTTCCTGACAATCATTGTGAAATCTGTCAATTTCTTTCCTTCCTGTTACCGGTGCTTAAAGAACCTCTGGGCCGGTCTCGCCGGTTCTGATTCTCTGGGCGAATTCAACCGGGGTGACAAAGATCTTGCCATCGCCGATGGCGCCGGTGCGGGCTGCTTCTCCCAGGGTAGCGACGACCTTCTCCACGGCGCTGTCATCAATGACCGCCTCCACCTTTACCTTGGGCCGGAGATGAATCGTGACCTTGGCGCCGCGGTAGGTCTCTGTGTAGCCCTTCTGGCGACCGAAACCCTTGATCTCGGTAAAGCTCATGCCTTCAATGCCGATCGACGACAAAGCGTCACGGACTTCCTCCACTTTCTCATGGCGGATAAATGCCTCAACCTTTTTCAACTGGATTCACCTCCCGGCGATTTGCCGATTTTTTTATGGATAAAAGACCTCCAAGCAGCATGATCTTTTTGTCCATGTACATTTGGAGTGTACGCGGCCGGCTTGGCTCAAACTTTGGCCGTGAGGATGAAAAAAAGTTCCAACGATTGTACACCGGGAGCAGAAATGGCGGATAGGAGGTGAAATCAGGACTCGGTGAGTCTTTGGAGGTTTGGATAAGACTAACGGGCTGGCGGGAGCGTCACGAGATCCGGCGAAGAACTTATACATTCCTGGTGCAGCCGTGCGAAGACCGGAAGTTAAGCGCCATGGTCAAGGTCAGCCACCATGAGAAAACTGTACAGCCGGGCACAGCATTCCTCAATGAAACGCTTGGCGAATGGGTCAACTTCCGCCTCATTTTCAGCAAGGAAGGACAGGCCGACCGGCATTTCCGTCAGGTGATCGCGCTGGTTTTTTTCGGCGTTGTCCGGCGCCCAGGCATTGAGAAACCAGGAGATAAAGACGCTATCCAGCTCTTTTCGCATTCCGGGTCCATAGGTACATCTTCCCATAACGGGAACTCATCCCACGTCTCAGCGATGGCATGCTCGCCGCAACATTGTTCAGGATAGAAAAAGTGAAAAGAAAACGCGATGTTCAAAATGAACCTTTTTCTCCAAATGGTCTTCCATGTAAATTCTCGTTCCGCAAACTTAAGCCCCGCCGGTTGCGGACGGCGGGGCTTTTTCGGAGGATCAGGGCCAATCCTGCTGGATTTGCAATCTGTTGGTTTGCAGTCCTTTTTTATATATATCTGGTTTGTGTCCTAGGGACCATCGGTCGTACCTCTGGCGCTAGAGGGCTTCCTCCCCCCTGGCGCCGGTCCTGATCGCCACGGCCTCCTCGACATTGGTGATGAAGATCTTGCCGTCGCCGATCGCGCCGGTGCGGGCGACCGCCATGATCGTGTCGATTACCTTCGGGACCAGCTCGTCTTTGACGACGATCTTCAGCTCCAGCTTCGGGTTGAGGAAGATGTTTAGTTTGCTCCCCCGCCACTGCTCGGTGTAGCCCTTCTGCTTGCCGGCGCCCTTGACGTCGGTGACGGTCATCCACTTGATGCCGATCTCGTCCAGTGCCGTCTTGACTTCATCGAGTTTGATATGCCTGATGATTGCTTCTACTTTCTTCATGCCCCCGCTCCTTCGTCCAGGGAAACGGAATTCATCGCCGGCGCGGTCTTTCCCGGGGGCGCGCCCAGACCCGAGGAGTGCGGCGTTACCCAGTCGGGAGCCGAGCCGGAGAAATCAGGATAGGCAAGCGTTCCCATTTGTGGCAGGTCCAACCCCTGGATCTCTTCTTCCGCCGTGACGCGCAGACCCATGATCCTGTCCAGCACCTTGAAGAAGACATAGCCGCCGCCTAGCGCCACGACGACCACGGTGACGGCGCCGATCGCCTGGGCGGCAAACTGGCCGGTGCCGCCATAAATGAGGCCTTTGACTGCGTGGGCAACGCCGTTGTCGCCTCCACCGTAAGTGCCGTCGGCGAAGATGCCCAGCGCCAGCACGCCCCAGAGGCCGTTGAAGCCGTGGACGGCCACCGCGCCGACCGGATCGTCGACCTTGAACACCCGCTCGACGAGGAAGACGCCGCCGATGACGAGCGCGCCGGCAACGACGCCGATGACGAGCGCGGCCCAGGGAGCCACGAAGGCGCAGGGCGCCGTGATGGCGACCAGGCCGGCCAGGGCGCCGTTGCAGGTCATCGAGAGATCGGGCTTACCGTAGAACTTCCACATGATAAACATGGAGGTAAGTCCACCGCTGGCCGCCGCCAGGAACGTGTTGGTGATGATCACCGCCAGGCGGAAGTCGCCGCCGGTAAGGGTGCTGGCGCCGTTAAAGCCGATCCAGCCAAAGGCGAGGAACAGCGTGCCCAGCACCGCCATCGGGATGTGATGTCCCGGGATGGCGTTGGGGCTGCCGCCCTTGTTGAACTTGCCGATCCGGGCGCCGAGGACGATCGCTCCCGCCAGAGCCACAAACCCGCCCATGGCATGAACGACCGTAGAGCCTGCAAAGTCAAGGTAACCGTTGCCCAGGCCCAGGTTGGCGCCGAGCTGGCTCAGCCAGCCGCCGCCCCACACCCAGTTGCCGAACAGCGGGTAGAGAAACATGGAGATGAAGAACCCGTAAATAACAAACGCGGAAAACTTGAACCTCTCCGCCATGGCGCCCGTCGGGATGGTCGCCGCCGTATCCATGAACACCAGCTGGAACAGGAAGAAGGCGAGAATGCCAACGTCATAAAGGCCGGCTCCGCCAAACCCCTTGGTGCCGAGGATGCCCCAGCCCTTGGCGATCTGGAGCATGCCGTTAAGATTGGCGACGCCGCCCAGAGTGGTCAAATGGCCAACTCCACCAAACATCAGCGGGAAACCAACAAAGTAAAAACCGACCACGCCGATGAAGAAGATGACGATGTTCATCCCCATCGTGTGGACGGCGTTCTTGGCGCGGGTAAACCCGGTTTCCAGCAGGGCAAAACCGGCCTGCATGAAGAAGACGAGCGCAAAACCGGTCATCAGCCAGATAAACCCGGTGGCAATCTTGTTGTGGCCGACCTCATTTGCCAAGCTCTGCAGGGTGAGATTGCTGCCCTGCGCCGATGGCGACAGATCCGAGGCGCTGCCGGTGGCGCTCCCGTTCGGATCGGTAGCGGCCGCCGGCGCCGCGGTGGCCGCGCGCGCCTTGGCGGTGAAGGCGCCGCTGAAGCCCGCGAGTGAAACCAGCGCCACCAGCATCGCTAAAATGAGTAATATCCTTGTACTTCGTCCCATTCTTCCTCCTTTGAACTTATTGCCTTTCTGTTACCGGATGCTGCTTGCAGCTAATGGCCAAATGATAACCGGCGGGGCCGGCGCGAACGCTGTCCACAAGTACAAAATTAGCGTGTTGCGATTGTACTTTGCATTTACCGGTTGATAATTTTCCTGTTTCTTTGTCCGGGGGGAGCGAAAGCCGCCGCGTGACTTGTAC
The DNA here is from genome assembly GCA_014874265.1 of Thermoleophilia bacterium. Lineage (GTDB taxonomy): Bacteria > Actinomycetota > Thermoleophilia > BMS3ABIN01 > BMS3ABIN01 > JACWAD01. The sequence continues at coordinate 5,970 of JACWAM010000126.1, read as the reverse complement.
AGGCGGACAGAAACTGCGAGCCCAGGCCGGCAAGAGGACGCAGCTCCCCGTAGGCGCCACCCGGCCGCTCTTAATATCACGTGTTACTTCCGTATCAAACAAGTTCCGGCAACTTTGGACCGCGGTCGGTATTGTCGCGCCTGCCATTTCTCTAGACTGCCGGAGTGTCAAACCAACCAAAGGAGTGAGGCAGATGCGGCAAGTTGCTATTTATGGAAAAGGTGGTATTGGCAAGTCAACCACGACACAGAACCTGACCTCGGCCCTCGGCGAGATGGGCAAAAAGATCATGGTGGTCGGCTGCGACCCCAAGGCGGATTCGACCCGGATGCTCCTGGGCGGCCTGGCGCAGCAGACGGTGCTCGACACCCTGCGGGAGGAAGGCGCCGACGGCGTTGAGCTCGGCGACGTGATGAAGAGCGGCGTCCATCAGATCAGCTGCGTGGAGTCCGGAGGTCCGGAGCCCGGCGTCGGCTGCGCCGGGCGGGGCATCATCACCTCGATCGGCATCCTGGAGAATCTGGGCGCCTACGAGCGCGATCTCGACTACGTCTTTTATGACGTGCTCGGCGACGTGGTCTGCGGCGGCTTCGCCATGCCCATCCGCGAGGGCAAGGCGCAGGAGATCTATATCGTCGCGTCCGGCGAGTTGATGGCAATGTACGCCGCCAACAACATCTGTAAGGGCATCAAGAAATACGCCGACACCGGCGGCGCCCGGCTGGCGGGCATTATCTGTAACAGCCGCAACGTCGACGGCGAGCTGGAGCTGCTGAGCGCATTCGCCAAGCGCCTGGGCAGCCAGCTGATCCACTTTGTCCCCCGGGACAACATCGTTCAGCGAGCCGAGATCAACAAGAAGACCGTCATCGAATACGACCCCGAATGCGGACAGGCGGGAGAATACCGGCAGCTGGCCGGCAAGATGGACGGCAACGACATGTTCGTCATTCCCAACACAATGACCCAGGACGAGCTGGAAGCAATGATGATGGAGTTCGGCATCCTGGAAGCGGCATAACAAATAAAACACCATGTCAGGAGGAGAACAAATGGAAATGATCAGGGCCATCATCAGGCCGGGCCTGGCGGACAAGGTCACCTGCGCCCTGGAGGAGGCGGGCTTTGTCTCCATGACCAAGATCGACGTCTACGGCCGCGGCAAGCAGAAAGGCATCAAGGTGGGCGCGGTCGAGTATGACGAGCTGCCCAAAACGATGCTGATGTTCGTGGTCAACAAGCGCGACAGCCAGCGGCTGCTGGATACCATCGTCAGAACCGCCGCCACCGGCAACTTTGGCGACGGCAAGATCTTCATCTCGCCGGTGGACGCCGCCTATACCATCCGCACCGGCGAATCGGGGCTATAGCGCCATGAAAGAGATCACCGCCATTATCAGGCCCAACAGGATCCAGCGAACCAAGGACGCGCTGGCGGCCGCCGGTTATCCCTCCATCACCGTGAAAGAGGTGCTGGGCCGGGGCCGGCAGCGCGGCCTCCAGCACGAGTTCTGCCACGAGCTGCCGGAACCCGGCGAAGCGGCGGACTTCCCCGGAGTCAGCTTCATCCCCAAGCGGATGCTGACCCTGGTGGTGGACGCAGCCGAGGTGGAAAAACTTGTGAACCTGATCATTAATGTCAACCAGACCGGCAACATCGGCGACGGCAAGATCCTCGTCACCCCGGTGCGCGATGCCGTCCGGGTCAGAACCGGCGAGAACGGCGCCCCAGCGCTGCTTTGAGGAGAAATCTGTTGAGGAGAAACAATGACTGAACCAAAAACAGACCTGGGCGAGCTTTGCGAGCTCCGCGAGGAGATCGTCGGCTCTTATCCCGCCAAGGTCGGCAGGAACCGGTCCCGGCACATGCAGGTGAAGGGCTGCGACGCCCAGCCGCCGCTCGACGCCAACGCCCGCACCCTGCCGGGAATCATCACCACGCGGGGCTGCGCCTTTGCCGGCTGCAAGGGCGTGGTGCTCGGCCCGATCAAGGACGTTGTCAACCTGGTGCACGGCCCCGTGGGCTGCTCCTATTATTCCTGGCTCACCCGGCGGAACTTCGCCCGGCCGGGTGAGAGCGGCAAGAGCTTCCTGCAATACTGCGCCACCACCGACATGCAGGAGAGCGACATCGTCTTTGGCGGCGAGAAGAAGCTGATGCAGGCCATCCGCGAGGTCAAGCAGATGCTCGACCCGGAGGCGATCGCCATCAGCGCCACCTGCCCGGTGGGCCTCATCGGCGACGACATCGCCAGCGTCGCCCGCGACGCCGAGGCGGAGCTGGGCATCAAGGTTTTTGCCGCGGGCTGCGAGGGCTACAAGGGCGTCAGCCAGTCGGTGGGGCATCACATCGCCTGCAACGCCCTGATGGAGAACGTTGTCGGCTCGGAAGCGCTGGACAGCCCCACGGACTTCGACATCAACATCTTCGGCGAGTACAACATCGGCGGCGACCTCTGGAACGTGCGGCCGCTGCTGGAACGGATCGGCTACCGGATCGTCTCCACCTATACCGGCGACGCCTCCATCCACGACATCGCCCGGGCGCCGGCGGCGAAGCTCACCCTGCTGATGTGCCACCGCTCGATCAACTACGCCACCCAGATGTTCTGGGACAAGTACCGCCTGCCCTGGCTCAAGGTCAACTACATCGGTCTCGAGGAAACGGCGCGGTCGCTCCGCGAGATCGCCGCCTTCTTCGGCGACGGCGGACTTGCCGCCCGCACCGAGCAGGTGATCGCCGCGGAGCTGGAGCGGCTGGAGCCGGAGCTGGAGCACTACCGCCGCCGGCTTACGGGCAAGCGGATCATCCTGTTTGTGGGCGGCTCGCGCACCCACCATTTCCAGCATCTGTGCGAGGAGCTGGGCATGAATGTGGTCATGGCCGGTTACGAGTTCGCCCACCGCGACGACTACGATGGCCGGCAGGTGCTGGATGAAATGAAAGAGTCAAGCCTGAGCAAGGTCGTCAAGGATCTCAAGTACGAGCTGGAGCCCGGCTTTGAGCCACACCTGAACCCGGCCCAGCTTGAAAAGAAACAGGCCGAGCTCGAGCACCTGATGCGCTACGAGGGCATGACCTGCGGCATGCGTGAAGGCGCCCTGATCATCGACGATCTCAACCACCACGAGACGGAAATCGTCATCCGCAGGCTGATACCCGACGTGTTCTGCTCGGGCATCAAGGACAAGTATGTCGTTGAAAAGATGGGCGTGCCTTCGAGGCAGCTGCACTCCTACGACTACAGCGGCCCCTACACCGGTTTTGACGGAGCGATTACCTTTGCCAGGGATATCGACATGGCGGTCAGCACCCCCACCACCCGTTTCATGACGCCGCCGTGGCGGGCCGCTGCGCCCGTCCTGAAGCCGGAAGCGCAAACGGAAACCGGAGCAGACAAGGAGGCCACCGGTGCTTGATCACACACCGAAGGAAATAACAAAACGCAGCGCTGTCAAGATCAATCCGGCCAACACCTGCCAGCCGATCGGCGCCGCCTTTGCCGCCGCCGGCATCTGCAACTGCATGCCTCACAGCCACGGCTCCCAGGGCTGCTCGTCCTACTTAAGAACGCAGCTGACCCGCCATTACCGCGAACCGGTAATGGGCACCAGCAGCTCGTTTTCCGAGGACACCGCCGTCTTCGGCGGCGGCGGCAACCTGAAGCAGGCGATCCGCAATATCGTCGCCATTTACAAACCGGAAGTGATCGCGGTGCATACCACCTGCGTCGCCGAGACCATCGGCGACGACGTCAGGAGCATCATCGACGCCATGGAGCGCAGCGGTGACATCCCCGAAGATGTGAAGGTGTTTGCCGCCAGCACCCCCAGCTACGTGGGCACGCACATCCTCGGCTACGCCCGCACGGTGGAGGCGATGGTCAACGCCTTTGCCGAGGGCGAGAAGAGCACGAAAAGCAAACGGGTCAACATCATCCCCGGCTTCAACGCCGAGCCCGGCGACATCCGCGAGCTCAAGCGGACGCTGGCGCTGATGGGGATAGAATTCATCCTGTTCCCGGACACCAGCGCCGCCTTTGGCGCGCCGCTGACCGGCGAGTCAAGGCTGTACCCGGACGGCGGCACCACTATCGGGGAGCTGGCCGGGACCGGCGAGTCGCTGGCGACCTTTGCCGTCTGCCGCGACTCCGGAGAGCTGGCGGCCGCGGCGCTGAAGCGGGAGTTCGGCGTGCCGCCCGTCCTGCTACCCACCCCCATCGGCATCGCCAACACGGACGCCTTCGTCATGGAGCTGGCGCGAGTCACGGGGGCGGCGATCCCGCCGGAACTGGAAGCGGAGCGGGGCCGCCTGGTTGACATGATGCACGATGCTCACCCGCATTTTCACGGCAAGCGGGTGGCCATCGCCGCAGACCCCGACATCGCCAGCGGGCTCACCAGCCTCGTCATCGGCCTGGGCATGGAGCCGGTGCACATCCTCTCCGGCACCAGGAGCGCCACCTTTGAGGATGAGGTAAACCACCTCGTCGAAGGCGCTTGGCCGGAGGCCAACATCCTTAGCGGCGGCGACCTGTTTACGCTGCACCAGATGATGATGAACGAGCCGGTCGACCTGCTGCTGGGCAACAGCCACTGCAAATATATCGCCCGCGCCGAGGACGTGACGCTGATCCGCGTCGGCTTCCCCATCTCCGACCGCGCCAACCTGCACCAGTTTCCGGTAATGGGCTACGCCGGCGCCGCGCGGATGGTGGAACGGATCGGCAACACGCTGCTGGACCGGCTGGACCGCGACGCCCCCGAAGAGCGTTTCGAGCTGCTGCTATAGGAAAGAGGTGGACCCGAGATGATTCCAAAAAGACAGGTTGACATTGACGTTATCCCGGAGCGGGAGGCCCACATCTGCCGCAAGAGCGGCGGGCCGGAAACGGGCGCGGCGTCCATCAGCTGCGACACCGACAGCCTCGCCGGCGCCGTCAGCCAGCGCGCCTGCGTCTTTTGCGGCGCCCGCGTGGTGCTGAACCCGGTCGCCGACGCCCTGCACCTGATCCACGGCCCCATCGGCTGCTCCACCTACACCTGGGACATCCGCGGCAGCCTGTCGTCGGGACCGGAGCTGCACCGCCTCAGCTTTTCCACCGACCTGCGGGAGAAGGACGTCATTTTCGGCGGCGAGACCCGGCTCTACCGGGCGCTGTCGGAGCTGATCGGCAGGCACGGGCCCGCGGGCGCCTTTGCATACTCGACCTGCATCGTCGGGGTCATCGGCGACGATCTGAATGCCGTCTGCGCCCGCGTTGAAAAGGAGCGGGGCATCCCCGTCATCCCGGTTCAGTCCGAGGGCTTCAAGGGCAACAAGAACGAAGGCTACAAGGCCGCCTGCCAGGCGCTGATGTCACTGATCAGGCGCACCCCCGCAGGTAGCAAAATTCCCCTGTCGGTCAACATCCTGGGGGACTTCAACCTGGCGGGAGAGTTGTGGATGATCCGCGAGTACTTTGAAGAGATGGGCGTTCGCGTTGTCGCCAGCATCAGCGGCGACTCCCGCGTCGCCGACATCAGCCAGGCCCCCCGGGCCGCCCTGAACGTGGTGCAGTGCTCCGGCTCGATGATGCACCTGGCCCGGTTGATGAAGCAGGAATACGGCGTACCCTTCATCAGGGTCTCCTACATCGGCGCCGACGACATGGCTGACAGCCTCCTGGCCGTCGCCGATTTTTTCCGGGACGAGCCGGTCCAGGCAAAAACAGAGCGGCTGATCGCCCGCGAACTGGCCGCCCTCTCCCCCCAGCTCGATTATTACCGCGAACGCCTGACGGGCCGGAAGGCGGCGGTCTACGTTGGCGGCGCTTTCAAGGCGGTCTCGCTGATCAAGGCCTTCCGGGCGCTGGGCATGCAGGTGGCGCTGGTCGGCTCCCAGACAGGCAAGCCCCGGGACTACGAGGAGATCCGCGCCGTTGCCGACCCGGGGACGGTGATCATCGATGACGCCAATCCGCTGGAGCT
>JACWAM010000125.1 GCA_014874265.1 Thermoleophilia bacterium | reverse complement strand
CATTCAAACACCTCCGTTAGAGTATTAAAAATAACTCTTAGGAGAGTGTCCAGGGAAACCAGGCCAGGTCAAACAGATCTTATCATCTTCCCTCTTGGCTTAAGTAGTTCCGGCGCCGGCCGGGAAGGGGATTTTACAAAACGAGGTTGACAGCGCCCGTCCGGCCATCGCCAGTTAAAGAATCCCCTCCTGTTGCCGATGAGATCGTGTTATGAGCATGCCGCTGACAAAAAGAATTCACCTGGAGAGAACCGCGAAACATGATCTTTTTTCCCAGGAGTCACTAGCCATTTTGCATGACAAGAAGCGGACCGCCTCCCTCCTGGTAATCGTGCTTCTGGGATTACTGATCTACTCAAATATTTATGGCGCTCCATTTGTCCTGGATGACATTAGGGGAATCAGCGGCAATCCGGATATTACAAGTTTTCACAACTTTTTCTTAAGCGCCAACCATCAGAGAATGTTTGGATATCTCACCCTGACAATCAACTACGAGCTGGGCGGACTCCACAGCGTTGGTTATCATCTTTTCAATATAACCGTCCACTTGATCAATGCCGTCCTTGTTTTTTTTCTGGTTCTGGCGGCGTTCCGGACGCCGTTTCTGAATAAATTCGCCGTCACCGCCGGCGCCCGGGCTTATTTGATTGCCCTTTTTTCCGGTCTGGTATTTGTAGCGCACCCCCTGCAAACCGAGGCCGTCACCTACACGATTCAAAGATTTGCCTCCCTGGCAACGCTTTTCTATTTGCTTACGATTCTTCTTTATGCCCGATGGAAAACTTCGCCGGCAGAATCCTCTGACGGCATGAACGGCGCCGCCGAAACCGGTCGCTCCGGAAAATACTATTATGTCGCGTCGCTGTCCTCCGCGGTCCTGGCGATGGCGTCCAAGGAGACGGCTTTTACCTTGCCGGCCGTGTTGGTGATGTGGGAGTTCTTTTTTTACTTTGGGCCGCGGCTGAAGCGGTTTCTGCGGCTGCTGCCATTCGCGGCGATATCAATGCTGATCCCGCTCACCATTTTTCTGAGCGGTAAGCCGCTATTCTCCGGGGGCGGTGTGTCGTCACCACCCCCGGCCCTCGATTACCTCCTGACCCAGTTTCGCGTGATAGTCACATATATCAGGCTGCTCCTGTTTCCGGCCGGCCAGAACCTCGATTATGACTATCCGGTATATCACTCCTTGTTTAATCCCAATGTTTTTTTGTCTTTGATTCTGCTGTTGGCCATAGTGGTTACGGCGACATACCTGGTTCATCGTTCGCGCCAGAAAGATGCGGGACAGCTGCGGCTGATCGCGTTTGGCATTTTCTTCTTTTTCATTACACTTTCCGTGGAATCAAGTGTCATTCCCATCAGCGATGTTATTTTTGAGCATCGTGTCTACTTGCCCTCCGCCGGTTTCATCATCGCCGCAGTAACAGCGATTGTGCTTCTGGCAACAGCGCTGTCGAAACGGGTCCCGGCGGCCGGCAAGCTGCTGATCCCGGCACTAATTCTGATGGTGGCGGCGCTGGGCGCGGTGACTTACGCCCGGAACTCGGTCTGGGGCTCCGCCAGATCCCTCTGGTCTGACGCAGTCGCGAAGAGCCCTGACAAGGCACGGCCCCATATCAACCTGGGCCTCGCTTACGAACAGCATTTCATGATCAATCAGGCGCAAAAAGAGCTGGAAAAAGCAGTGAGCATCCAACCGGACGCTCCCACTCTCTTTGAGTTGGGAATGTTATATGAATTCGAAGGCCACCTGCCCCAGGCGATGGAAACATTAACACGTTCCCTGGAGCTAGTTCCGGATTCGCCAAACACCCACTATGGGCTCGGCAATGTTTATCTCGATGAGGGCAAGCTAGAAGAGGCTAAAAGCGAGTATCTCACGGCGGTCTCCGAAAAAGCGAATGACGCCCAGTTCTTAAACAGTCTCGGCGCCGTGATGGCGATGGAAGGCGATTTTGCCGGAGCAGCCTCAAAATTTGAGCAAAGCATCAAAGCCAACCCCGGTTTTGCCCTGGCTTACAACAATCTCGGTCTCGCCGATCAGAAGCAGGGCAAGCTGGAGGACGCGGCGGTTAATTTTGAAGCGGCCATCCGGCATCAGTCCGGATATGCGGACGCATTTTTAAACCTGGGAAAGAATTATGAGCTGCAACGCCGCTTTGACGACGCCACCCAGATGTTCCTGCAGGCAATCAAACTCGACGCCGGCAACTACCCGGCGCACGCGGAATTGGGCAACGTTTACAGGCAGCAAAACAAGCTGGGCCAGGCGGAAACCGAATACAAAGCGGCCCTGCAGATAAAGCCTGGATACCAAATGGCGGTGTCAGGCCTGCAAGAGCTTAAATCATCCGCGCCCGCATCGTAACAGGAGTCGGTGGCTGGTATTTGCCGCTATGGCGTGATGTTCGTTGTTCTACCAGTGATTCACCGAAAATCATTTGAGTAGAGTATATCAGCAATTAGATATATCAGCCTGGACAAACAGGCCGGATATCAAAATCTCCTAAGGCAATCTTGCCAAGAAGCTGCGGAAATTGAATCCAGAGGAATAAAAGTTTACTCCACGGTCACGGTCTTGGCCAGGTTGCGCGGCTGGTCGACGTTGCAGCCCTTGAGCTGCGCCGTGTGATATGCCAGCAGCTGCAGCGGCACTACCGAGAGCAGCGGCGAGATCAACTCCGAGGTCGCCGGCACGTACATGACGTCGTCGCTGTACGCCTTGATGCCTTCGTTGCCTTCCGTGGCCACGGCGATGACGGCGGCGCCGCGGGCGCGGACCTCTTCAATGTTGGAGATGACCTTTTCATAAACGTGGCCGTCGGTGGCGACCACGACAACCGGAGAGCCTTTGTCAAGCAGGGCGATCGGGCCGTGCTTCATCTCGCCGGCGGCGTAAGCTTCGGTTGGGATGTAAGAAATCTCCTTGAGCTTGAGCGCACCCTCCAGACAGACCGGCAGGCCGACGCCGCGGCCCAGGTAAAGGAAGAACGGCTGCTGGTAATAGCGCTTGGCGATCTCGTGGGTAGAGGCCTCATGCCGCAGATATGTTTGCAAGAGCTCCGGAACGGCTTTCAACTCGGAGGCGATCCCGTCGATCTCGCCGGCGCTCATCGCTCCCCTGGCCTGCGCCAGATAGAGCGCCAGCAGATGGATGGCGGCAATCTGGGCCACGTGCGACTTGGTCGCCGCCACACCTATCTCCAGCCCGGCGCGCGTGTAGATGACGCCGTCGGCGTCGCGAGTCGCTTGGCTGCCCATGATGTTGGTGATCGCCAGCACCCTCGATCCCAGCTTGCGCGCCTGCCGCATCGCCGCCAGGGTGTCGGCGGTCTCTCCCGACTGGGAGATGCCGACCACCAGCGTTGAGGGCGACAGCACCGGATCTCTATATCTAAACTCCGACGCCACATCAAGCTCTACCGCCAGCCCGGCCCAGTTCTCCAGCACGTACCGGCCAACCATGCCGGCGTGATACGAAGTGCCGCAGGCAACGATGTAAATCTTGTCGATGCCGGCGAGGACTTCATCAGAGATCGCCACCTCGTCAAGAACAACGCCGCCGCCATCCGGCAGCCGGCCGGCAATCGTGTCTGCCAGCGAATCGGGCTGTTCGTAGATCTCCTTGCGCATAAAGGTCTCAAAGCCGGCTTTCTCGGCGGCGTCCACATCCCAGTTTACCTGGGTCACTTCGCGCTCGAGCTCATTTTTCTCCAGGTCCATGATCGTGACGCCGGCGGGCGTGGCGACAAAAAGCTCCTCGTCGCCGATGACGATCACGTCACGCGTCTCGGACAGGAACGCGGGAATCGCCGAGGCGATGAACGCCTCATCCTTGCCGACGCCGATCAGCAGCGGGCACTCCTTGCGGGCGCCGGCGATCAGCTCCGGATGGCCGCTGTGAATCGCGCAAAAAGCAAAATGGCCCTCGATATCGTCATAGGTCAACCGCACGGCTTCCAGCAGATCGCCATTATAATGATTTTCGATCAGATGGGCAACCACCTCGGCATCGGTTTCGGAGGTGAACTCATGCCCGCTCGCGGCAAGCTCTGAGCGTATCTTGACATAATTCTCGATTATGCCATTCAGCACGATTGACACATTGCCGGTGCAATCGGAATGAGGATGGGCGTTCTCCGTTGACGGGCGCCCGTGCGTGGCCCAGCGGGTGTGCCCGAGCCCCAGGCAGGCGTCGGAGTGGCCGTTGCCCTCAAGCTCCTTCTCGAGACTGTCCATGTTGCCGACGGCCCGGATTACCTCGATGCGGCCGTTGCTTAAAACAGACAGGCCGGCGGAGTCATAGCCGCGGTACTCGAGCTTCCGGAGGCCCTGATAGAGCAGATCTGTGCAGGAACGCGTTCCCGTATATGCGATTATGCCGCACAAGATGATTCGGATCCTGGATCCTGGATGCTGGATGCTGGATAAAACGGGAAAAAGCCAAGTTCGTCATCTGAAAGCCCTGGCGCCTGACAGTTTCCATGGCAAAACATTAAACGTGAAACGTCAAACATTAAACGTTTGCGCTGACGATCTAGTTTGTTTTTTGAGCTTTTCGATCTCATCCCATCTCTTCCCTGACAACCCTGGCTATATTGTCGCAAACTTCATCGCAAACCTCGACCGTGGCCGCTTCCACCATGACGCGGACAACCGGCTCGGTGCCGGAAGGACGCACGAGCACCCTGCCCTCATCGCCCAGCCGCGATTCTTCGGCCTCAACCCGGCTCCAGACTTTTGCCGCTTCATTGAGCGCTTCGCGGTCACCGACCTGGATGTTGACTAGCCTTTGCGGCAGGCGTTTCATCACCAGGGCCAGCTCCTTGAGCGGGCGGCCGGAGGCGCGCATCACGCTAAGCAGAAGCAGCGTTGTGGCCAGGCCGTCGCCGGTCGTGCCCGCCTCCAGGTTAATGATATGGCCGGATTGCTCGCCGCCTAAACCAAAACCGCCGGCAAGCATCTCTTCCAGAACGTAACGGTCGCCGACGTCCGCCGTGACGACCTTGATGCCAAGCTCTTTCATCGCCAGGCGAAAGCCAAGGTTCGTCATCACCGTGGTAACGATCGTGTCGTGGGAGAGCCGGCCGGCTTCTTTGAGAAAGCTGCTGCAGATTGCCAGGATGAAATCGCCGTCCACCACGCCGCCCTCCGCATCGACAGCGATAACGCGGTCGCCGTCGCCATCATAAGCCAGGCCGGCGTCGTACCCGCCGTCCCGAATTGCCTCCTGGAGCAATTCAATGTGGGTGGAACCGCAACCGGCGTTGATGTTAAGGCCGTCCGGCTCATCGCAGATCATGGTGACGTCCGCGCCAAGCCGCATCAGAGCCAGCGGCGTCGAGCGGTACGTGGCGCCCTGGGCACAGTCAACCAGGAGGCGCATGCCAGACAGGTCCAGATCGAAACGCCGAAGCAGTTCCTCGACGTATTCCTCCACCGGATCAGCCAGGCGGAGAACAGGTCCCGGATCCGCGGCCAGCGGCGGAAAACTAATTTCACCGGAGAGGAATTGCTCCATCTCCAGCTCCTGGGCGTCGCTCAGCTTGAATCCCGCTGAGCCAAAGAATTTGATGCCGTTATCCCGGTATGGATTGTGAGAGGCTGAGATCACCGCACCGGCGTCGGCGCCTTCCGCGAGGACAAGGCTTGCCACCGCCGGCGTCGGAATTACCTCCGCGCGGACGGATATGCCCCCCGCGGAGCTGATGCCGGCGATCAGAGCCGACTCAAGCATCGGCCCCGAGATACGGGTGTCGCGCCCGATCAGGATGCGGGGGCTTGCGGCGGGCAGCACCGCCACCGCCGCCCGGCCGACAGCCATCGCCAGTTCCGCGGAAAGGGCGTCATTGGCAATGCCGCGAATGCCATCTGTGCCAAAAAAACTGCGCGTCAAAATCGCTTCCTTTTTCACAGTAATTTCCTGATAAAACAGGACCTAATTATATCAGGTCGGCTGAATAATGACGGCCGCTTGCCTGACAGGCTGTAAGCAAGTATAATATTTTCGGTATTTTTCTACGGAAGACCCGGTTTGTCCACATGCTCCTTACCGCTCGAGCCCTACGGATCGACTGCGTCCTCAAAAAGAACGCGACCGTAGGGGTCCGCGGCAAAGGAGAATAATGACTTTTGCAGAACTAGGCCTTGAGTCGCGCCTGCTTAAAGGCGTCGAGGCCATGGGCTACACCAGCCCCACACCGATCCAGCACGAGGCCATCCCCCGCGCCCTTTCCGGCCGGGATGTCATTGGCTGCGCCCAGACGGGCACAGGCAAGACAGCCGCTTTCATCCTTCCCATCCTGCAGAGCATGGGTCCCGGCAAGGGGATCAAAGCGCTGGTCGTGACGCCCACCCGGGAGCTAGCGCTGCAGATCGAGGAGGTGGCTCGTGCCTGCGCCCGCTTCACCAACCACCGCACCGCCGCCGTTTTCGGCGGCGTCGGCTACGAGCCGCAAAAGAAAAAGTTGAGGCGGGGCGTCGACCTGCTGGTGGCCACGCCCGGCCGCCTGCTTGACCTCCAGGGCCGCGGCGACATCTACCTGGGCAAGGTCGAGATCCTGGTCCTGGACGAAGCCGACCGCATGCTCGACATGGGTTTCTGGCCTGACGTGCGCCGCATCATCAGGCTGCTGCCCGAAAAGCGGCAGAACCTGCTGTTTTCGGCAACGATGTCGCCCAAGGTACTGTCTGTCATCGGCGATGCACTTGACGACCCGGCCGAGGTGAGAATCGGCCGCGCCGCCACGCCGGTGGAGTCGATCGAGCAAAAGATTTATCCGATTGATGGGGTGCAGAAAGGTGAGCTACTGGTGGCGCTGATCAAGCAGCGCTCCCTGGAGCGGGTGCTGGTGTTTACCCGCACCAAACATCGCGCCGACCGGGTCTGCCGGACGCTGGGACGCAGCGGCATCAAGGCCGCCCCGATCCATTCCAACCGCACCCAGGCGCAGCGCCAGAAAGCGCTGGACAGCCTCAAGGAAGGCAAGGTTCGTGTGCTGGTAGCCACGGATATCGTCGCCCGCGGCATTGACATCGAGAATATCTCGCACGTGATCAACTTCGACATGCCGGGCAACCCCGAGGATTATATCCACCGCATCGGCCGCACCGCCAGGGCCGGCGCCGATGGCACCGCTTACAGTTTTCTCGCTCCCGAAGAAGCGGGCGAGCTCAAGGCGATCGAAGGGTTGATCAATAAGGTGATCGAGTGCGAGGACCTGGAGGGGTTCGATTACCGGCTCCGCTACGTGCCCAGCCCCAAACGGGAGGCCAAGAAAGTCCTCAGGCTGGCCTATAATGGCGGGGCGCTGTCGGGACGGGGGCGTCGGCGCGGCCGGGGCGGCCGCCGGCGGTAAAGCGCTGGAGCTGGATCCTAAATAGGTTCGCAGTCCTTCATTTCAGACAGCACGCGGCTCCGCACGGTTTGCCGGAAGCAGTCCGACTCGCGGGCGGGACAGTATGACAGGCATGAACCCGAAACGTTGCCAACCTGGACGCCGCAGGCCGGGCAGGGCCGCGTTCTATCCTGAGGGAAGAATTCCACTTCTTCCCCGCAGCTCGGGCAGGCGGTAAGCTCGATCTCCCGGAAGACTCCCGGGCAGCGCCACTTGCTGAGACGGGCGGCGCTGTTTTCTGATTGTTTGTCTCTCCCGTCCATGTCATCAGTCTCTCCCAAGGCCGGCCGGCAACCAATGACCCGGCTCATTTTCTGCGGTGATTTTCGTCACAATTTTGCCGCATCCGGCTGATGATAAATTTTATCTATTCCTTCGCGTAGCGCTTCTCGACAAATGGCGAAGTCATGGCAGCCAGCAGCCCGTAATAGGGGAGCAGGAAAGAAAGGCTGCTGCCGATGCGCAGCGAGGCGGCCGCTCCGGGCGTGCAGTTGACCACAAAGTAATCGCTGGTAATCTTGTCCGGTGAAACCCCTTCCGTTAAGGACATTAGCGGCGCGTGGCCGACGTCCTGGACGCCGAAGCCAAGCAGCGCCTGCGGGAAGCCGTTCTTCTCAAATAGCTCCAGTACCGGCGCCTCCAGGATGAAGGCGTCCCGGTGGGCTCCGGGGACGTAAAGCGCCGGCGGACCGCCGGCGGGAACGCGCCCCAGCAGGATCGCCTCGCCGCAGCGCAGCTCGGTGGCAGGGCCAAAGGGGGCCTGCCCGCCGGGGACTGCCTGCTCTTCGCTATCCGCATCCAGCAGCAAACGCAGCAGACCGGAGCCGCCGACAGAGCTCAGGAAGGGGGGCAGTGGATCCGTAGACCCGGCAGCGCTATATAAGACCCCGGCATCCGCCACGGATCTCACCGCATCGGCAAACGCCGTCATCGCCTCCGCCAGCGGCGCCCCGGGACGGGCGCAGGCGGCGTTGGTTGCCAGGCCGGCGAGCGCGGCTCCTTCCAGCGACGCCAGCTGCTTCGCCTCACGCGGCGCCAGCTTGACGGGAACCCCCTCGCGCCCATCGCCGGTCTCGACCATCAGACAGAAACGCACCGGCCCGGGCAACCCCAAACCAAGCAGCGCCCTGGCCTGCAACACCGACGAAACAAAAAAAAGATCTGCTCCGGGCGCCGGGATCTTGCCAGCCACCGGCGTGCGGAGCAACTCCAGGTCCACCTCCGGCAGATGCCGCCGCAGGTTGGCTATATTCTCCAGGCGAGAGTCGGCCAGCGCCGCGGCCCCACCCGCCAGCATCGCGGCCGCCACTCGTTCGTTCCCCAGACAGGCTTTGGTGACGCCCACCAGGCGAATCCCCAGCGGCTCGAGCAGGACTGCTATGATGCGCGTGTTGTGCTCGATCCTGGTCAGGTTGATGTGGAGGGTAGGCATAAGACAAGTTCAAAGTTTAAAAAATCATGATTATTTTTTACTAATTGTCAAAAGGAAATTAACGCGGGAATGAAAAAAGCGGGCTCTAAGCCCGCTCACGACTTCATATCGGGTGCCACCTACGGTCTACCACCGACAGTCCACCATCTGTTTTTTATCGTTTCGAGAACTGCGGGCGCTTGCGGGCGCTCTTGAGACCTGCCTTCTTGCGCTCCTTGATGCGGTCGTCACGGGTGAGGAAGCCGCCGACGCGGAGCTCCTTGCGGAGCGAATCGTCGGCAGTCAGCAGCGCCTTGGCGATGCCGTGCCGGAGCGCTCCGGCCTGGCCCGTCATGCCGCCGCCGAGAATATTGGCGGAGACATCATAGCGGCTTTCGGTGCCGGTCGTGGTCAGCGGCATCCGCACCTCGGTCCGCAGCCGGGGGCGCGGGAAATAGTTTTCGAACTCCCGCCCGTTGACGGCAATCTTGCCTTCACCGGGGGTAAGAATCACCCGGGCGATCGACGTCTTACGCTTGCCTGTGGCGCTGTATCTAGCCAATCTTGAGCTCCTCCGGTTTCTGCGCAGCGTGCGCATGCTCCGGCCCCGTGAAAATTTTTAGCTTCTTCATCTGCGCCCGCGCCAGCCGGTTCTTGGGCATCATGCCCTTCACCGCCAGCCGGATCACATCTTCCGGCTTCCTGGTCATCATCTCCGCCAGCGTCCGCTGCTTCAGCCCGCCGGGATAACCGGTATGCCGGTAATAAATCTTGTTCTCCATCTTGCGCCCAGTGACCGTGATCCGGTCGGCGTTGACCACGATGACAAAATCTCCGGTATCGATGTTCGGCGTGTAATCGGGCTTGTTTTTTCCCCGGAGCGTATCGGCGACGCGCGTAGCCAGACGGCCGAGGCGCTGTTCCTTGGCGTCAACGATATACCACTTGCGTTCGATTGTGGATGGTTTGGCTACAAACGTTTTCATATCCCCGAAATCCTTTTCTGCGCCTCAGGATGACATGCTCCCTGGCATCTATCTGATCGGCTCCCTTCAATAGCGCAAAGAGAAATATTAGAGAAAAACCATTTACGTGTCAAATAACGAAATTAAAGCGCTCCTCTTAACACCCGCTTTTTCCGGAGTTAAACTAAATGAGATTCAGCGCCCGCGCTATATCGAGCTTATGAGAAATTCCGGCAAAAGAATCCTGGTTATCAGCGATGCGGTCCCGACGGGAACGGACCGCGCCGCCGGGCGCAGCTGGCGACTGGCCGAGGCGCTGGCGGCCTCGCAGGACGTCATTCTCGCCGTGCCCGAGGTTACGCCGGTCTCGCACCGGAGCTTTGCCGTAGTCTTTTACAACAGCTGGAATATCGGCATGATCGTCCGGGATTCGGACGCCACGGTGTGCGCCGCGTCCGTGCTGGCGGCCTGCCCGTCCATCATCAAAGCGGGAACGCCGGTGGCGGCCGATCTTCCCGAGCCATTTCCCGGCCCCGGTCCAGTGACATCCGGTAACATCATGGGGGCAATCAAGGCGGCGGATTTCTTTATCTGCAGCGATGAGAGGTCGCGCAGCTCCTGGCTGAAGGCGCTAGTGTCCGGCGGGCGCGTCAACCCTCATACGCTCAAGAGGGATGCCGGACTCAGGAAGCTGATCGACGTGGTGGCGGTTCCCGGAGACGGTCCGCCGGGCGGCGCCGATACAGTGGCGTCGATTACTCCACTGGAACGGTTTTGTACAGCTCCCCGGTTTGCCCCGGACCGGGGCACAAATTACAATTCTGCGAAATTGCCTCCGAAGCAGAGAAACGGGATTTTCCACCGCGGGCTGAGGCGAATCCGCTACCGGCTCCGTGCTGTCCGCGCGGGCTAGCGGGCCGGGAAGCCGTTCTGCTATATTACCTAGGCTGATTGAATTCGCGTGTTGTGACATGCACGCTGCATGTTGCGGCCTGTTTAACCAGCGGATTTCCGGCAGACAGGCTGAGAAGGAGTGAGAGTTGACCGCAAATGTCAATCCACAGATTTTCCGCGAGTATGATGTCCGCGGGCTGGTGGGCGAGGACTTAAACGAGGAAACGGTCGAGCTGCTCGGAAAGGCGTACGGGACTTACTGTCTTTCATTTGACCTCCGGGAGGCGATCGTCGCCCGTGACAACCGGCCCAGCTCCGAGCCGTACCGGGACGCCCTCATTGCCGGCATCACGTCAACCGGGTGCGACGTTATCGACGCCGGCGAAGCGCCGACCCCGGTCTTTTATTTCTCGCTGCATGAATATAAAAAACAGGCCGGGGTAATGATCACCGGCAGCCACAACCCGCCCGAATATAACGGGTTCAAGCTCTGCCGCGGGCATGGCACCATTTACGGGGAAGAGATCCAGAAAATCAAGGCCATCATTGACGCCGGTCAGTTTGCCACCGGCGCCGGCGCCGTTTCGGTGGCCGATCCGATTCCCGCCTATCTCGATTACATCGCCGGCAACGTCAAGCCGGCGCGGTCGCTCAAAGTAGTGGTTGACGCCGGCAACGGAGTCGGTGGCAAGGTGGCGCCCGGGTTGTTAAAAAGATTGGGATG
>JACWAM010000124.1 GCA_014874265.1 Thermoleophilia bacterium | reverse complement strand
TGAATTTGACATCGTTGTCGATTGCACCGGCTCGGCTGGCGGGCTGGAAGCAGCGCTGGATCTGGTCAGGCCCAGGGGAACGATTATTTTAAAGACAACCACTGCCGGGGAGCGGCCTGCCGATCTCAATCGGGTGGTCGTTGACGAGATCACTCTGATCGGCTCTCGCTGCGGACCTTTTCCGCCGGCCATCCAGGCTCTTGCCAAAAAAGAGATTGATGTCAAAAACATGATCAGCGCCGTCTTTCCCTTCGACGAAGCGGACCGGGCCATGCGCGCCGCCGCTCAGAAGGGCGCGCTCAAGGTGCTGCTGGCAATGGCAAGGTAGGAGCAGTCCGGCGGCACGAACCTGCAGCTGGAATCAATAATCAGGAATCATCAGGAATCAGTCGGTGCGGCTGGTAACCTCAATCAGGTGATAGCCGAATTGGGTGCGGACCGGTCCCTGAACCGTTCCGACTTCGGCGCTGAAGACAACCTCATCGAATTCGCGCACCATCTGGCCGCGGCCGAACTCGCCCAGCTCGCCGCCCCGCTGCCCCGAGGGACAGGAAGAGTGCTGCCGGGCCAGCTCGGCAAAATCGGCTCCGGCTTCAATCTCGATCTTTAGTTGTTCACATTTTTCCTCGCTGTCAACCAGGATGTGTCTTGCGCTTGCCTTGGCCATATGTTGCCTCCATGATTAATGGATTAAAGTGATCTGATTTTAGCGTAAAAGCGGGGCTGCGGTTTTTTTTAGCGGCGGCGAACAAGACTGAGCACATAATTTCCTCAGTTGTCATCCTGAGCACGAGCGGAGCGAGTGCGAAGGATCCCGGGTTTAAAAAGCCGGGATTCTTCGCCGCCTCCGGCGGCTCAATGACAAACTGTCCAGCAACCGGAGCTAATTGGCTATTCAGTTTAACTTTGAACTTGGAACTTTGAGCTATGAACTTTGAACTTTTGTCAGAATGACACCAGTAAGATAATCAGTTTTGTTTAAACCGTCCGCCGATGCTCAGGCGCCGGCAGGTTCGCGCCGGTAAGTGGAGACGTACGCATGCGGGCCGGCGGCGGTGCTGCCTGTTTTGGCAAAGCCAAACGGGACTACAAGTTGATCCAGTTCATCTGGAGACAGGCGGACATGTAGCGGAGGACCCGGCGACCCTTCCGTCTTGTTAAACTCGACAATCACCAGCCGGCCGCCGGGCTTGAGCACCCGGGCGGCTTCCCGGAGGGCGCCGTCGCCCTTGCCGTCCTCCACCAGGTCGTGGAGCACCGTCACCATCAGCAGTACATCGGCGGCGCCGTCGCCGAGAGGTATCCCTTGTGACACGTCGGCCAGATCAGCTGTGAGATTCTCAAGCCCGCTACCGGCGATGCGCCGGTTTAGCTCATCAATGCCCTCCCGCCAGAGATCGAAGGCGTAAATCCTGCTCCCGCTGCCGGCGGAACCGGCCAGCGCCAAGGCGTAATTGCCAACGCCGGATCCGGCGTCAACAACCACCTCGCCGCCTTTCAACTGAAGCTGATCAAAAACAGCCCGCTCATCGATGATCTCAAAGCTGCTCTTGCCGGCGGCTATTGGTTTCCGGTCCGTCATGGTTCCAGTTTATCTGACCAGCGACAGGTTCGCCATCTGCCAGCCAATAACCCCGCCCATCAGGTTATAGACATTGGTAAACCCGCTCTGATGCAGAAAGCGGCAGGCCATCTCGGAGCGGCTGCCGGTGCGGCAGCTTAAGATGATCGGCCGGCTGCCATGCTCTTTCAGGTTCTCCAGGTGCATGCCGATCTGCCGCAGGGGAATCAGCACGGCGTCGGGGATGCGGCCCGCTGCATACTCGTGCGGTTCGCGCACATCCACGACCAGTGCGTTCCTGTCCTGCATCAACTCATGCGCCTGCTTGGAATCTATCTGCCGGCAGCCCCCGGGCGCCGGACCAAAACCGCCAAATCTCATGCTTTCCTCTCCTTATCCAACCTTTTTTCAAATATGAAACTTTTCGACTCAGAAAAGGGGAAAAAGATTCACGGCGCCGCTGCCGGCGAGAATTATGAAGCGTCAGTTGCTGTTTTCGAAGTTGTAAACGGCGAGCGAGATCTGGCCAATGGTGGCTTCCGCCTGGTCGGGCTCCGGATTCGAATCGTTGTAGACCGAGATGACATATGGCTTGCCCGGCAGGAAGACGATACCGACATCACTAACGGAGCTGCCCCAGGCTCCGTTTTTGTGGGCGACGCGTACACCGCTTAAGAAACGGGGCAACTCGTCCTCCTTGTAAGTGTTCGTCATCAGGTCGAACATCTGACCGGTAAGCTGGGGACTAACAACTTTGTTCTCGTAGATCAACATAAGCATGTTCGTCATGCTGGCGGGCGTTGTCCGGTTGTTCTCCACATCGAACACCGAGCCGTTCCCGGTGATGAAATCGGAGATCTGGTCCAGTCCCAGCATGCGGATGAAGATGTTCTTGGCGACGTTGTCGCTCTGGTTCATCATTTTCTGTTCAAGCTGGGCAACCGTCCATTGGGAACCATAATCGGTATATTGAATGCTGCCGGTTCCGGATTCATAATCTGCCGGGGTATAGGTCTCAACGGCGCCAGGATCGATCTTTCCATCCTGAATCTGCTGGAACACATCAGCCAGGAGCGGCACCTTGAAAGTGCTTGCCGCCTGGAACCACTGGTCCTGGTTGACGCCAAAGCTGTTTCCGGAGTTCAGCTCCAGCACGGAGACGCCGTACGTGCCGCCGGCCACGGCCGCCAGCGAATTGATCTGGTTTATCAGCGCCTGCTGTTTCTGCTGCCGCGCGCCGGCAGCAAGGGCTTCCGAAGCCGCGTTGCTGGCTGTTTTTTCAATGCCCGGGTCTTGAACAGTGACGCCGGTTGCCGGTCGGGTTTCCCGCGAGGCGTCTTGCCGTTGCTGTTGCTTGGCCTGTCCAGGTCCGGAAGACTGCGCCGCCCGCGCCTTGCCGGCGCGCTCTTTCTCGACGCCGTAAGCGGCTCCCGGCGTGAGCAGCAGTCCGGTCAGCAGCATCAACAGCAGCATTCTCTTTTTCTTCCCCAGGCTGTATTTCATTTTGCGCCAGTGCATTGTTTTTCATTATCATCTGTGTCTGTAAGAGAAACGTCATGCTGCGGTAAAAATATTGTTAATAACCGGTTGGCGCCGCATCGCCGTCCTGGACGCCTGACTCCGGAAAGTAGAAAAACGGGAGAAAATGACAGACCCGAATCATTGTTCTTCCCGTTATTTGGTTTTCAGACATTTGTCGCTATAATAAAGACAAATAACGCAGAGACGAGTATGGGGATCCCCAATGCATTACAGTCACGTGGAGAAAATTCTTGGCGGCAGGAAGGTGCTCGGGCGCGGTCTCAACAGTAAAATGGATTTCATCGAGCTGGGCAGCGCCGGGATCAGTAAGGACGCTGCCTCCCACCTGGCCAGGTATCTGTCGCTTTCAATTGCCGGCATGGCGAAGATGCTGCCGGTTACCGCCCGCACCCTGCAGAGGTACGGGGCCCGGAAGCGTCTGAGCCAGGCTGTCAGCGAGCAGGTGCTGCAACTGGCCGAGGTTGTGGCGGAGGGAGAAGAAATTTTCGGCGACCGGGAAAATTTCCTGACCTGGTTGTCATTGCCAAACAGAGCGCTCGGCGGCAGGAAGCCCATCGACCTGCTGTCTTCGCGGTTTGGCGCCGAGTTGGTCAGCGACGAACTGGGACGCATCGCCCATGGCATTCCCGCCTAGTGAAGCTCTACCGTATTGCCAAATCCCTCTATATCCGGGATTTTAGCGGCGCCGGCGCGCGCCTTTACGGCGGGCGATGGAACGAAAAGGGGATGCCGGTTATCTATGCTTCCGGGAGCATTTCCCTGGCCGCGCTCGAGTTCCTGGTCCATGTGCCCCTGGTGCTGGCTCCCAACGACCTGAGCATCTGCACGTTTGACTTGCCGGACGAAGCTTCAATTAACCACTTGAAGAGTTCGGCTCTTCCCCAAAACTGGAAGGCAAGCCCTCCATCGCCGGAAACAATCCAAATTGGCACAAAATGGCTGGCGGAAGGCAGAACGCTGCTGCTGGCGGTCCCTTCGGTTGTGGTCCCGGATGAGATCAATTATCTGATCAACCCTCAACGCCGGGAGTTCGGGAAGGTCAGGAAGAAGATCAAACCGGTTCAGTTCGATTCAAGATTGACAAACAAGCCGTGACGGCCGGCGGAAACATGTTTTCCGCCTTGCCGGACGCTCCGGGGCGGGCGCCGCAGCAATCAACAATGGCAGCTGCGATCACCACCCGCAACCACTTAACGGTTGCCTCAAGCCGCAGGCTTGACTTCGTTGACCGGTCATTGATAACTAAAGGTGATCAAAAAAACAGACCGGCGCGGGCAGCCGCCTCACACATTCTCCACCATCTCCCAGACGCCGCAGGGGCAGGTACCGGCACAGAAGCCGCAGCCGATGCACTTGTCCTCGTCGACGACATATTCCCAGTCGTTCCCTTTCTGAACGCGGCTGATGGCGCCGTAATAACAGACGGCCTGGCACATGCCGCAGTCGCGGCACAGGCCGCAGGACATGCAGGTCTGGGCCTCTTCTTCCGGGATGACCGCGTTGATCGCAACCGCCGCCCCGGCTTTCAGGATTTCCTTTGCCAGCCCCCCTCCGGGCAAATCCTCAGGCTCCAGGTCGGTCGTCCCTTCAACCCTGACGCCCGGCTCGGGAACGCCGGTGGCTCTCATGTCGGCGGTGAGCTCCGGGGTTGCGATGATGTCCGGCGATCCGCCCTCGTAGTAAACAGTCTTGATCCTTTCGTACGGAATCATTTGTTTCATTTCAGGAACAATGTCAACATCCATCAGCAGGTTGTGCACGGCTTCGGCGGTCAGACGCCCCTGTCCGATGGCGTTAGTGATCAGTCCCGGCCGGGTAGCGTCGCCGACGGCAAACACCTTTGGATCCGAAGTCTGGCCGGTGTCGCTGGCCACCAGGTAGCCCCGCTCGATATCAATACCAGCCGGCAGAAAGTCAAGCACCGGAGTCTCGCCGATAGAAATGATAACTTTGTCGGCATCCATGCTGCTGCCGTCCTGGAAATAAATCTTTTTCTTTTTGGCGTCATAGCGCTCGGTCACCTTGGGCCAGGCAATCTGCGCGCCGCGCGACTCGGCCAGCTGGCGCTCCTTGCCAAAACTGGCCGGCGGCTGGATGTCCACGGCTGTCACCGCCGCCGCTCCCAGACTAAATGCCTGGCAGGCGATATCCATGCCAACGTTGCCGGCGCCGACAATGACCACTTTCCGGCCGCTCAGGCCCTCGGCCTCGCCAAAGTTGACCTCTTTTAAGAATTCGATGCCGGGCGTCACATCCTCCCAGCCGGGAAACTTGATCACCCGCGCCTCGTGGGCGCCACTGGCGACGATAACAATGTCGTGCTCCTTGTAAATTTTGTCGAAGAGCTTGCGGTTGACTTTCCTGTTCAGATGTACATCGACGCCGATCTCGGCAAAGCGCGACAGCTCTTTCTCAAGCACTTCCTGCGGCAGACGCTCGCGGGGAATGGCCAGCTCCATCTTGCCGCCCAGCTTGCCGGCGGCTTCATACAGGTCAATCTGGTGACCGCGCAGGCCCAGTTGCCAGGCGACCGAGAGTCCGCCGGGACCGCCGCCAATAACGGCGACATGCTTTCCGGTCGAGCGCGCCCGCCTGGGCGCCGGTACCTCAAGGCTTAAGCGACCCATTTTCCTGATGTCATGAGGTTTGTCAACGAAAAGGCCGCGGGTGCAGGCATCCATACAAAGATTTGGGCAGACCT
Source organism: Thermoleophilia bacterium (assembly GCA_014874265.1). Taxonomy (GTDB): domain Bacteria; phylum Actinomycetota; class Thermoleophilia; order BMS3ABIN01; family BMS3ABIN01; genus JACWAD01. Next base: position 1,553 of record JACWAM010000124.1, on the reverse strand, counting down.
GGCCGCAGACGCTGGCCGGGAAGGGACTGTACTCGAGCACCAGCGCCAGCGCTTCCTCCAACCGTCCCTGGCGGATGAGCGAGGCGCGCTTGTGCGACGGAATCCGCGACGGGCAGGCATAGGCGCACGGGGGCAGGTACTTTTCGTTGTACCAGACCGGCTTGAACCGGCGGTCCTCACCGGTGGTGATATATGGCAGGGTTGTCCGGGGATGATCGATGTACTCGCCAAAGATGCCGCCGGCGCCCACCCCGGGCTCCCAGATCTGCTGGCGAAACTCAGTCGTTGACATCCGGAAGCCGCGGCGCTCTTCCTTTTCCGCCGGCGTCAGAGCGATCAGCTTCTGCCAGGCGGAGCGGTCGCCGGTGAGTTCCGCCAGACGATCAGTGCGTTCGATCGCTTTGAGGTATGGTTTGATGTTGGTAGTCAGCCACTGCCAATCCTGATCCGATAGTTCCGTCAGCTTGACATCATTCTCGCTGTAGCCCCGGATCGGCCCCCGGAAATAAATAGCGCCGCCGACCATGCCGACGCAGGGGCGGTAGCCGAGGATGTTGTCCGGGTTGCGGGGATTGACGCCGCAGACCACCGCGATGCCGCCGGCCTTGAACTCGGCGAAGGAGTCGCCGACGTCACGGAAGTACCACGACTGCAGAGGATCGAAGCGCGGGTTGAATTTGGTCATTGTCTCGCAGCGGGCGCCGCCGCCGCCCTGGACGTAGAGGATGCCCTGGGCGCCGGCGTTATGGGCGCCATTGGTGACGTCGCCGAGCACGGTGATCCTGGCGCCGCAGTTGATCCAGCCGGCATCGTCGGAAACGCTTCCCTTGACTACGATCTCGGTGCCAGGCATGCCCATGCTGCCGAGACGCTGGCCCACCGGCCCGTCAACCGTGATCTTCACCCTTTTTTCCCGCGGCCAGATGCGGCCGCCAATGCCGTGCTGGCCGTCGGCATGGATTGTCAGGGAGCGTCCGCCCTCATTGATGGCAGCCTGGACCTGCTCTTCCAGCTCGCGGGAGGAAACGCGTTGTCCATCTATGTTGCCTTTGATGATCATAAGTTCCAAGTTCCAAGTTCAAAGTCAGCTTTATTGTCATCCTGGACCACAGGCGAAGGATCTCATCCTTCATTTAGACTACGTAACTGATCTGCAGTCTTTCGGCGATTTCCTTATCCGCCACGCCGAGCGCGTCCGACATGCCGATCGGCAGCTCGGTGCTGCGGCCCAGCGGCGCGAAGATCTTCCTGAGCTCGACGTCAGCGCTCTTGAACACCTCCACCACGCGCTCGGCCACCTTGTCCGGATCGAGCCGGCGGTAGAGCTTTGGATCCTGAGTAGTGATGCCCCGCGGGCAGCGGCCGGTGTTGCACAGGTTGCAGCGGTTGTACTCGTCGCCAAAACACCAGGCAGCCGCCTGCATGATGTGCTTGCCGGTGTCCACCGCCGAGGCGCCCAGCATGATCATGGCGGCGGCGTTGGCCGCCAGGTTGCCGGTCTTGCCCATGCCGCCGGCGGCGATCAGCGGCAGCTCGTTCTGCTTGCCCTGCGC
>JACWAM010000123.1 GCA_014874265.1 Thermoleophilia bacterium | reverse complement strand
GCGGCGATGATCCGCACCAAGGGCGAGGCCGGCACCGGCAACGTCGTCGAAGCGGTGCGGCACATGCGCACCATCACCGGCGAGATCAGGAAGCTCGCCGGCATGGACGAGGACGAGCTGTTCAAGGCGGCCAAGGATCTGCGCGCTCCCTACGAGCTGGTCAAGTGGGTGGCGGAAAACGGCAGGCTGCCAGTAGTCAACTTCTCCGCCGGCGGGCTGGCGACCCCGGCGGACGTGGCGCTGATGATGCAGCTGGGCGCTGAAGGCGTCTTTGTCGGCTCCGGCATCTTCAAGAGCGCCGACCCGGCCGCGCGCGGCAAGGCCATCGTCGAAGCGACCACGCATTTTAATGACCCGCAGATTCTTGCCAAGGTCTCGGCAGGGCTCAAGGAAGCCATGGCCGGCCTGGAGATCAAGGACATCGGCGAGGAGAACCTGATCCAGCACCGCGGCTGGTAATTCGGGGACACATTACCGAACTCCCGGGTGCGTGGACACTCGTGGACACTTTTATAGTCCCACGCCGTGCCTTGAGGCATGCTTTGTCCGTGTCATTGAAGCTCAGGAACTCACAGCCGCTGCTTTGGCTTAGTCCAGGCTCAGACTTATAATTCTCGCATGAACCCTTCCCGCGAAAAACCGCTGCTTATCGGCGTGCTTTCCCTGCAGGGCGCCTTCCGTGAGCACTGCCGCGCGCTGGAAAAAGCCGGCGCCGAAGCGCGCCAGGTACGCCGTCGCCGTGAGTTGCAAGGGCTCGCCGGCCTGATCATCCCCGGCGGCGAGAGCACGACCATTGGCAAACTGATGGTCAGCTACCATCTGCTGGAGCCGGTCCGCGAGCTGGTTGCCGCCGGCATGCCTGTCTTCGGCACCTGCGCCGGCCTGGTGATGCTGGCCCGTGCGGTCGTCGAGGGGGATCAGCCGCTGCTGGGGCTGATGGACATCGAGGCGCGCCGCAACGCTTTCGGCCGGCAGGTGAAGAGCTTCGAAGCCGACGTCGATGTGCCGCTGCTTGGCAAGGAGCTGTTCCATGGCGTTTTCATCCGCGCCCCCTGGATCGAGTCGGCCGGCGCCGGCGTCGAAGTGCTGGCCGAGCATAGCGGCCACGCCATCGCCGCCCGCCAGGGCAACCTGCTGGTCACGGCATTCCACCCTGAGCTAACAGAAGACCTCAGATTGCACCGGCTGTTTCTTAAAATGGTGCGGCAGGTTTGAGCATTGCCCCGCGAGCCATAATCCTTGTATAGGATTAGGATTATGAGGCCGACCAGGGAGGGCGTCATGGCTGAAAACGTCGCCGCAATCAGCACCACCGTGGAAAAAACCAACCGTATCCTCTCGGAGATCGAGCGGGAGATGGGCTGGCGGGGCCGGCCGGATGAGGCGCTCGCGGCGCTCAGGGTCGTGCTGCACACCCTCAGGGACCGGCTGCAGGTCAACGGCGCGGCCAGCCTCGGCGCGCAGCTGCCCGAGCTGGTGCGGGGCATCTATTACGAAGGGTGGGCGCCGGCCCGGGTGCCGGTGAAGATGAACCGGGATGAGTTCCTCGACGAGATCACGCGCCATTTCACCTATTCGGGCAAAGAAGGGTTCGACTCCGCCCACATGGTCAGCACCGTCCTGGAGACGATCACGCTGCACCTCGACCACGGCGAGGTGGAGAAGGTGAAGGCGGCGCTGCCGAAAGGGATCGCGGCGCTGTTCCCGGGATAGGTCCAAGCGAGCCGGCGATTTCTGCTGGCGATGCCAGCTGAGGCGAAACAGCGACTGTCGGCTGATTTGTCTTGAATCGCCCCAGCCGCGGCTCTGTCGCTGGCCGTCCGAACCGGGTGATATACGCGGCGGGCCTTAGTCTTTCCAAGCTCGTTTGGGCAATGGCCTTAGACTCAGAGTATAAATTTAATGATGTCAGGAACGTTCCCCATTAATGCACCCGCGCCCCCCTCTGTTATATTATTACCTGAATATATCCGTGGCGCCGCCTCGCCAAAGGCCGCGCCGCTCAACCCTTTAGTTATCAATCTATCCCGGAGGAGCAAGTGTCCGGACATTCCAAATGGTCATCGATCAAGCACAAGAAGGGCGCCGCGGACACCAAGCGCGGCAAACTCTTCTCCAAGCTGTCACGCGCCATCACCGTGGCCGCCAAGGAAGGCGGCCCCGACCCGACCGGCAACGCCACGTTGGCGACGGCTATCCAGAAGGCCAAGGACAACTCAATGCCGAAGGACAACATCGAGCGGGCCATCCAGCGCGGCGCTGGTGGCGGGGACGGCGAGATTTACGAAACAATCACTTACGAGGGATACGGGCCGGCGGGCGTCGCCGTGCTTGTTGAAGCAATGACCGACAACCGGAACCGCACGGCGGCCGAGGTGCGAAACATCTTTAACCGCAACAATGGCAAACTGGGTGAAACAGGCTCGGTTGCCTGGATGTTTGAGCGCAAGGGTTCCATCGTTGTCGATGCGAATAAGGTGGATGAGGACCAGCTGATGTCCGCCGCCATCGATGCCGGCGCGGAGGATGTTTCCCAGGACGAGAGCACTTACGAGATTGTCACTGAGCCGGCGGGTTTCATGCCGGTGCGCGCGGCGCTGGCAGAGGCGGGAATCGATTTTGAGTCGGCGGAGCTGGCGATGCTGCCGAAGAACACAATCAAGCTGGAGCAAAGCGACGCCAAAAAGATTTTGCGGTTAATGGATGCCCTGGAAGATAACGATGACGTCCAGGAAGTCCACGCCAACTTCGACATTAGCGAGGAAGTGCTGGAGGCGCTGGCGTAAGGGCGGTTTTCAGAAAAAGCGTTAAATATCTTGTTCTGTCATTCTGAGCTGCAGGCGAAGGATCTTAAGCGGAGGTTCTTCGGGATCCGCCCTCAGAATGACAAAGGAAAACTTTTTCTCAACAGGCGGCAAGTGTGTCCGAAGCAAAGAGCATCCGCATTCTCGGCATCGATCCCGGCATCGCCGCCACCGGCTGGGGAGTCATTGAGCATCACTCCGGCCGCTCGCGCCTGGTAGAGCATGGCGTCATCACCACGTCTTCCCGCAGCGCCTCCTATGCGAGGTTGTCCCAAATTTACGCCGGCATCACGGCGGCGGTCGACAAGTATGAACCTGACGAGGCGGCTATCGAAGAGCTTTTTGGCGGAATTAATCTGAAGACGGCGCTGGCCGTCGGCCAGGCGCGCGGAGTGGCGGTTCTGGCCTGCGCCGAGCGCGGCGTCACGCCTCACGACTACACGGCGCTCCGGATCAAGCAGGCGGTGGCGGGCTACGGCCGTGCCGGCAAGGAGCAGGTGCAGCAGATGGTGCGGGTGCTCCTGTGCCTTCCGGAGGCGCCCACGCCGGACCACGCCGCCGACGCTCTGGCAGTGGCTTTATGCCACTCCCATTCCATGCAGTTAAACGGCAGCTGCGGCGCCCAGGCCGAGGCTGCGTCACCCGAGCGCCGGCCGCGGATGCAGCGGGCGCGCGCCGGGCGCGGGCGGCGCCTGTCCGCCGGAGGGACGCCGTGATCGCCTCGCTGAAGGGAAAGATCCAGCAGCGCGACCCGGAGGGGATAGTCCTGGAAGTGGGCGGCGTCGGCTACCGGCTGACGATGTCGGGCCGCAGCCTCTCCTTCCTCGGCGATGCCACGGGCGAGGTCTTCGTCTACACCTACCTGCACGTGCGCGAGGACGTCCTCAGCCTGTTTGGCTTTGTCGAGGCCGAGGAGCGCGATTTTTTTGAAATCCTCAAGGGCGTTTCGGGGGTGGGCCCGAAGGTGGCTGTGGCCGTCCTCTCTGCCTACGCGCCGGCCGATCTGAGGCGGGCTGTTGTCAACAAGGATGTGGCGCTGTTTCAGAGTATCTCCGGCATCGGCAAGAAGACCGCTGAGCGGCTGGTGCTGGAGCTGAAGGACAAGGTGGGTGAGGCAGTAGCCGTCGCCGCCGTGGACGGTAACAGCTTTAGCGGCGGCGACAGCGGCGGCTACTATCTGGCGCGCGAGGCGCTCATCAGCCTTGGATACAACTTCACCGATGCCGAGGCGGCGCTGGCCGGCGCTGATCCCGGGGAGGACGTGGAGGAACTGGTCAAGGGCGCGCTGAAAAAGATAGGGCGCCATTAAGGAGCAATGGGGCCGCTTTGGCGGCCAGGATTCAGAAAGGCCGGCTTAAAGATTGAACGATGAATTCCGCCTGTCGGACCCCGCGGTCCAGCTGGAAGAGGAAGAGATGGAGGGATCCCTCCGTCCCCGACAGTTTGCCGATTTCGTGGGCCAGGAAAGCGCCAAGGAGCAGTTGGCGATTTTCATCGAGGCGGCGCAGTCGCGGCGCGAGGCGCTTGACCATGTGCTTCTGGTGGGCCCTCCCGGACTGGGCAAAACCACGCTGGCGGGAATCATCGCCAGCGAGATGGGCGTTTCCATCCGCACGACCTCTGGCCCCACGCTGGAGCGCAAGGCCGACATTGCCGCTATTTTGACTAATCTTCAGGAAGGTGACATTCTCTTCATCGATGAGATCCATCGTCTCGGCCGCTCCGTGGAGGAAGTGCTCTACCCGGCAATGGAGGATTATCAACTGGATATCATCATCGGCCAAGGGCCGAGCGCCCGCACCATCCGCCTGGACGTGCCCCCGTTTACCATGGTGGGGGCCACCACGCGCGCCGGCCTCATCACCACGCCGCTCCGGGACCGCTTTGGCGTTACCCACCGGCTTGACTACTACAACGCGGAAGAACTGTCAAAAATTGCCGCCCGGTCGGCGTCGATCCTGGGTGTGGATGCTGAGGATGGCGGCCTCATCGAGATCGCCGGCCGCTCGCGGGGGACTCCCCGCGTCTGCAACCGGTTGTTGAAACGCGTGCGCGACTACGCTCAGGTCAAGGGGGACGGCACGATCACAGAGGAAGTGGCAAGGCAGGCGCTGGGGATGCTGGAAGTCGACAGCGAAGGTCTGGACAAGGTCGACCGCGAAATCCTGAGGCTGATCATCGACAAGTTCGACGGCGGCCCAGTCGGCCTCAGCACCCTGTCGGTAGCGATCGGCGAAGAGCGTGACACGATCGAGGATGTCTACGAGCCCTACCTGCTCAAGTGCGGGCTCATCCGGCGCACCCCCCGTGGCCGCGTCGCCACCCGGCTGGCCTACGAGCATCTGGGGACGGAAGCGCCCTCTGTCGAAGACAAGCTGTTTTAGCACCGTTAATAACCTGTGTTTTTCTGTCCGAGTGACAAGAATGATCCGCTGATTCTTCAAATTTCGCGCACCAAGCTGCGGAAAATTGAGGAGAGGAAATGAGTTTTAAGTCAGCGCTCTTTTTGTGTTCCGGGCTTGTTTTCGTGACGATGTGGTCTTTTTCTGACGGGTGCGGCTTTCGCCGGCATGACCCAGTGGACCACCGGCGGCCCCTATGGCAATATCAACACTTTGACTCTCTCCCAAAATTTTGCCATCGACCAGACCATCTTTGCCGGCACCAGCCTCCGAGTTTACAAGTCAATCAACGGCGGCGGCAACTGGAAGGCTACTTTAACGAGGGGCTGAGAATGTAGCGGATGGCGGAGTCAACAAGAAACCAACAAGTCATGAGCAGATCTGACCTCGGAAAATGTGACTCAAGGGCAGGTTTTACATATTGCTTACAAGCGCCTTCTATAATCTTGTGGTTACGGCTCCATACAGGTATTTTTATAGAAGTCAAAAAACCGGCACAAGCAATCAGTTTCCGGCCGCAGCCGGCCGGTTATGTCATATATGATCTGTAACCACAAAGAATCTGTCGTGCATGTTTAGCGCTCTTGCCCGTTTCTCTGTCCGCTTTCGCTGGCTGGTCATCATTGCCTGGATTGCGGCGGTTCCCATCGTCATCAAGACGCTGCCGTCGCTGGCAAGCGTCAGCCAGTCCAACAATTCAGCATTCCTGCCCGCCGATTCGCCGAGCATGCAGGCAATGCAGATGGCGGCGCCTTTCCGCGGCAAGCAGACCAACACCACCGTAACCATCGTCATGTCGCGCGCCGCCGGCTCCCTGACCGCCGCCGACCAGCAGGCAGCCGCGCAGGTCGAGCAGGCGGTGCGGAAACTTCCCGGCGTCAGCATGGTGCGCGACCAGGGGCTGTCGCCGGACGGCCAGGCGGATGAGATCATGGTGGGCGTCAACTCTGATTTTGGGTCCGGCGCCGACAGTCTCGTCTCCGGCATCCGCTCCAGCTTCACCCAGGTTTCCGCGCCGGCCGGGATTTCTTTTCATCTGACCGGATCGCTTGCCAAACAGGTGGACGCCAACTCTACCAGCAAGAGTTCCCGCAATTCGGCGGAGAACTATTCCATCCTGCTCATTATCATATTGTTACTACTTGTCTACCGGTCGCTGCTGGCGCCGCTGGTAACGCTGCTTCCTGCCGGGATCTCGCTGGCGCTTGCCGGCCCATTGATCGCCGAATCGACAAAGCTCGGCCTGCAGGTGTCTGAAATCACGCAGATACTCCTGATCGTGCTGATTCTGGGGGCGGGCACCGATTATGGGCTCTTCCTGGTTTTCCGGGTTCGGGAGGAGTTGCGCCGCGGCCTGGCGCCCAAAGAGGCGGTGATCAGGGGCGTCTCCCGTGTCGGCGAGTCGATCACATTCTCCGCTCTCACCGTGATGGCCGCCCTGGTCAGCCTGCTGCTGGCCACGTTTGGCATTTACAAAGGGATCGGGCCGGGGCTCGCCATCGGCCTGGCGGTGATGCTGCTGGCGGCGCTGACGCTGCTGCCGGCGCTTCTGGCGGTCCTGGGACGGGCGGTTTTCTGGCCCGCAAATCTGTCCAAACCGCAAAAAAACCGTCTCTGGGGCAGGCTGGCCGGCGGCATCGTTCAGCGGCCGGTGATCATGCTTCTCGCCGGCATTATCCTTTTTGGCGCGCTGGCGGGCGGAGTCATCGGCTGGCAGACGACCGGCTTTCAGGATAACAGCTCCTCGGGCGGCAGCAGTGACTCCGATCAGGGATCCGCTGTAATCACATCCCATTTTCCGGCAGCCAGCAATAATCCGGAAAGCTTGCTGATGGCGTTTGATCAGCCTGTCTGGAACAATCTCAGCACAGTGGCGGCGGCGGAAAACAAGCTGGCGGCCTCGCCCATGTTCGGCGCTGTCGGCGGCCCGTTTGGCGGCGGCAAAGCATCGCTAAACCCGGCCCGGTTGGCCCGGCTCCATAACCTGCTGGGACCGCCGGGATCGCTGCCGGCCACGCCAGATCCAAAGCTGCTGGCAAAGGCGGGCGGGGCTCTGACTCCGCAGCTCTACCAGCTATACCGCTCGACGGCGCAATACATCAGCCCCGATGGCCGCACCGTCCAGTTTTACGGCCAGCTCCGGGCAGGCGCGTCGGGATCGGATGCGGCGATGCACGCGGTGCCGGCCATGCGGACGGAGCTGACCAAGGTTGCCGGCAGCATCGGCGCGGCCAAGAGCGGCGTGGCCGGGCAGGACGCCGCCGCGTATGATGTAAGCAGCGCTGCGACGTCCGACCTCTGGCGCATCGTTCCAATAGTCCTGGTAATCATCGCCGCGCTACTGGCGATCATGCTCCGGAGCCTTGTGGCGCCCTGGTACCTGATCGCCACCGTCGGGCTTTCCTACATATCTTCGCTTGGATTTGCGATGATCGTCTTCGTCCACTGGGGCGGGCAGGATGGCCTGAACTTTATCCTGCCGTTCCTGATGTTCATCTTTTCCATGGCGCTGGGGGAGGACTACAACATCCTGGTGATGAGCCGCATCCGCGAGGAGGCGCACGGTCATATATCGCTGCGTGACGCAATCGCCAAGGCGGTCGGCGTCACCGGCGGCACCGTCACGTCGGCCGGCCTGATTCTGGCGGGCACATTTACCGTGCTGGGATTTAGCGGCGGCGGCAACGCCCAGATCGAGCAGATCGGCTTTTCCATCGCTTTTGGCATTCTGCTGGACACCTTTTTTGTCCGGACGCTGCTGGTGCCCTCGGTCGCCGTGCTGCTGGGCCGGTGGAACTGGTGGCCGTCTCGGCTCTGCCGGGACCACGCCGCCGTGGTCGTTGAGCGGCGTCAGGCCAGGCAACCCCGCTCGCGGGTCATTCCCAGCCCGGAAACGGAAAACGAAAACTAGCCCCCGGCGCCGCCGAAATGACGGTTGAAGCAGGGCATGAGACGGTACGGGAAGGGAAGGCTGTTACTTCCAGCTGGCCTGGAAATCTGACGGCACGACCTCGATCCAGGTCTGGCCCACATCAAGGGGGATGACGGCGCCGCTGGCGTCGATATAAGTTGTAACGGCACTTTTTGCCGACCGTTGCCAATGGCCGCTGATGGCCTGACCATCGCGGAAGATCTCGACCTTGCCGCTGCCGGTCATCGCGAACTCCAGTCCCCGGTTGCCGTTCTCATCCTCGACAATATCGCTGGTAGTGACGTCAACGTACTGAATGATGACATTCTTGGGCGCGATCCGCGTCCCCGTGAGGGCATCCATATCGGGCGATCCATCAACTGATCGAAGCCAGGTATTGCTGCCGGCGTCGTAGTTAAAAGTGACATCGGCGTAAGGAGAATAGTCGACGTGAATGTTATTTACCTGCCCCTGCGCGGGCGCCGGGGAGTCAGGTTTGAACTGCGGGCCGTTGATGGCAACCTGGATGGACAATCCCATATTTCCGGCGGCTGTCCTTAATGTTGCCGTGTTCAGATACAGGTTATGAGGGGCATAGCGGTTACTGGAGCGGCGGTATGCCGACGGGACGGTGGCGTCATCGAGATTGGGGACGTCTGCTGAAGCCGCCTTCAGTGCGGCGGCGGTGCCGGAACTTGCGCCCGAGTTTGACAGGAGCGCCTGATATTCCGGCACCAGCTCCAGATCAATCAGTCTGGCGCTGCGCACCGGTCCAATGGTGTCGACATCGCGGCAAGCAAAAATAGCGTTATAGCGGGTGATCTGTCCTTCCGCCATTTCCTCGTAAACGATGTCGGCTTTGCTCAGGCCGGACTGGGGACGGGCTGCCGGCGCGTTATCGATCTGAACCACGATGGGCCGGTTCATCGTCTTGTTCCTGTCTGTCTGGGGGGTGCCGTCCAGCGGGCAATTGTACGTGGGCGGCGGTGGGGGTGACGACCCGGTCTGCGTCTGGGCCACGGTTGCCGGGGCGGCCGGTTGCCGCTGCCGTGAATGCCAGATGGCCCAGCCCAGGAAGGCTGCCGACAGCACCAGTACGCCGACCAGTCCGGCGATCATCCATTTGTTGCGCGAGGAGTTCAGGAGTGTTTCTTTTCCGGGGCGTTCAAAGCCACCAGAGCGTAACGGACCCATTGGGAAAAGTCAAAAACCCGATGCTGGATGCCGGATAAAACAAAACCCGAATCTCGGCAGATCGAATGTCACTCCAGAGCCCGAAGACTCTTAAAATGTAAACCGGGGTCTGTTAAGCTCGACTAGAGACTCCAATCCCAACTTAAACCATTTAACGAACGTGTTATGGATCTGCTGCTTCACATCTGCTGTGCTCCCTGTGCGACCGCCACGGTTGACGCCTGGCGGCTGGAGGGCGCCCAGGTTACCGGAGTTTACTTCAATCCGAATATTCAGCCTTATCACGAGCATCAGCGCCGCTACGATACCCTGCTGGCGTATGCCAGCAAGATCGGGCTGCCGCTGGCCGGCGAGCCCGAATATGACGTTGCCGCCTGGCTCCGGATGGTCGCAGCAAATGACGCCAAACCGGATCGCTGCCGGCTTTGCATTTCCCAGCGGCTGAGGCATGTCGCGCAGATGGCATCAACCGGCGGCTTCGACGCCTTCAGCACCAGCCTCCTGGTCAGTCCCTATCAGGAACATGAGATTGTCATTCAGGAAGGCGAGCGCGCCGCCCGGGAGGCAGGCGTCGAGTTTGCCTGCCGCGACCTCAGGCCGGAGTACCGGCGCAGCATCGAGCTTTCCCGCGCCGCCGGCCTTTACCGGCAGAAGTACTGCGGCTGTATCTACAGCGAGGCGGAGGCCTCTTTGAGCCGCGCTTCCCGCCCGGAAAAGAACTCATAAAACTGCGGCCGTGCTTACCAACGAGCTTGATTTCAATCTGCCCGAGCGTCTTATCGCCCAGCGCCCCCTGACTCCGCGGGATGGCAGCCGGCTGCTGGCGTACGACCGGCAGTCCGGCAGGATAGCGCACCGGCGCCTGGCGGAGCTGCCCGGCCTCCTGGGTCCGGGAGACTTGCTCGTCTTTAACGACTCACGGGTGATCAAGGCGCGCGTCTTTGCCGTCAAGCCCACCGGCGGCCGGGTAGAGCTCTTGCTGCTTAAACGGCGGCAGGCGCGCATCTGGGAGGCGCTGGTTAAACCTTCGGCCCGCCTGAAGCCAGGAATGGTTGTGACCGCCGGGGGCTCCGGCTACCCCTTTGTCTTGCAGGACCGGCTCGGCGAAGGCCGCTGGCTAATCGCCAACGCCAGCCAGGCGGCGACCGCGGACGTTCTGGAACAGGTGGGCGAGACGCCGCTGCCGCCCTACATCAAGGAGAAGCTGACCGATCCGGAGCGCTACCAGACCGTTTACGCCGCCAGGCCTGGGTCGACGGCCGCCCCCACCGCCGGGCTGCACTTTACTTCAAAGTTGATTAATGACATAAAGGCGGCTGGGGCCGCGATGGCGCCCGTCACGCTTCACATCGGGCTTGATACCTTCCGGCCCGTGGGAGAAGCGAATCTGGCCAGGCACCAAATGCACCGTGAATACTACCGGGTGCCGCCGGAGACCTACGAGCAAGCGCTGGTGGCAAAAAATCGTGGCGGCAGGGTCATCGCTGTCGGGACCACATCGGCGCGGGTTCTGGAGACCGTCTTTGGCCCGGAGCCCGCGGCGCTTGAGGGTGAGACCGGTCTGTTTATCACGCCGGGATTTAAATTCCGGTCCGTAGACGGACTGCTGACCAATTTCCATCTGCCCAGGTCGACGCTGCTGGCGATGGTGATGGCCTTTGCCGGCGTCGATCAGACCCGGCGCCTATACCGTGAGGCAGTCGCGCGGGAGTACCGTTTTTTCAGCTTTGGCGACGCGATGCTGGCGCTATGAAGCGGCCGGACTGACGGCTGACTGACGGGGCTGCCTTATTGCCGCCCTCCGCGCCGCCGGTGAGGCCTCACGGCCCGTCAAATCAACTCATGGACTGATACTGACAATCCCCGGGCCGGGTTGACGGCTACGGGCCCAGCTGGAGGCCGCCGGGATATTCGTCTGAGATCTGCGGCGTCTGCGAGTAAGGGAGGGAGCGGGGATAGGCCTCAAGATACGCCTGCTCCACCGATATCCCCATGGCGACGCCGTCATCCATGAAGTTGGAAAAGACGCCATGCTGGGCCTGCGGCAGCTCATTGGAAAGCTGGTCGGCCTGGCTGGAAGCGGTAACGACCCGGTTGGGCCCGGCGATGCCGGGACGGATAAAACCACCGGAAAAGCAGCTGTCGAAAGAGACCCACATCTTCGCCGGGTGGATCTTCCCCAGACGGGCGGCGACGTCCCAGTCCCAGATCAGGCCCGCCCCGGTCTTGTAGTTGAAGTTGTAAAAATCAAACGGCACCAGCGCATAACCGGGGGAAAAGCCCGGTATGTCAAGCCCGTCACCGGGGCCGTTCCGGAGGCCGTGACCGCTATAGAAAAAGACGACCTCCGAGCCGGAGGCTGCGGCCGGATTGGTTGAAATCCAGTTGAGAGCGCTGATGATATTTGCCCCTGTAGCCTGGCCGTTTATCAGGTAAGCGATATTCTGCCGGGGGAAACCCATCTCTGTGGTTAGCATCTGGTAGACCGAGGCGGCGTCATGATCCGCGTACCTGACCGCCCCAAAGTCATAATGGTCGTAATCAATGCCAATGATGACGGCGAACCTGCGGCTGGCGGGGATGGATTTTGCTACTGGTTCCGGGGCGGCAGCAACATGGCGATAGGCGGTCCGGGGGGAGGCTTTCGCGGGTGGCGGCGGGCCGTTGCTGGCAAGAACGGCGGTAGAGAAGCCAAGTCCGGCAACTACGAAGGCGAGGAGGGTTAAAAATTTCTTGCTACGAAGGGGTCGCATCCGCGATGATTCTAGCATGACCTGATGAATCTTGAAACCCGGCGGCCGGTTCTGATCTCAAATTGTGGGGATCATCCTTGGCGCCGGCTCCAATATTCTAAAAAGCCCAGATGCTTAGCCTCCGGCCCTGAATGACAAAGCACAGGATTCAGAATGGTAATTCTTGAACGGCTGTTCTCCCGCTAAGAGGCTTAAATTGCGAGATACATTTGATTTTCACATAGAGGCGAGAGACGGCCGGGCGCGGGCCGCGGTCCTCGCGACCCCGCATGGCCGGATCGAGACGCCCTGTTTCATGCCGGTGGGCACGCTGGCTACCGTCAAGACGCTGTCGCCGCGCGACCTTGAGGAGGCCGGCGCCCGGATCGTCCTGGCCAATGCGTATCATCTGTACTTCCGGCCGGGAGCGGAGCAGGTGGAGGCACTGGGAGGCCTGCACCGGTTCATGTCCTGGGAAAAGCCGCTGCTGACCGACAGCGGTGGATTCCAGGTCTTTAGTCTCCGGCCGGGGGCCAGGGTCTCCTCTGACGGCGTCGAATTCCGGTCGGTCTTCGACGGTTCCCGCCACTTAATCACGCCGGAGCTGGCCATTCGGAGCCAGGAACAGCTCGGGGCCGACATCATCATGTGTTTCGATGAGTGTCCCCCCGCCGGCGCCGGCGGTGATTACCTCCGGGAGGCCGTGGTCCGCACCGCCGGATGGGCCGCCCGCTGCCGGCGGGAGCACCGGCGCGGCGATCAACTGCTGATGGGCATCGTCCAGGGGGGCACCGACCTGAAGCTCCGCCGTGAGAGCGTCGAGCTGACTGTTGAGACCGGCTTCGGCGGGTACGCGCTCGGCGGCCTTAGCGTCGGCGAGGAACGGCCGGCCATGCTGGAGACGATGAGCTACACGGCGGAGTTGCTCCCGGCGGGCAAGCCGCGCTACTTCATGGGGCTGGGCGATCCGGCCGGTATCCTCGAGGCGATCGAGGCCGGGATCGACATGTTTGACTGCGTGCTCCCCACCCGGGTGGCGCGCAACGGCGGCGCCTTCACGCGGGAAGGGCGGCTAAACCTGCGCAACGCCGCCTTCGCCCGGGAAGAAGCGCCGCTTGATCCGGGCTGCGGCTGTTACGCCTGCCGCAGTTTCAGCCGCGCGTACATCCGCCATCTGGTTACCCAGAAGGAGATCCTGGGGCTGCACCTGCTTTCTCTCCACAATGTCACGTTTCTGCTAGACTTGACTCGTGCCGCCAGGCAGGCAATCGTCGCCGGTCGCTTCGCGCGGTTTAAAAAGGAATACGAAACCCGTTTAACAATCGATTGATCGGTTTAAACACTAGACTCAAACAAAATTGCTAGGGAAAGGAGCCCCCTTGATCTTCACAAGTCCTTATGTGCTGGCACAGTCAAGCAGCGGCCTCAGCGGCGGCATTTTGACGATGGGAATTTTCGTGCTTTTCATCATTGTTTTTTATCTGCTGCTCATCCGGCCGAGCCAGAAGCAGCGAAAAGAGCACGACCGTCTGGTGCAGGATCTTAACAAAGGCGATACCGTCGTGACCGCCGGAGGGATTTACGGTACGATCAAGCAGGTTAAGGACGATTACGTGACCCTGGAGATTGCCAGGAAGACGGAGGTCAAGCTCTCGCGCGGATCGATTTCCCGGCGGGAGGTGGCGGCCGAGGCCGAACCAGAGGAGCCGGAAGCAGACGCTTAGGAAGCCATACGGTAAAACCGGGAGCTGGAAGCTGTTGAAGCGACTTGAGCACCTTCTGGTTTGGGCCGATAGAGTCTCCGTTCGCGGCGGGAAGCCGGCGGGAAGCTTTTGACTCCCCGCGTGTTTTGGCCTATGCTTTCTTTAGGGCCACTAACGGGGGCCTGTTTTTTGGGGTCTATGCAGGTAAAATTTGAGCGATAAGAAAAGAAATCTTTTCATACTCGGGATCATGGTCGTCCTGTTGGGCGTCTCTGTTTTCATTATTTATCCTCCCGCCAAGAAAACCAAGCTCGGTCTCGATCTGCAGGGCGGGCTGGAGGTAACCCTCCAGGCCAAGGGCAACGTGACCAGCGATCAGATGAACCAGGCCGAGATGGTCATCCGCAACCGGGTTGACAAACTGGGAATTTCTGAGCCTTCGATCAGCACGGAAGGCAAGAACGAAATTTCAGTTGCCCTGCCGGGCGTGAAGAATCAGGCTCAGGCGCTGGCATTGATCGGCAAGACGGCGCAGCTGACGTTCCAGCGGGTAGACCTGAACCTGACCTCGCAGGTCCTGGCGGGGACGCTCACGCCTGACAAAATTCCGGCCGACAAGCAGCTGCTCTTCCAGCCGGTTCGGGACAGCAACGGCAACATCCAGAAAAAGAACGGCAAGGAAGAGGAAACTCCGGTCGTGGTTGATAAGACGCCGCTGATGACAGGCGGTGCTCTTGATAACGCTTCTGTTGGCTATGACAGCTTTAACCGGCCCCAGGTAAATATGAGCTTTAACAGCAAGGGAGCCCAGCAGTTCGCGGACGTAACGGACAAACTGGCAACCGAGGGAGCCATTACCGGCCAGACGCAGCAGATGGCGATCGTTCTGGACGGCGAGGTGGAATCGGCGCCGACCGTGAAGGACAAGATTACCGGAGGGCAGGCGGAGATTACCGGCAACATGTCTCTGCAGGAAGTCCAGAATACCGTGCTGGTGCTGCAAACCGGCGCTCTCCCGGTGACGCTCCAGACGATTCAAAAACAGGAAGTCAGCGCCACCCTCGGGGCAGCCTCGCTGCGCCAGGGCCTCATCGCCGGCGCGGTCGGGCTGGCGATCGTGATGGCCTTTCTCATTTTTTATTACCGCCTGCTCGGGGTTGTCGCTGATCTGGCGCTGATTATTTACGGAATCATGTTCTATGCGGCGCTGACCAACCCATGGCACCCGGCAACGCTGACGCTGCCCGGCATCGCGGGCATGGTCCTCACCGTCGGCGTGGCGGCGGACGCCAACGTGGTCATTTTTGAGCGGATCAAGGAAGAGGTGCGTCTTGGCAAGACCATCCGCTCCGCGGTTAACTCCGGCTATTCGAAGGGGTTCAAGACGATCCTCGATGCCAACGCCGTCACCATCATCACCGCCCTGATCATCTTTAGCCTGGCGACCGCCGGCGTCAAGGGATTTGCGCTGACGCTGATTATTGGTGTTGTCATCAGCATGTTCACAGCCATCGTCGCCACGCGGGCGATGCTGGGACTGCTGGCAAACATGAGAATATTTAACAGCCCCGCGTTGATGGGCATCAAGACAAGGAAAGCGGAGGCGGAGGCATGATCGAGAAACTGCGCTTCGACTTCATGGGCCGGAAGTACTGGTGGTTTGCCCTTTCCGGAATCATCATCATCACCGGACTCATCAGCCTCGCCACCCGCGGCCTCAACCTCAGCATCGATTTCAAAGGCGGCAGCCGTTTGACCGCGAAGTTTAGCCAGAAGGCAAATGTGAACCAGGTGCGCAGCGTCATCGGAAGCGCCGGATATCCCAGTGCGGTGGTGCAAACAATTAGTGGCGGATACTATCAGGTGACGCTTCCTTCCTTGCAGACGAGTCAGGAGGATGCCGTCGACAACGCGCTCAACGCCAGGTTCCATCTGGCGGAGCCTGCGTCATGGAACGATGTCGGCCCTACCTTTGGCCGCCAGGTGGCAACCTCCATGCTGGAGGCGGTGATTCTGGCATGGGTAATCATCATTGTCTACGTCTCCTTCCGGTTTGAGTACAAATCGGCGGTGGCGACGCTCGTCGCCCTTATTCACGATCTGCTCGTCACGGTCGGCGTCTACTCGATTGTGGGGCGGGAAGTAACCACGGCCACCGTGGCCGCGGTGCTGACCATTCTCGGTTACTCCCTCTATGACACTATCATTGTCTTTGACCGCATCCGGGAGAATTCTCCCAAGGCCAGGCGCGGCGCTTACGGCCAGATGGTGAACAGCTCCATCTGGGAGGTCATGACCCGGTCAATTATCACTTCGCTGCTGACGCTGCTGCCGGTGGTCTGCCTGCTGGTCTTTGGGGGCGAGACGCTCAAGGATTTCGCCTTCGCGCTGCTGGTGGGCATCACCTCCGGAGCCTACTCGTCAATCTTCGTCGCCGCGCCGCTGCTGACGATGTGGAAGGAGCGGGAAAAGCGCTACCGACCTCAGCCGGTCCGGGTCAAGGGCAAGGCCAAGGCCAAGGCGAAAACTGCCAAGGCTTGACTCCTAGTCAACTGAAAGCCTGGGTTTAAGCCCAGAGGGGCGGCCTGCCGTTGTTTCCCCCTTGTTTTAAAACCTACATAATTTAATTACTTTGCATAACCATGTCTTGACGAATTTATTTGTCAGTGATACTGTTCTTCTGCTTCAAAAAGTAACAGGAATTTTGCCAGGCAGTTGAATTCTAACTTACTTGAGTATGGGGGGGTCATGGGCAAACCGCTGCTGGTCAGGCTTCGCTTTTTCTTTCGCATGGTTCACCGATTTCGTTTGGTTTTAACTTTTATCGTTATCGGCACAGCACTGACATTACTGCCGATCTATCCCTCTCTTGCTTCCACTAGCCTCAACTCAAATACGACTTATTATATCAGCGCCCCCAGCGGCGGCGACTGCGCCTCCATCGGCACCTGGGATAGCGCCGTCTCAACCTGTACGCTAAATACTGACATAACCGTAAATGGAGTAGATGGAATACATGTTGACAGCGATGGGATAATCCTTGACGGGGGTGCTCATACCCTGACCGGAAGCAATACATCCAATACAAATGGAGTTTACGGGTCAGGCAGAACTGGCGTCACAATCAAAAACCTGACGGTTCAGCATTTTAGCTATGGAATTAGTCTCAACTCCAGCGGCAGCATACTGTCCAATAGCAACATCTTGTCTGGAAACACAACAAGCTCAAATAGCTGGGATGGAATTGATGTTGAAGGCTCCGACAATACCATCTCGGGCAATACTACCAACTCAAATAGCCAAGACGGAATTTATGTTTAACTGATCATACAACTCGTTCAGGTTCCGTCCGAACCGGCTGATATCTTCTGTTAGTAAACAAAAACAGGAGGTATCTCATGATCGGCCCCAAGACACTCATGGAATTTATGGAGATGTACAAAACGGAGGAAGATTGC
>JACWAM010000122.1 GCA_014874265.1 Thermoleophilia bacterium | reverse complement strand
GCCGCAGCAGGGCGCGGAGGCGCGCCAGCAGTTCCTTCAACTCAAAAGGCTTGACCAGGTAATCATCCGCGCCGCAGTCCAGGCCTTCCACCCTGTCCTCGAGATCGCTTCTGGCCGTGAGCAGCAGTATCGGCATGTTGAAATTCCTTTCCCGCAGATCGCGGCATACGTGGAATCCGTCCTTCACCGGCAGCATGATGTCCAGGATGACGAGGTCGTACTCGCCGGCGGCCGCCCTCTCCTCACCGCTGCCGCCGTCGTAAACGCAATCCACGGCATAACTTTCCTTCTTGAGCGCTTTCTTGATGTAACCGGCCAGCTTACGGTTGTCTTCAACGAGGAGTATCCGCATGGTTTCAGTCTATTTCTTTTTCATGAAAAAACCATGAACATTTTTCTAAACATCCAGTTCGCTCGGGGACGGTGTTTGGTTAGCCCGGCGGGAAATAATATTTGACATAGAGGCCGGACTCAATCCCCATCGCCAGGCGAAAGCCTGTTCCTATACCGTCTCTGCGGGCAACGTTATCTGGCTGGATTCCCCCGGGGTCAGAGGCGCAAAGGGACGCTACCGTAAAATACGCTGTCAGCATAGGGGCCCAGCCGCAGCCGGCGATGCCCGGCATGAAGCGGCGAGGGGTGGTGTTGCGCAATAGGAGGGCGACCAGGGATAGCCTATAAAATCCGTTGCTGCATTATTCCATTAGCTTGAAATACAAGCCCCCGGTTTTGGCGCCAGTCCCTGACGGTTTTTCCGGTTTCCATCGCGTTTGCGCAAGCCGCTGCGTCCGCTAAGAAAATTCAGCCTATATACTTGTTTCTTTTCCGTGCCTGGACTACTTGCCAGCCAAACTTTGGCAGCGCCGTCATCCGCCGGTAGCGGCTCGGCTCAAGCCACAGGCGGTAGAGCCATTCCAGGCCGGCGCGGCGGAGCGCCAGCGGCGCCCGGGGGACCTCGCCGGAGATGAAGTCAAGCGCGCCCCCGACGCCGATGGCAACCCTGACGCCGGTGAGCCGGCCGCGGTTGCGCTCGATCCAGAAGTTTTCCTTGGGGCTGCCAAAGGCGACGGCAAGGATGGCGGCGCCCGAATTGTTGATCTCCTTGACGGTTTCGGGGTCGATCTCCCGGCCGGGATCATTGCCGCTGGTGCTGACGGCCAGCCCCGGAAACATCCGTTCGAGGTTGGAGGCTGCCCGTTTGGCGACGCCAGGTCCGCCGCCCAACAGGAAGATGCCGGCGCCTTTTTCGGCGCACAAGCCGCAAATCCGGGGCAGCAGCCCAGCGCCGGTAATCCGCCGCGGCAGCGGCTGCCCCAGCAGCCGCGACGCCCAGACGATACCGGTGCCGTCCGGCACGTTGAGCTCGCTGCCGTTGATAATATTTTTAAGCTGGCCGTTGTTTTGAGACAGCATTACGTGCTCCGGGTTCACCGTCACCACCAGCTTGCAGCCCGGCGTTTCCATCATCTTCGCAACCCGTTGTAGCGCCGCATTAATATCGGTGTTGTCGATTCTGAGCCCGAGGATGTCCACCGATGGCAGGCTGCCATCGGGCTCCGGTGGACCGGAGGCGGCAAAACCAGATTGCAGTTGATTTCTTCCCGGCGAGAATTTTCTATCGACCTGCCGCCGGCCGCGATCGGAGCCCTCCCTTAATACCTGTTCGTAGACATTGATAATGGCTTCTGCCGTTTGTCCCCAGTCATAGAGGGAAGCGCTGTCCCGGGCGCGGCCGCCGATCTCCGTCAGGCGCGCCGCCGGCATGCTGAGCGTGTCACAAATTGTTCTGGCCGCACGCGGCGGGTTTCCGAAACCAGTTAAAAAACCATTTTCTCCGTTTGTGACAAATTCCCGGAACGCCTCGATGTCGTTAAGTACGGGGACCGTTCCCGTGGCCATCGCTTCCACCGCTGAGAGCCCGAACGCCTCGTACTCCGAAGCGGAAACAAACAGGCCCGCCTCCCCCAGCCTTTTAAACAACTCTTCCTGGGGCAGCGCTCCGGTGAACGTCACCGCGCTCTTAAGTCCAAGTCTGCCGGTCAGCTCCTCCAGGCTCGCCTGCAGTCCTTCCCAATCGGGCCCGACCACGGTGAGAGTGGCGCCGGGCCGGGTTTCCCGCACGTGCGCCAGTGTCTCGATCAGCCGGTCCACACGCTTGTTCTTGGAGATCCTGCCTACAAACAGCAGTGAATCATTTGGCGGCCCGCCAGCACCGGCTTCCTTTTTTACCGCGGCAAAGACATTGAAATCAATTCCGTTCTCGATCAGGCAGAGCCGATGCGCCACCGGGGAAAATGCCTCCTCGTCCCGCTTGCTGCAGGCGATGACGCGGTCGACCCCCGTGAGCGCCGTCCGCGTGACAGTCTGGAAATAGATCTTTTTGAAGGAAGAATGCCAGTCGGTGTGGAAAAAACCGCCATGGGTCGAAAGCACGATCGGGGTGCCGTGAATTTTTCGCAACGCGCCGAGTAGCTCGATGAAGAAATCTACACCGTGAACGTGGACCAGATCGTAGCGTGGCAGCAGCCTTAGCAGTCCCGGAGCAATAAAGTAGCGCGGATTTCCCAGGGAGGGCAGCCGGTAGACATCCGTACCCTCGATACGCTCAAACGCCGGCAGCCGCCGGTTAATCTTGAACAGGTAATCCAGCGTGGCGACATCGGTTTCGTAACCGAGCTTTTTCAGTTCGCGGCAGAGGCTGGAAACATACGTTTCCATCCCGCCGGTGCTGGGTAAATATTGGCGAACTACCTGGAGGATTTTCAACTAAAGGCCTTTGTGTCAGATTTTTAAGAAGACTGCCGAGCGGGCACGTGCCGGGCGTTACTGATCACCGGAGAATTTTATCCCAGTTAGGAGGGAATCGTAAGCGGATTCTGTCAAAGCAACATTAACATCAAGGTTTTTCCATAGATTAGGGGAATGTAAAAAGCCTGAAAAAAAATAATTAATCAGTCGAGGAAAGGTCGGGCAATGAAGAAAAAGTCAGCAGTATTGCTTGCGGCAGTTTTATCTGCAGTTGCCGTGTTTGCAGTGGGGGCCGGGTGCGGCAGCGGCACCACTCCGGCGACGGCAATTAATGATGGTGTTAAAAACCTGAGCAATGTCAAATCAGCCCACGTTGACCTCAATGTTTCACTTGCTGTCAACGGAAATGGTTCGGCCATCGGAGCGCAGTACAAGGATTTGCTGCCACTAAACCTAACGATTGGCGCCTCCGCCGATGTCAATGGCAAAGATCCTAAAAATCCACAGGCGCAGGGAACCCTCAAGATCGGCGGGATCAGCCAGATCCTCAGCATTCAGACCAAGTCAAAAAATCTGAACACGCAGCAGATGCAGGCCCTCGCCACGATTGAGAGCGCTCTGGGCAATCTGCCATTCGTTTCCATCGGCCATGATTTATTTGTGAGTATTGGCGGCAACTGGTACCAGACCAGTTCGGGAGCCCTGCTGTCTTCTTCCGGCAGTTTGGGTTATTCGACGACGACGTCGGGTTCCACCTCGACATCTGCCGGCACCACGGCATCAACGACAGCCATGAGCACGCAAACGTCAACGACCGCGGCTCTTCAGGGATGTTTCACCAATGCTTTCAAGGATACGAGCAAGTTCGGGGCGGACAAGGTGCTGAAGAACCTGAAGGACACGGGGACCGTAACAATCAACGGCACCAGTACCCATCATTATACGGGAGACATTGATTTCGGATCGCTGCTGACCCAGGTTGCCAGCACGGCCCGTGGTTGCGGCAACGGCGCGATCGCCGGCGGTATCGAAGCCGCCAAGAGCCAGATCGGCACCGTCTTTAAATCAGGAAGCGTTGACTTCTGGATCGCCAGCGGCAACAGCATTCAGCAAGCGAAGCTGGATCTCAAGCTCGATCCCAAAGCGGCTGCCAGTCTCTTAAGCATGCTGGGCGGCTCCTTAAGCAGCGGCGCCAAGACGCTGAACGCCCTCACCTCGGTGGAGCTGAAAGTGTCGGTCACACTGTCGCATCAAAATGAGAACTTCAACATCACCAAGCCGCAGGGAAATATCCAGGATCTAAATAACTTTATCAAGTCGCTGGGACTGGGTAGCTTGTTTGGATCCAGCGCCAGCTCCAGCGGAAGCGGATCTGCCGCTCCCGCGGGTTAGTCAGACTCTGCCGGCAGCCGCCAGAGCAAGTGACGACCCGGCATTCTAAATAGATAGGGCAAGAGGCGGACTCTCGGGTCCGCCTCATTTATCCGCGTGGACTCGACTGCATTTTTTACAATCTTCTTACACCTGCTTAACGCCGTTATTACCTTAAAAGCAGACAATGATGATGCAATAAAACCTGGATCCATCTTAAAAGGACATTCGCCGCAGGCCGCGGCAGGATATCTTTTTTAAGATGGATTCCCGGCAAGGAGGTGTTGATTTGAAAGTAAAGCACAAGATCGCTCTGGTAGCGGCGCTGGCGGCGGCGATGGTGCTGGTCGTCGGCATCGGCTACGCGGTAGCCCAGTCCGGCGGCAGCACTACGGCCACCACGCCGGGCGGAGCGGGTCAGCAAGGGCCGAGGTTCATCAACCGGGGAAAGCGCGGCCCCATGATTGCCGGCCAGGTGGTCAAGGTGGAGAACAACACGATCACGGTCAAGACCCGCAAGAACGGCGACAAGTCGGTCAACGTTGATGATCAGACAAAATATCTCAAGGCTGGCGGCAAGGCGACGCTCGCCGATGTCAAGCCGGGCGAGACGGTAGGAATTCTTCTCAAGCGGCCGGTAGACAAAAATAACCTGACGGCCGGAGTTGTCGTGATCGGCAGGCCGGGAGGCCGCGGCCAGCGCGTCGTTGGCCAGGTTACGGCGGTCAACGGCGACACGGTGACGGTCCATACCGCCAGCGGCGACAAGCAGGTGAAAATCCCGCCCATTACCAATGGCGAGCGGATCGGTGTGGCGATGGGACCGAACGGCCAGGTCCGGGGCATTATGTATAACCTGCCGGCGAAGCCTTCGAAGCCTGCAGCGGCTGGCAACGCTCAGCAGCCACCTGCCGGAGGCCAGGGAACTTAGCGCCGGTTCGATCCAGGAGCCTTTTCAGGCTACATCGAAAAGAGACAAATGGTATTTTGAGCGGCGGCGGCCGCCGCTCTCATTCTATTTACTTTAATATTTTGTTATTCTTTTGGCATAGACAGAGGAAACTTTTCCAATGAGTAATAAACTCGTATTGCTAATAGAGGATGAAGAAAGCATTGCTTCATTTGTGGCGATGTTCCTGCGTAAGGAAGGCTTTGAGGTTGACATGGCGACGGACGGCGCCTCCGGTCTGAAGCTGGCCTCCCAGCACTCGCCGCAGGTGATCATTCTGGACCTGATGCTGCCGGATATGGATGGATTTGAGGTCTGCCGCCGCATCCGTCACGATTCCGATGTGCCGATCATCATGCTCACCGCCCGGGATGCCGCCACTGATAAGGTCGTGGGTCTGGAGCTTGGCGCGGATGATTATGTCACCAAGCCATTTGATCCGCGTGAGCTGGTGGCGCGCGTCAAATCGGTGCTCCGCCGCGCTCAGATGAGCGCGCAGGCGGCTGAAGCGGGGCCGCTGTCGGCAGGTGAGGTCGTGCTCGATCCGGATCGCCATGAAGTTTCCGTGGGAGGCGAGCCGGTGCAGGTGACGGCCAAGGAATTTGACCTCCTCCATTATTTGATGCTCAACCGGGGGCTGGCGCTGTCCCGGCAGCAGCTTCTCGAGCATGTTTGGGGCTACGACTTCCTGGGCGATACCCGCACGGTTGATGTCCATATCAACCAGGTCCGCAAGAAGCTGGGAGAGGCCGGCGAGATCGAAACAGTCTGGGGAGTCGGATACAAACTTAAATAAAACGTTTCGCGTTACATGTTTACGTTTAACCGAAAAAAGCCCTTTCACGCAACTTAACTAAACATTCTGGCCAAGCCGTTGATATAGAACTTATTCTTGTTTACATCCGTTGACGTTAAAAGATAAACATTAAACGAAAAAATTATGTTCAGCTTTTCCAAAAGTTTAAAAGGCCGCCTGGCGATCTATTTTGTGGTAGCGATCATGTTCTCGCTGTTGATCTCTGCTTTCTTATCAGCCGGACTGGTCCAGCATTATTTAAAAAACAGAACTATTTCCGACCTGCAGTCGCAAGCGGAAACACTGGCGGGGCAGGTCGAATCGGAAGGGTTGCCACAGCGCCGTTACAGTGTTGATTTGGAGCGGATGTATGGCATCAGGGCGATCATTGTTCCGTACCGGGTACAGGCGATCAACAAGCTTCCTGGCGGCGTGAACGGCGACCTGGCCCAACTCAACCGCCACGTGCCCATTAACTGGGGGCAGCTGATTGGCGGTAAAACTACCGTGCAGCAGGTCAAGCTGCCCGGTTTCAACCGCGAGACGCTGGTGGTCGCACACGCCTTCAACGCCGGGGGAGAGCCGGCCGGCGCGGTGGTGCTGGCTGAGCCGATCAGCCAGCTGCAGTCCTGGCGGCCGCTGGTGGGCTGGTTTCTGATCTCGGCGGCGGTGTCACTGGTGGTATCGATGCTGCTCGCATTCCTGCTGGCCCGGCGGCTATCGCGGCCGCTGCATGAGATCACTCAGGCGGCAACCGCTGTCGCCGCCGGTGATTTCTCCAGCGAGCTTGCGGTCAGGTCGCAGGATGAGATCGGCAAGCTGGCGGATGCTTTCCGCTACATGAGCGACGAAGTGCAAAAATCACAGGAACAGCAGCGGCAGTTTGTCATCAATGTCAGCCACGAGCTTCGGACCCCGCTTACCGCCATTGCCGGGCACACTCAGGCGCTGAGGGAAGGGGTTGCCGATGATCCGCAGACCGTGGCGGCGTCGCTGAAAGTGGTCAGCTCCGAGACCAGGCGGCTTGGGCGCCTGATCGAGGATCTCCTCAGCCTGGCAAAATTTGACGCCCGCCAGTTCGAGCTCAGAAACGCTCTGGTGCCGCTAGGAGAACTGATTGACGAAGTGACCGCCGGTTTCAGTCATGAGGCCGGCAAGCTGGGTGTGACGCTATCGGCTACCGCTACCGCCGCAACGTTAAAGATGAACACGGATCCGGACCGGCTGCGCCAGATTCTGTCAAACCTGGTCCATAACGCGCTATCCCACACACCCGCCGGCGGCCGGGTGGACATCGCCGCGCGCCAGGTCGGCGAGCGGGTTAATTTCGATATCAGTGACACCGGCAGCGGCATCGATCCGGCCGACCTGCCGCATGTTTTCGACCGATTTTACCGGTCAACGAACGGCGCCGAGCGGAAAGTGGCCGGCCTCGGGCTTGGCCTCTCCATCTCCCGCGAGCTGGCCCAGGCTATGGGAGGGGACATCACCTTCAGTTCGTCCCCCGGGAAAGGGTCCCGCTTCACGGTGACTCTTCCTGTCAATATCTAGCCGCATATCAAAAATATACCGCTGGCCTCCTTGGCCTGTTGATTATCCAGTTCGGCTGCGCCCAATTTGCCAGCGGAGCATGCTTTCTTTATAACCTGTCAATCCCTGCCGATAACCCGGCTATTACGATCCGGCGCCATGTGCTCGCGGAACCTGTCCAAAGGGAAAACCTGGAGCGAGCCCGGGTGTTCGATGTAAAAAGGTTTTGTTTTATCCAAAATCCAGTATCCAGCATCTGTTTTTTTACGTTTTAACTTGCAACTGCAAAGGGCACAACTTATAATTTACCGTCACTTT
>JACWAM010000121.1 GCA_014874265.1 Thermoleophilia bacterium | reverse complement strand
TTGGGGCCGGAAAGCCGCGGTTGATCACGGAAAATAGAACAAAAGCTGCAAGTCAAGTGGTAAAAACATCTTCTATCAGGCAACGACTGAACGTAATATCAAATTATTAGACGTGCCCTATAGTTAATTTAATTGGCATACCGTTAAGGCTATGGAAGACGCTGGCCTTATATCAACCCTTTCCAACAAAGCCACTGGCGCTACCAGTGCGACGGCGTGGAAGCGTCAGCCAACAATTATTTCTCGTTTCTGCACCAGCTCCAGATCGCTGTCAACCATCATTTTCACCAGTTCCTCGAAAGAAACCTTTGGTTGCCAACCCAGCTTGTTTCTGGCCTTCGCCGGGTCGCCGATGAGCAGATCGACCTCCGCCGGCCGGACGAAACGGGGGTCGATCTTGACGAACTTTTGCCAGTCGAGGCCGGCGTGCCCGAAAGCCACCTCAACCAGCTCCTTAACGGAATGGGTCTCGCCAGACGCGATCACATAATCATCCGGCTCATCTTGCTGCAGCATCATCCACATCATCTCGACGTAGTCGAGAGCGTAGCCCCAGTCGCGTTTGGCGTCCAGGTTTCCCAGCGCCACGCTATCCCGGAGCCCGAGTTTGATGCGGGCGACGGCGTAGGAGACCTTGCGAGTGACGAATTCAAGGCCCCGCCGTGGCGACTCATGGTTAAAGAGAATGCCCGAGCAGGCGAACAAGCCGTAACTCTCGCGATAATTGACGGTAATAAAATGGCCGTAGACCTTGGCGACCCCGTACGGACTCCGCGGATGGAACGACGTGTTCTCATTCTGGGGCGTTTCCTTGACTTTACCGAACATTTCTGATGAAGAGGCCTGGTAAAATTTGGCGTCCGGTTTGACGAGCCGCACCGCTTCCAGCACCCGCGTCACTCCCAGAGCGGTGAATTCGGCGGTGAGTACCGGCTTTGTCCAAGAGGTGGGCACAAAACTCTGCGCCGCCAGGTTGTAAACTTCATCCGGCTGGGATTCGCTGATGGCGGTAATCAGCGACATCTGGTCCAGCAGATCAGCCTGGATCAGAGTGACCTGGTCCCGGATGTGCTCGATGCGCTCAAAATTTTCCGTGCTGGCGCGCCGGACCATGCCGAAGACGCGATAGCCTTTATCCAGCAGGAATTCCGCCAGGTAGGAGCCATCCTGCCCCGTGATGCCGGTGATGAGTGCGGTTTTTTGCATGCCTTCTTCCTTTGATAATGCCGGCGGCAAGCACCGGCTACGTTAAGCCGGTGTTTCCCTGTGTTTGCCGCCGCCAGAAATCGAGCGCATCAGCAAGGCTGTCCGCCAGCGGCACCGATGCTTCCCATTGACCCAAAGATTTAAGTTTGGTTGCGTCTCCGATGACAACCGGTGTGTCCGATGGCCGCATCAACTCGGGAACATTCTCGATGCGGGGTTTGATCCGGGCAAGCTCAATTAACTTGTCAAGTATCTCCTTGATCCGGTGAACTCTGCCGGAGGCAATATTGTAAACCTGTCCCGGCTGGCCTTCTGTCAAAAGCAGCCAGTAAGCGCGGACGATGTCCCTGACATCGGTAAAGTCTCGCCGGGAATCAAGGTTGCCAACCCTGATCACCGGTTCCCGAAGCCCGTTCTCGATCGCCACGATCTGGCCGGCGAAAGCGGGGACCACGAAATTTCCCTTCTGCCCGGGACCAATGTGATTGAACGGCCGCGCGATGATAACCGGCGCGCCGAACGCATAAAAGTATTGCAAGCCGATGAACTCCTGTGCCGCTTTGCTCACCGAGTAGGGATTGTTGGGCCGGAACGGATGCTCTTCCGTGATCGGCATCTGGCCGGCGGGAACCTTGCCGTAAACCTCGCTGGAGCTGATCAGGAGCACGCGCGCCCCCGGAGCGGCCTCGTGAACCGCCTGCATTAGCGACTGGGTGCAGACTATGTTGGCTTCCATGATTGCGCCCGCGTCTTCCCAGGCGCCGGCCACCTGGGTGCGGGCCGCCAGATGGACGATAGCGTCGGGAGCTTCCCTCTTCAGAATCTCAAGCAAGGCGCGCGTATCGGCCAGATTGCAGCAGCGCGTTAACGGAGCCAGCTCAGCTTCATCTGGCTCCGCCGGCATTTGCAGATCGATGCCGGCTACCTCGACGCCGTTCTGGCTAAGAAGATACCTGGCCAGATGGCTGCCCGCAAATCCGGTAATCCCGGTGATCAGAACTTTCATGGATTTATCCCGCTTAAGGCTAGATACCGGCATCGGATTGCCGGTTAAATAACCCGGCAATTATACAACACGAGCGCTCCTAAGGCGCTGCGGCCCCATCCATTCCTGGAACTTTCGAGCAAGTCGGAGGGTTTGCCAATGTCTTGCCCAAGCCAGGCGAGAGGCAAAAAAAAGGCGCGCCTGCGGCGCGCCTCGAATGACTGTTTCTTGCGCTGGATTATTCCCGGCTCATGACGATCATTCGCACCAGCATCAGGATCGACATCAGGGCCGCTGCGACATACGTGAGCGCCGCCGCCCGGAGCACCTGGCGCGCCCCGTCCGCCTCCGCGCCCGCGACGATGCCGTTGGTTTGCAGCAGCTTCATCGCCCGCGATGAAGCATCGAGCTCGACTGGCAGGGTTACGATCTGGAAGATTACCGCTGCGGTAAAGACGACAATGCCGACGGTCATCAGCGGCCGGAAACTGCTGATGAAAAGGCCCATCAGGAAAATCATCCATCCGAAGCTGGAGCCAAAGTTTGCCGCCGGAACCAGTGCCGAACGGATCCGCATGGGAAGGTAGTGGCCGGCGTCCTGGAGCGCATGCCCGGTCTCATGGGCCGCCACTCCCAGAGCCGCCAGCGAGCGGCCGCGGGCCACGCCTTGGCTTAGCCGGAGGACGCGCGCGCGGGGATCATAATTGTCGGTCAGATTGCCGGCGATTTCTTCGATAGAGACGTCAGACAAGCCGGCCTGATTCAGCAGTTGACGGCTTGCCTGAGCCCCGGTGAGGCCGCTCGCGGCCTGAACCTGAGCAAACTTCCCGTAAGTGCTCTTAATCTTGTGCTGTGCATAGGCGGCCGCGACCACGCCAGGGATCAGCAGCAGCATGCTGGTAAAAAAAATGGGGTTATAAAATGGATAAAAAAACATTCCTTGGTTCCTCCGTGAAACATGGCCGTCTGGCGGCCCTGCTCATTTTTCACTTCAAATTATAACATAGCCGCATTTAGCCAGGCACAACCATGCATCACATGCGTCAAGTTTCTCCAGTGAAGGCTTCCTCTTCAGGGGCATCCGCCGCTTCTCCCGGTTGCCTGGCCTCGCCACTTTTAGGGTGCAGTTTCTTTGTCACGGTCATGATCGTCAGGACGAAAAAAATCTCCATCATCGTTTGCCAGAAACGGGCGAGGATGGCAAACGCGGAGGCGACGCCTGTCTCGTGATTAAACGCAAATCCCAGCGTGTAGGCATATACGCCCTCCCTGACGCCCAGTCCACTGGGAGAGATAAAGACCATCATGGCCACGAGCCAGGCTAGCGGTACGCTGGCGACGACGAGGGGCAGGTTGACGAAGCCAACCGTGGTTACGGCGTTCACCAGGGAAAAGAGCCCGAGGCCAGCGATCGTCCAAGTGGTGCAATAATATCCGATGAAAACGAGCACGGCCTTGAAAGACAGGAAATCCTGAATCGGCTCCCTGCCGATTTTTTTTAAGGCGAAGTTGCCGACCCTGCCAAGAAAAGACGGATGGAGCCCGGTGATCGCCAGGGGCGGGATCAGCAAGACCAGCCAGATAAATGGTGAAATGGCCCGCAGGTCGGGCCAGAGTGGCAGGGCGATGGAGACGACGGTCGCGGCCGAAGCGGCCATCAGCGCCTGCTCGTAAATAACACTCGCGAGCGAGACGCGTTTGGGAACGCCGAACCGCTCAATCATGATGACGCGGCCGACCACCATCAGCATGTTACCCGGCACATACCTGGCCAGCAGTGACTTGCCCCAGATATAAGAGCCCGGCAAGCGGGGGACCGAGTGGCCGAATCGTTTCAGGATCAGGAGCCAGCCGTTAGCGTAGCAAAGATACAGGCTAAACATGAGCAGCAGCCAGGCTGCCACCCAGAACGGGCTAAAGTTCCACGGGTGCTTGGTTATCTGTCCCCAATCCCGGTGAATTGTGCTTCCCAGGTAAAGGAAGACAACGGCCACCAGAATGCCCTGCGCCGCCAGCCGCAAGCCCATCTTGCCGTAGGTGGCACCGAGCAGAAAGACGGCTGCGGCTAGCGGCAAAAGGTCCAGCTTGCCACGCCCGATCGAAAAAATGTCGGCCCAGCCCCGGTCGATCTCCCGCCTGAGCAGCATGCCCACCAAAAAAATTGCCATGCCAACCAGCACAACCCGGGCGGCGTGACGCAACCAGATGTTTTTCTTCAGCCTAATTTTCACTCCGGTGAAGGCTCGGTCAAGAGAATGAGACAGGGGTGTTGCCGGCATTAAAAATATAATACAAAATTCTTCCCGCTGAAGACCGGGCGGCGCGAAAGTGGGATATAATGACATCCACCTTTTGAGGCTGGTTTTAAGCCTGCCCGGCATGTGCGCCCGCCGCGGCCGGCTGAAAAGCGGATTCGACGGATTCGCTCGGCCTCGGCACGAAATAACCTGCGGGGACAGTCTGTTAGTGAACAGGTCGGATCTGAAAACCAAGCGAATCGGCGTCCTGATGGGAGGGCTGTCGCGTGAGCGGGAGATTTCGCTCAGGTCCGGCGGGGGGTGCCTGCGGGCTCTTCGCGCGCTGGGGTATGACGCGACCGGCATCGACGTGGACCGCGGCGTCGCCGAGTCACTCAAGCAGGAAGCTGTTGAAGTGGCTTTCCTTGCCCTCCACGGGAGGTTCGGCGAAGACGGCGCCATCCAAGGGCTGCTGGAGCTGTTGGGGATCCCTTACACGGGTTCGGGGGTGCTGGCCAGCGCCTCGGGAATGAACAAGGTGCGCACGAAGCAGATTGCTCAGTGGCATGGCATCGACACGCCGGCTTTCGCCGTATTTGGCCGCAGCAGCAGCCTCTCTGATGTTGACGGCGCCGCCGGCCGGCTCAGATTTCCCTTGATGATCAAGCCGTGCGAAGAAGGATCAAGCCTGGGCGTGAACAAGATTGACAGCAGCCGCACGTTCGCGGAGGCGGTCCTCGCCGCCTGCCGTGATTTTAACTCCGTCCTTGCTGAAGAATACGTGGCCGGGGATGAGGTTACCGTGGGGCTGCTGGAATCGGAAGAAGGCCTGCGGGCCTTGCCGGTGCTTCAACTGCTACCCCGCGCTGAATTCTATGATTTTCACGCCAAATACAATCACGGCGCCACTGACTTTATCGTCCCGGCCAGGCTGCCCGCGACGGTGACGGCTGCGGTCCAGGAGCTGGCGAAGCGGGTACACCGGGCGCTTGGCTGCCGCGGTTTTAGCCGGGTGGATTTTATTATCGCCGCGGACGGAATTCCCTGGCTCACGGAGATAAACACGATTCCGGGGATGACCGAGACCTCCGATCTGCCGGCGCAGGCTCAAGCCGCCGGGATCAGCTACGAAGAACTCGTCGAGCGGATGCTGTTTACGGCGCTGCTGCCGTAAGATCCACTCTTGTGCCGGAAATCCTGAGGTTAATTGCGCCGGCGCCGGGAGGAGGCATCCAGCAT
>JACWAM010000120.1 GCA_014874265.1 Thermoleophilia bacterium | reverse complement strand
GACCAGCTTCAAATCGGCGGTGATTCTTGACCGGAGCGCCCCCAGCACCGGCGCCGCGATTCGGGGCAGATCGGCGACAAACAAAATCAGGTCCCCCTCCCGGGAGCCAGTTTCCTTAATCACCGCCTGGATTTCGTCCGGCGCGAGGAATTTCGCGATCGGGGAGGCTATCTGGCCACCTTCCCGGAGGTGAAGATAGGCAAGCCCCTTGGCCCCTTCGCGAATAGCGAAGTCCGTCAGCTCGTCAACCTCGCGGCGCGATAGCGCCGCACCCCCGGGCACACGCAGGGCCCGGACCACACCACCGTTTTCCACCGCGCGGGCAAAGACGGCAAATTCGGTTACCTTGAAAATATGTGAAACTTCCACGACCGGCAGCTCGAAGCGCAGATCCGGCTTGTCGGAACCGTAGCGGAGCATCGCCTCTTCGTGGGTCAGGCGAGGGAAGGGCAGCTTCAAATTGACTTCCGCCACCTCGCCGAAGAGGCCGGCAATCATCTCTTCCAGCAGGCTCATGATCCCGTCCTCGGTCATGAACGACACCTCCAGATCAACCTGGGTGTGCTCCGGCTGCCGGTCCGCGCGCAGGTCCTCATCGCGGAAAGCGTGGGCAAACTGGTAGTAGCGGTCGATGCCCGAAATCATCAGCAGCTGCTTAAACAGCTGCGGAGACTGCGGCAAGGCGTAAAACTTCTTCGGCTGCAGCCGCGCCGGCACCAGAAAATCACGGGCGCCCTCAGGTGTGCTCTTGGTGAGAACGGGCGTCTCCACCTCGATAAACTCATGGCTGTCGAGAAATTTCCGGAGAATGCGC
This sequence comes from Thermoleophilia bacterium, assembly GCA_014874265.1. Classification (GTDB taxonomy): domain Bacteria; phylum Actinomycetota; class Thermoleophilia; order BMS3ABIN01; family BMS3ABIN01; genus JACWAD01. The sequence continues at coordinate 42,838 of JACWAM010000120.1, read as the reverse complement.
GTTATCCGGTGGCGCCGAAGCAGATTGTCCTTCATATCATCGCGGCGCAGATCGATGTAGCGGTATTTCAGCCTGAGAATCTCATCAACCTCGCCGCGCTCTTCGACGCCAAATGGAGGCGTCTGAGACCGGTTGAGAATCTCAATGCCGGTGACGTTTACCTCAATCTCACCTGTGGCTAAATCCGGATTTACAGTCTCCGTCGAACGGAGCGCCACACCCCCTTTGGCCATGATGACGTCTTCCGGCCGGAGGGTGTGACCAGTTTTATGAACCTCGCCCGAGCGCTCCGGATCGAAGACGATCTGCACCAGGCCGCTGACATCCCGCAGGTCGATAAAGATCAGCCCGCCGTGGTCACGGCGGCGGTGGACCCAGCCGCAGAGCGTCACATCGCGGTCCCGGTCTTCTTTTGTCAATTTTCCACAGTAATGAGAGCGCATAATCCTGAGGTCTACGTCAAACGTTCCTTGATCCACTCCGCTACGGATGCGAAGGCAACCGCTGACTGCCGGCCGCTTTCCATGTCGCGCAACGTGGCCCGGCCTCCGGTCATTTCGTCCTCACCGATAATAACAGCAAACCTGGCTCCCAGGCGATTCGCCTGCTTCATTTGCCCCTTGACCGAGCGCCCGGCGTAATCCGTGTCAGCGATCAGGCCCAACCCGCGGACCCGGTGCAAAATAATGGTCGCCTCCTGACGAGCGTCGTCGCCGAAGCTGATCACAAAGACGTCCACCCCCGGCTGTATGCCGCTGATCCCGGCTGACTCAAGCGCCAGTACGATCCGCTCCATGCCGGTGCCAAAGCCGGTTGCCGGCGTGGACGGCCCGCCCAGCTCTTCAACCAGGTTATCGTAGCGGCCGCCGCCGCCGATGCCCTTCTGTGCCCCCAGGCGCGCGCATTCGTACTCAAACGTCGTCCGGGTGTAATAATCAAAGCCTCGCACCAACGTGCCATCAAGGCGGTAAGAGCGGCCGAACGGCTCCAGAAACTTCCTGACGCTGTCAAAATGATCCTGGCATTCTTGACAAAGATTGTCAATCAATTTGGGCGCGTCAGCCAGCGCCGCCTGGCAGCTTCGGTGCTTGCAGTCAAAAACCCTGAGCGGGTTCAGCCTGGTCCGCTCGCGGCAGTCTTCGCAAAGCTGATCCGAAACGCCCTTGAGAAAGCCAGACAGCTTCTTCACATAAGCCGGACGGCAATTGCCGTCCCCCATGCTGCTCAGCCTCAGCTCCACGTCCGGTACGCCCAGTGACTGGTAAAGCTCCGACATCATCATGATCATCCCGGCGTCGAGCGCCGGATCGCCGGAGCCGATCGCTTCTGCCCCGAGCTGATAGTGCTCGCGGTAGCGTCCCGCCTGCGGCCGTTCAAAGCGGAACATGCGTTCGTAGTACCAGAGCTTCACCGGCTGCGGCAGCTTGTGCATCCCGTGCTGGATATAAGCGCGCACAACCGGCGCGGTGCCTTCAGGCTTAAGGGTCAGACTGCGGCCGCCTTTATCCTCAAATGTGTACATTTCCTTGCGGACGATGTCGGAAGACCCACCCACGCCGCGCTCAAATAACGAAGTATCCTCGAAGGTGGGCGTGGAGATGCGTCCATAGCCTGCAGCTTTAAGGATACGCCGGGCTTCGTCGAATATTTTTTCCCGCAGGGGTTGATCGGCCGGTAAAACGTCGTATGTGCCTTTGGGCGCCTGCAATCTACCATTCCAGCCCGGTCAGAAAAAGATTATGTTCTTTTTCCTCGCCAAGAGTGGTCGCGTTGCCATGACCGGGAAATACTGCAGTTTCCGGCGGATAAGCAAGTATCAGCTTTTTTACCGACGCCGCCAGCTCTTCAAACGATCCTCCCGGCAGATCCGTGCGGCCGACCGAGCCGTGAAAAAGCAGGTCGCCGCAAAAAAGGCTGCTCGTGGCAAAATAAGTCAGCGAGCCGCGCGAATGGCCGGGGGTTGCAATCGCGCTAACCTCCATTCCGCCAATCGCGATGTTCTCGCCACCGGACAGCACGCGGTCCACCCTGGCCGGCGACACCTCCGGCATCCCCGGAAAAAGGGTATGCCGTCCCGGCTCGGCGAGCATCTCCTTTACCTCGGCGCTTCCATAAATCGGAGCGCCGGAAGCCTCTGCCAGCTCGGGCGCCGCTCCCAGATGATCTCCATGACCATGAGAAATAAAGATGGCGTTAATCTTTACCCCGGCGCGGGAGGCCGCCGCCAGAATTTTTTCGGGATCGCCCCCCGGATCGATAACCGCCGCGGCCCCGGATCCGGTCTCAAACGCAAGATAGAAGTTGGCCTGAAGCGGCCCCACCGGCCGGGAGATGATTTCGATGCTGATGGCAGACCTCCCTCGTTATCGATGATGCGCGGGCGCCGGGCTTGACCAGGTTGCCGGAAACTCCGCTTAGACACCTGTATTTCAGTAGTAATTAGGCTCGCGGGAACTCTCGGAGAGTACCAAATTGCCCGCTACAGGGCAAGAAATGATGCTTTGGAAGTCAATGCCGGCGTCATCGAGACAATCCCCTCGTAATTCCCAAATGATTTGGTTGAGCGTTTTTCATTCCAGAATCAGAGGCCGCGGCGCCGCTTGCCTGCCATCGACGGCAAACGCGGACTGAACCCGGGCCGCGACAGCTTCCCCGGCGGCGCGACTGCGGCAATGAATTACGGCAAGCTCCTGATCCTGCTCAACGAAGTCGCCAATCTTGGCGCCGAGGATGATTCCGGCCGCATGGTCGATTTTGTCCTCCCGGCGCAATCGGCCGGCGCCGAGCGCCAGCGCCGCCTCGCCGATCGCCAGGGCATCGAGGTCCCCGACGTATCCAGTGGAACCGGCCCGGACCGGAAGTCTCACCGGCGCCGCCTCCAGCGCCTGTGGGTTATCAATAAATGAGGCATCTCCGCCCTGGGCTTCAATCCATTCCCGGAATTTCTCCAAGGCCAGGCCGCCGTCAATCATCCGGCGCGCTTCCAGTCTGGCTTTATTTATGTCCCATCCAAGGTCGGAAAGGCTCAGCAGGTTGGCTGCCAGCTCTGCCACCACGGTTACCAGGTCGGCGGGCCCCTTTCCCCGCAGGGTCTTCACGGCTTCCAGAACTTCGAGCGAGTTGCCAACCGCGCATCCCAGCGGTTGGTCCATCGCCGTCATTACCGGCGCCACTTTCAGGCCGCGGGCGGCGCCGATCTCCCGCATCAGATGCGCGACGCCATGAGCCTGTCCCCGGTTTTTGAAAAAGGCCCCACGCCCCACCTTTACGTCCAGAACAACCGCCTGGGCGCCGGCGGCAATCTTCTTGCTCATGATGCTCGCGGCGGTAAGCGCGTTTGACTCGATGGTCGCGGTGACGTCGCGGAGCGCGTAAAGACACCCGTCGGCAGGCGCCAGGTTGACCGTCTGCCCGGCGATGCAGACGCCGACGCGGCGCAGCTGGCTCAAGAAATGATCCGGCTCGATCTCGGTTTTAAACCCCGCGATCGATTCCATCTTGTCGACGGTGCCGCCAGTGTGTCCCAGGCTTCGGCCCGACATCTTGCCGAATACGGCGCCACAGGCCGCGACCAGCGGCCCGAGCACCAGCGACACCTTGTCACCCACGCCGCCGGTGCTGTGCTTGTCAACGACTCGCCGGCCCAGCGATGACAGGTCAAGCCGATCGCCGCTGGCAATCAACGCATCGGTGAGCGCCAGCGTCTCATCGAGCATCAGACCCCGGAAGTACACCGCCATCAGCCAGGCCGCTATCTGGTATTCCGGTACGTCGTCGGACATGTAGCCGCCGATGAGAAGCTGAATCTCTTCCGAGGACAGCCGCCCTCCGTTGCGCTTCCGCTCAATCAAGCCGCTTGTCGATGTCATTTCTGCCATCTTCCAAAGATCAATAAAATATACACAAAAAGTATTGAAAGCTATTAGATATTGTGATATTGTCGCGCCACGTTAAGGCCTGCCAGGTTGTTCGATATCGTCAGGTCGCTCCGGAACAGGTTCTGGACAGGTTCCGGAAGTTCATTCAGCCGTGTCGGTGCTCACCGACAAGTGGGACTTTCTGTTAGGGGATACTGGAGCGGGGGAAGAAGCAGAAGCCGGTCTGGTCGACTTTGTCAACCGGGTCGGCTTTAAGCTTTACCTCACCCCCTCACCTTCACTCCGACCAGACCCTTCGTTCCGGATCATGTTTCCTTCCAAAGCTGTCAGGCACTGCACGCAAGAATTTGCCGGCGCTGAAATTCCTTGCCATCCTGAAGACTTATCTTAAAGATCCCATCCTTGCGGACATCCGTCGAATTGCCGTTTCCTTATTCTCTGACGCGAACCAGAAACGGGCGTCCGGCCATCGCCATGGCGCCGGTATGGACAAAGTTATCCCCGGTAAAAAACCGGTAAACGGTGGCGCCGACGTCGGCGAACTCGCCCAGATATGGCTCGTCGCGAGGCTGACGCGGCTTTCGGGAGTGTTCACCAAATCCCGGCGCCGCCTCAAACAGCGACCCGCCGGGCGAGAATACTTTTGTTCCCAGACGGGCCAGCAGCGGAATATATTCCCGGGTGTGATCGCTTCCGGGAAAAACGGGATCGCAACCATGATCCGCAGTAATGATAAACAGGTCGCCGGGACGGCAGGCGGCGATGAGCGATGGAATTTCACGATCAACCTCCTCCAGGCCGGCGGCAAAGCCGGCGGCGTCATTACGGTGTCCCCAGAGCATGTCGAAATCAACCAGGTTCGTGAACACGAGTCCCTCATTTAGCTCCCGCAAGAGGCCGTTTGTTTCCTTTATACCATTTATATTATTTATCGTCTTATGCTCGTAACGAACGCCTGAGCCGGCGAATATCTGGTCTATCTTGCCGACGCCATGGATGGGAACGCCAATTTCAGCGAGCAGATTCAGATAAGTCGGCGGCGGCGCCAATGAGAAATCCCGGCGTCGCTCCGTTCGCCTGAAGCTGCCGGGCTGCCCGGTAAACGGCCGCGCGATCACCCGCGCGACAGCGTTCTCGCCGGTAAGCATCTCCCGGGCGATCCGGCAATACCGGTAGAGCTCCTCGACCGGAACGACTTTCTCGTGCGCGGCAACCTGAAAGACGCTGTCCGCCGAGGTGTAGACGATCAGCTTGCCCGTATTCATATGCTCGGCGCCCAGCTCTGCGATAATTGCGGTTCCAGATGCGGGTTTGTTGCCGAGCACTCCCCGGCCGGCGCGGCGCTCGAATTCGCGGATGACGCCCGATGGAAATCCTCCCGGATAAACTGGAAACGGCCTTGAAGTAACGCTGCCCATCAGCTCCCAATGACCGGCGGTCGTGTCTTTCCCCCGGGACCGCTCTTTCAGCCTGCCAAACAGAGCCTGCGGCCTCGGCGCCGGCGGCACTCCTTGAAGCGGCAAAATATTTCCCAACCCCAGGGCGCCAAGATTGGGCAGCTTTAACCCGCCGGCCGCTGCAGCCACGTGTCCGAGCGTGTTGGCGCCCGCGTCGCCAAACTCCGCGGCGTCCGGCAGCGCGCCGGCGCCAGCGCCGTCGAGCACAAGCACCAGGCAGCGAACCTTGGCCCGGCGCAGCTTACGACTATTGTAACCGGTCATCAATATGGGATTTAACTTGGGCAAGTAATTTAAATTCCATGATTAAAAGTTCGGAAACATAATAGTTTTCAAACCTGTTCCACAAAGGATAGAGCAGTCAAGATTTTCAACGGGAAACTTTGAACCTGGAACCTTGAACTCTTTTTTTCGCCCGCGGGTGCGCGCTCCGGTAAATCTCCTTGAGTTTTTCCCGGCTTAAATGAGTATAAATTTCGGTCGTGGAGATGTCCGCGTGGCCAAGCATTTCCTGGACGCTGCGAAGATCGGCGCCGCCGGCCAGCAGATGGGTGGCAAAACTGTGCCGGAGAGTATGCGGAGTCACGGCTTTGTTGATGCCGGCGCCATGGGCAGAACGGACCAGCAACCGGTGAATGCTTTGACGCGTCAGCCCGCGGCCGAACCGGTTGAGAAAAAGATGGTCGCTTTTGATTCCCTTTCCCAGAAATGGCCGTCCCCGCTGAAGGTAACGTTTAACGGCGACCAGCGCCGGCTCCCCGACGGGGACAATCCTCTCTTTCGAGCCTTTTCCCAGGCATCTGACAAAACCTCCCTCCAGGTCAACGTCCCCGGTTTGGAGACCGGTCAGCTCGGAAACCCGAAGCCCCGAGCTGTACATCAGCTCGAGGATGGCGGCGTCCCGGCAGTCGGAGGGCCGGACGCCATCCGCCTGGCGCAGCAGCTCCCGTGTCTCACCGAGGTTAAGCACCGTCGGTAATTTTCGTTCCCGGCGGGGGGACTTGATATCACCGGTAGGATTTGCCTTAATCAGCCCTTCGCGGTACAAAAACCGGTAAAAAGTCTTTATGACACTGACTTTCCGGGCCACCGTCGCTCTGGCTGGCATCGGCTCCGAATCCACCACCGCACTGAGCCAGTCCCGGATGTCGGCCGCCTGAGCCTGCTCCGGGCGCAGCCGCTTTTCCCTTAAGAAATCTTCAAACTGAGTCAAGTCCGATCGGTAGGCCGCTACCGTGTTCCCGGCGAGGCCTCGCTCGAACTCGAGATAGGAGAGAAATTCTGCAATTCCCGACTGTTTAGAATCTATCTCAAAAGACATTTTCTACCGCGGCCGGCTGTAAAGGCCATAAACTGGTCCCCTGAGTACAAATTCGTCGACGCGCCTAAAGGCACGACCGCTGACTTTATCCTTCTGCGTCCTTATCCATAGCCTTTTCGCTCGGCCTGATTTACGAATAACCTTTCGGCATAGGTTCTGCGCTGGACTCGCCATCGTGGCCTTCGAAACGAAAAATTTTAAAAAACGGCTCCGGAAATGCCAAATTCGTTGCCAGTGCTCAACCGGAACGGGATCACGCTGGAGAGCGGATAGTACGACATTCCGACAGCTTCAGCAACAGCCATGTTGGTGATTTTGCCCTCTTTGATGTTGATGCCCCTGGCCAGCGCTGAATTGTTCTGAACCGCCTGATCAATCCCCTCGTTGGCAATTTCCACAATATATGGCAGTGTCGAGTTCGTCAGGGCGAACGTCGATGTGATCGGCACGGCGCCGGGGATATTGCCGACGCAGTAATGAATAACATCATCAATCACGTATGTCGGCACCGAATGAGTGGTCATCCGTGAAGTTTCAGCCATTCCTCCCTGATCGATGGAGACGTCAACAATGACCGAATGCGGAGTCATGCCGGAGATCATCTCCCTGGTGATCAGCTTGGGGGCCCTGGCGCCCGGCACCAGTACGGCGCCGATAACAAGGTCCGCAGTTGACACATGATCCTCGATTGCCAACATTGTTGACATTACGGTTGTCAATCTCCCGGAAATATAGCTGTGCAGGGAGCGTAGATGCTCCAGATTTTTGTCCAGCACAACCACATTCGCCAGCATCCCGGCTGCGATTTTGGCGGCGTTGCTGCCAACAATGCCCGCTCCCAGGACGACGACTTTGGCGGGCGACACTCCCGCCACGCCGCCCAGAAGAATGCCGCGGCCGCCGTTCATCTTTTCCAGGAAGTACGCGCCCACCTGCGCGGCCATCCTGCCGGCAATCTCACTCATCGGCGTCAACAGCGGCAAGCTGCCATCGGCGAGCTCGACCGTTTCGTAAGCGATACAGGTGGCGCCGCTTTCCATCAGCCTGGCGGCCAGGTCCGGTTGCGGCGCCAGATGCAGGAAGGAAAAGATCATTTGACGCTCGCTCAGTAGCCCGACCTCCTCCAGGGAAGGGTCCTTCACCTTGACAATCAGGTCGGCCTGCTCAAACAATTCTTCAGTAGTGTCAACAATCACGCCGCCCTGGCCGACATAGGCGTCATCTGCCAGCTTGCTTCCCTCGCCCGCGCCCTTCTGGATTAATACCCTGTGCCCGGCGCCGGTCAGTTCGCGCACACCCGCGGGCGTGATCGCAACCCGGTATTCATCCGTCTCGACTTCGCATGGAATCCCGATAATCACACTGCACCTCTGATGTTGATTGTCACACTGATCCACCTGCGGCGAATTGCATTTCCGCTTCTTCACCAAGGCCTATCGCCTTCGCTCCGGGATGACATCCGGCTTCCTGAACGAGCAATTTAATTATAGCTCAACTGATATTTATTTATTGGTTTTCGCAGTCAAGTATTTTCTGGCCAGCAGCAATCCGGCAAACGTCTTGGCGTCTCTGGCTTCATGCAGTATTGTATCGACAGGTTCCAGTGGCATGACAATAGGCTCCAGAAATTCCTCGCGATCAGCCTCCGCGTTCCCGAACGAAAGCCTCTGCGCCAGATAGCAGTGAAGAATCTCGTCACAGAAACCAGGAGATGAGTAAAAAGAAGCCAGATAAGACCAGCTTGCGGCTTCCAGGCCAAGCTCCTCCAGAAATTCCCGCCGGGCGCAATCCAGCGGATCCTCGCCAGGCTTGAGCTTGCCGGCCGGTAGCTCCAGCAACTCAGAGCCGGCCGCGTCCCGGTATTGCCTGACCAGATAAACATTTTCATTGTCATCGATGGGCACAATTACGGCGGCGCCGGGATGCTCAACGATCTCCCGCCCGGCGTGGCGGCCGTCGGGCAACTCGACTTCATCAATCCTCAGGTTGATAATCCCGCCTTCATAAATCCGCCGTGATGACAATCGCCTGTTCTTCATTTTAGCGCCTGGTCCAGAATCGCCAGCAGGAGCTGCCGCGCGGCTCTCAGCGACTCGATGGTTATGTGCTCATCCGGCGTGTGCACCGCTTCCATCCCTAACGCCAGATTAACGCACGGCAGACCCTTCAGAATCAGAATATTGACGTCGCTGCCGCCGCCGGTCGTTACCGGAACCGGTTCCCTGCCAATCTTTCTCAGCGCCCTCTCAGCAAGCCTGTAAGGCAGATTGCCTTCAGACAGGTCGAATCCGCGAAACTCATCCACCGTGGAAACCTGCGCGTCAACCTGGGAGTAAGCAGCCGCAAAAGCAATGGCGTCCAGCATCGCCGTCACCTGCCGCTCCAGGCTGCCGTCATTGTGGCTCCGGGCTTCGCCGGCAATCCGGCAGCGGGCCGGTACGACGTTGACCGCCTCTCCCCCGCGAATGATGCCGATGTTTGCTGTCGTCTCAGCGTCGATCCGACCCAGCTCCATTTCCGAGACCGCTCGCGCCGCCGCGGCGATGGCGCTCCGGCCCTTTTCCGGCGCGACGCCGGCGTGTGCGGCGCGGCCGTTAAATTCTGCCCGGATCGTAACTTGCGACGGCGACCGCACCACGATGCCACCTACAGGTCCAGTGGCGTCCATACAAAAACCGCACTCCGCGACAACGCCGTCCAGCGAGCATTCCTTGGCGCCGCGGAGCCCGCTCTCCTCGCCGACAGTCAGCAGCAACTCGATGCCGGCGTGCGGTAGTCCCTCCTTAATCACCTGCTCCAGCGTATACACCATCGCCGCCACCGCCGCCTTGTCGTCACTTCCGAGCACGGCGCGGCTACCGCTGCGAATAACTCCGGCATCAATGACTGGCTCCGGCAGCGCGCCCGCCTCCGACTCCACGGTGTCCATATGGGCGGAAAAAAGGACAGGAATGCCGCCGGCGCTGGCCGGCAGGCGGCAGTAAAGGTTGCCGGCTGCGGCAGGGTGGTCTTCAATTGGCTCCGCCTCCTGCGGGTTCAACCCCAGGAGGCGGAGCCGCGAAGTCAAATAATCAACAATTTCGCGTTCATGGCCGGACGGACTGGGGATACGCGCCAGCTCCAGAAAAAACGAGACCAGCGGGTCTTCAGACTCCGGCAGGGACGAATTCATCTTGGTCTCAATCGGCGGCGCCGGCGCTACCAGCCATCATTCCGGAAGATCGGCCCCGCTTGGTTTTCGGGATTCCGGACTGCGGCACCGGTTTGGACCATTCCTGATCCATCCTGGGCGCCGTCCCCAGCTCCCGCTGCCCGGCCATCTCACAGGCGGCGCCGACAAAATCGCGGAACAGCGGATGCGGCCTTGTCGGTCTGCTCTTGAACTCCGGATGGAACTGTGAGCCGACGAACCAGGGATGATCCGGAAGCTCGATAATCTCCACCAGACGCTTGTCCGGAGATGTGCCGCTGATCTTCATCCCGGCCTCGACCAGTTTCGGCCGGAGGGCATTGTTGACTTCGTAGCGATGCCGGTGGCGCTCGAAAATGACCTTGTCATCATAGGCCTTGGCGGCCTTCCCGGTTTTGGAAAGCTTGCAGGGATAGGAACCGAGTCGCATGGTGCCGCCCATTGTTTCCACGCTTTTTTGCTCCGGCAGCAGGTCGATCACCGGATACGGCGTCCCTTGATCAAACTCGGAGCTGTTGGCGCCTGGCATGCCGGCGACGTTGCGGGCAAACTCGACCACGGCGCACTGCATCCCCAGGCAGATTCCCAAAAACGGCACCCGCTGCTCGCGTGCGTGCGTCACCGCCTGGATCTTGCCTTCGATCCCCCGGACGCCAAATCCGCCTGGAATCAGAACGCCGTCAACATCCTTCAGCTGGCTCTCGACCAGCATCGGGTTGACGCCCTCGGAATCCACCCAAACAACTTCCAGCTCGCGGCCATGATAAAGCGCGGCGTGCTTGAGCGATTGGATGACGCTCATGTATGCATCCCAAAGCTGCACATACTTGCCAACGAGCGCAATCCTGACCGTGCCCCTGCAAGAATTGATCTTGTCAACCAGTTCCCGCCAGTCCGTCAGGTCGGGCTCCACCACATCCAGGCCCAATTTCTTCACAACTAGGTCGTCCAGGCCTTCGTCGTGCACCATCAGCGGCACCATATAAATGTCGGGCGCATCGATGGCTGTGACCACCGCCTCCAGTTCGATGTCGCACAGAAGGGCAATCTTCTCCTTCAGGCTCTTGTTCATGTGGCGTGGCGTGCGGCAAACAATGATGTCCGGCTGGATGCCGATCCCCCTCAGCTCCTTGACGCTGTGCTGGGTCGGCTTTGTCTTCTGTTCGCCCGCCGCTTCAAGATAAGGAACCAGAGAAACGTGAATGTAAAGCGCGTTCTCCCGCCCGACATCGATGCGGAATTGCCGGATCGCCTCCAGGAACGGCAGCGATTCGATGTCGCCGACCGTGCCGCCGATCTCTGTGATGACTACATCGACGCCCTCGTCCATATCCGCAACTCGGTGTATCCGTGACTTAATCTCATTTGTAATATGCGGTATAAGTTGAACCGTCTTGCCCAAGTAGTCGCCGCGGCGCTCCTTGTTGATCACGCTGTAGTAGACTGTTCCCGAAGTGACGTTGCAATCGCTGGTGAGATTCTCGTCCGTAAACCGCTCGTAATGGCCCAGATCCAGATCGGTCTCGGCGCCATCCTCGGTCACATACACCTCGCCATGCTCAAACGGGCTCATCGTCCCCGGATCAACATTGATGTACGGGTCGAGCTTCTGCATCTGCACCTTGAGCCCGCAGCTCCGGAGCAGCATCCCCAACGAAGCCGCCGTGATGCCCTTGCCCAGCGACGAAACTACCCCGCCTGTTACAAAAATATGCTTTGCCATCTAGCCTCCGCCTTTCCCTTTCCCATTAAACGATCCGCATATAACGAAAAAAACCGGAGGCGCCGCTCCGGCTTGCAAAGAAAAAATAAATTGTGACCCGATTTACCAATCGCTCCTCATCAAATGAATCAACTCAACAATCGCATTATATCATCTGCTACGATTTGAGCAACTCGGCGTTAATCCGGAAGCTTCCGGCCGGGAGCGCCTGCCGGCGGCTTACTCCTCTTCTTCCTCATACGTAATTGCGTCCTCCGGACAGTTCTCCATGGCGGCTTCAATGCATGCTTCCAGACCGGTGAAATCATCGGTAATCACGTGTGACTTGTCGTTGTCTCCGACCTCGAAAACCTCGGGGCAGATCGCCTCGCAGTTGCCGCAGGCCTCGCATTTATCCATGTCAACTTTAGGGACTTTCAAAACTTCCTCAGCAGATTGCTCCAGGGCATTCAATTTACTCGTTCCGCTCAAATTGCCTGGTTAAAGATGTCTGCCACCGGACAGATTCATCATTTTACATATTCCCTCTGGCCCATGATATCAATTTCTCTTCTTACGTTTTCCTGCCCGGTTCTATATGGATGGTGACGTCAGTCTCTTCGCCAAAGGCGTCCTTGAGCCGGCGCTCGACTTTGGAGGCGATCCGGTGGGACTCCTTGGTGGGCATTTCCGGATCCACGATCAAGTGCAGGTCAATCCAGGAACGGATCTCACTGCCGCGGGTGCGAATCTTGTGACATCCCTGAATCTCTCTTTCCTGGAGGCAGACCCGCTCCACTTCGGCGGGATCGATCACGGTCTTGTCCAGCAGAACGAATGATGCTTCATGGGCGATTTTAAAAGCGGCATAGGCGATTACCAGGGCAATGGCGCCGCCGGCAACCGCGTCTACCAGCGGATAGCCCAGCCGGACGGCGATCAGGCTCACCACCACCGAGAAAGAGACATAAATATCGCTGACGGTATGCCGGGAATCAGCGATGAGAAAGTGGCTTTTCAGCCGGCGCCCGGCCCGCCGCTCATACAGTGTTACGATCAGGTTGATAACTATTGTAATGCCCATGGTGGTAAAGGCGAGTATGCTCGCCTCCGGCAGCGACGGCGCCGCGCTGGTCAGCCGCCCGTAAACGCTCTGGCCGATCTCAATCGCCGTCACCAGGAGCAGGACGACTATACCGATACTGGCGAAAGTCTCAAACTTGGTATGGCCATAGGCATGCGTCTTGTCGCTGGGGCGGGCTGCCAGGCTGATGCCGATGAGGCCAATCACGTTCGAGGATCCGTCCATCAGGGAATGAAAAGCGTCCGCCAACATGCCGATGGACCCGCTGGACCAGCCAACAATGCCCTTTCCCAGGGACACGGCCAGGTTGGCGGCTAGAATCAGGACTAGCACCGTTTTGATGCGGTGGTAGCGTCTTGCTTCTTTTTCGGCGGCTGTAATCGCCATCTGATTCCTTCGGTTGCAGGACTCATGCCTGGAGGCAGCCATCACAGTTAATCCAAGGATGCCGATGGGCGCTTAAGCAGCTCCTCGTCGCCGTTGGCTCCCCGTAATGACAGGCTCATAGCCGGTCGTTTCAAACCTTGAACTTGGAACTTGGCACCTTGAACTTGGAACTAGCTGTCGCGCCTGGCCAGGCGCAGGATTCTGGCGGCGGCGCTCACGGCCGCAAGGGCGGCAGCGGCACAAAGGATCAGCCGGCCGGGATCCTCCCCCTGGTGATCCAGCGACGCTTCCGGCGGCAAATACGTTTGCAGCAGCTGCCCCCACTTTGTTTCAGCCATATCATCAACGTGCCGCCGGCCGGCAAAAGGATACCAGATTAAGTCACTGTACAACCTGGAGGCTGTTCCCTGATCCGCAGCCGTTCTCCCGGCAAGCAGTCCTGAAAGCATTGATTTACCCGGCCAGGGCCGGTGGCCGGGACTGCTTTTCGCTGAACCTGTCCCGCCGCCGAACTGAAAATTAACCCCGGAAACATCTTCCCCGGCAATTTCAATTTCTTCAAAAACGCCGCAGCCCAGGCCGCGCTCATGAGCCAGATTGATGTACTTGATCTCCATCGGATCGAAGCCCATCATCCGGGCAGCCACCGCGTCTACCGCAACCGGGTCGGCGCCGGCAAGAATGTAACCCTTCTCGTAAGACCGCAGCCGCCGGGGCCCAGGCCCGTTGCCGCAGATCGATCCATCCATAACGGCAAACAAGCCACCGTCAATCTCCTTCCGGACGGCCAGAAGGTCCACCAGCACCTCGTGGATCTCGCTTACCGCCGGCTTTGACCCCTGTTCGAGCATGAATTCGGGAGCGCTAACCATCGCTCCGGCGGTAACCGTGAGCGAATCTGACCTCATCACCGGCAGAAAAACGGTGTTCGCGTTTAAGAGATCTTCCGGAATGGTGATCCCGTTCCGGCCGCAAATCCTGTCCAGCGCCGACGTGTCCGCCTGAGGCTGAAAACGGGTCCAGCGCACGGATGGATCGCTCAACCGAGTGAAACCCAGGCCGTAACGCTCGGCAACAGCGGCATAACCGTTGTTTACCTCACCGGCCCGTCCATAGCCGTCGGAGCGGCCCGCCAGCAGCGTCAGAGATTCGGGAGAATATCCATCATCAATCAGCGCTTTGACAACCCCCTCCAGCTGCCAGGGCTCGGTGGAACAGGCGGGGTACCAAACGCCGCAGTGCGCATCAATGATCAGATTTGTGTTTCTGTCCCTCGGCAGCGCTTCCCCGCTGCCGGCCAGGCGCATCAGCGCGGCATAATCGTCGATTACTGTCCCGGGTGAAGTTTTCAGAACCGCCACTTTGGACTTCATCGGCACTTCTCCTTTTCAGCCCGCCGGCGGGCCGGGCGGCCAGGCCGCGCTTCGCGTCCAGCTCCGGTGTTGCCGGCGGCCGCCTCCAAAAGACCGGCCGCGTGCGCCCTGGCTTTTCTATCAGCCGGTGAAGATCCCATCATCCGGCAAAGCTCATCGACAATTTCCTCTCTCTCCAGCCTTTTTATCCCTGTGACCGCCTTGCCGGCTTCGGTTGTCTTGACCACCGAGAAATGAGCGTCGGCAAAACTGGCGATTTGCGGCATGTGCGTGATGCAGATTACCTGGGCGCCCTGCGCCAGCTGCCGCAGCTTGGCGCCCACCACATTTCCCGTGTCGCCGCCGATACCGGCGTCGATCTCGTCAAAAACCTGGGTGGCCGCTTCTCCGGCGGGAGAGGCGCTCTTGATGGCAAGCATGATCCGGGAAAGCTCCCCCCCGGACGCAGTGTCTTTCAGGGGGACAGCGGGCAGCCCCGGGTTCAAGGCCACGAAAAATTCCATCGAGTCCGCTCCGGAAGGGGAAAGCCCGGCTGCGGAAATGTCAGTGGCATCCGCTGGGCTCCCGGCATCCGGTTGCCCCGGTGGAAGCAAGGGCAGAAGTCTTGCCTGGAAAATACATCGATCAAACGCCAGATCCTTGAGGTGTTCCGCGGTGTCCTCTTCCAGCCCGGACGCGGCTGCCCGCCGGGCCTTCCTCAGCCTCCCTGCCAGCTCCCGGGCCTCGGCTTCAGCGGCGGCCATTTCCTCCTCCTGGCGCGACCGGTCCTCCCGGAAAGAGCCGATCGATTCCAGCTTCTCCGCGGCGCCAGCGGCATAGGCGATAACCGCCTCGATCGAGCCGCCGTACTTTCTCTTTAGCCGGTCTAGCAGTTCCAGCCTTTCTTCGACCTCAGCCAGACGGACCGGATCCAAGTTGAGAGCATCGGCATAATCGCGGGCGCTCCTGCCCACTTCTTCCAGCTCGTACAGAATACTTTGCAGCCGTTCAGAGATGGCGTCGAGGCCATAGTCCACCCCCTCGGCGCCGGTCAGTCGCGCCGCCGTCTCCGCCAGATGATCCATCACGCCGCCGTCTCCGGTTCCCAGAACGCTCCCCAGCGCGACCGCGGCTTCCTCAAGCTCGCGGACGGAAAGCAGCTTTTTCCGTTCCGCGGACAGCTCGGCGTCCTCGCCGGCCACCGGCGCCGCCGCCTCGATTTCAGACAGCTGAAACCTTAGCAACTCCGCCTCCCGCGCCGCCGCCTCCCCATCCAGCTCATCAGCCGCCAGCCGCGTCAGCAGTTCCGTCCGCCGCTCATAAACCAGTCTATATTCATCTCGCAGGTCAAGAAGGCCGGGGCCGCCATAGGCGTCCACCAGATCCAGTTGATGGGCCGTCATCATCAACCGCCTCTGCTCATGCTGCGCCGAAAACTTCAGGCATCTGCCGGTCAGCCGCTCCAGCTCCGCCAGCGTCACCGCCTGACCGCAGGCGTACGCGCGGCTGCGCCCGTCCCGGGATATCCGGCGGCGGATAATCAGGTTTCCCTCAGGGCATATATCCTCTTCGGTCCCGGTAAAGAAGCCTTCCGGCAGGATAAATACCGCGCTGACTGAGGCCGCCGGCGACCCCGGCCTGATCAGTGCGGTGTTCGCCCGGCCTCCCGCCAGCAATGAGATGGCGCTGGCAAGGATCGTCTTTCCCGCCCCGGTTTCACCGGTGATGACGTTAAGCCCCGGCGCCAGCTCCATTCTCACCGATGAAATTACCGCCAGATTCTCAATGTAGACTTCAGATAACAAATAAAACTGATATCAAGTAGGCTGGTTAATGAATTTGTCCCGGAGAACCCTGTAAAAATCGGCCCCGGGAACCCGAACCAGTTTTGCCTTCTTGTCAGAAATGGAAACGGTCAGGCTTTTCCCCGGCGGCAGCTGGGCGCATACCCTGCCGTCAACGCAGATTGAGGCGGCGCTGCCCAGGGCTTGATTGAAGATCTCCACATCCCCACCGCCGCCAAGCACCAGCGGCCGGAACCGCAGCGTATGCGGCGCGATTGCCGAGACGATAAGCACGTCCAGATCCAGGGACGCGACCGGACCGCCGTTGGAAAGATTATAGGCGGTTGAACCAGCCGCCGTGGAGACGACCATGCCGTCGCAGGAGAAACTGTCCATCCTGAGGCCGCCGACAGCGTAGCCGATCCTGATCGACGTGCCGCCTTCCGGTTTATGGACAACGACGTCGTTAACGGCCATGTTACAGGTGCCTCCGTGGACCAGCCTCAGCAGCGTCAGATCCATGAGGCCGTAGTTTCCGAGGAGAACCTCCTTCAAGCGCTCCCCGATCTCTTCCGGCGCCATGCCGGACAGGAAGCCAATGCGGCCAAAGTTAATTCCCAGGACCGGCGTCTGCATGTCCTGAAAGCGGCCAAATGCCCGGAGGATGGTGCCGTCGCCGCCGAGCGCCACGCAGAAATCTACCTGTTCCCGCAAGAGGTCGGGCACCACCGTTGCCTCATCGCCGGACAGCGAAGACTTCTCGGCCTCCTGCCGGGGAATGACAGCCTCGATGTCAAGCTCCCGGCACATGGCCAGGATCTCCCGGAGCGCCAAATTGGTGGCTTCCGAGCGCCGGTGCGTAATGACTGCAATTCTTTTAACCAACCGGCTCCCCCGCCTTAATGCCCGCCTCTTCCAGCCGAGTCATTATCAACATCAGGCATCGTTACCATTGTTAAAAAGACGGTTTATCATCAGCCGCCTTTCCGCGACCGTCGTTTTCTCTCCGCCGGCGCCGTCAACAAAATACATCAGGTATTCGACATTGCCTTTTGGTCCCCTGGCGGGAGAAACAGCCAGCCCTTTGACATCGCCTCCCGCCGCGGTCACGGCGTCCCAGACTGCCTCAAGAACCTCACGTCGCACACGCTCGTCCCGGACGACGCCGCCCTTGCCGACCTTGCCACGGCCAGCCTCAAACTCCGGTTTTACCAGCGCCACCGCCTCAAATCCGGCGCAGAGACATTTTATCACAGCAGGGAGGACTTTCCGTAAAGAAATGAACGAAAGGTCAAACGTCGCGAAGTCGGGCTTTACTGATAACTGGTCACATTTGAGGTAGCGGATGTTGACCCGCTCCAGCACCTGCACGCGCGGGTCCTGCCGCAGCTTCCACGCCAGCTGGCCGTAGCCGACATCGACGGCAATCACTCTGCCGGCGCCGTGCTGAAGCAGGCAGTCGGTAAAGCCGCCCGTGGAAGCGCCGGCGTCGATTACAGTCCGCCCCCTGACATCGATGGGAAAAGAGGAAAAAGCCTGTACGAGCTTGAGGCCCCCGCGGGAGACGTAGCGCGGGCCGCCTGCAACTTCGATTTCCTCGCCGCCGGCAACGAGCACTCCCGCCTTGGCGGCGGTTACCCCGCCCACCCTGACATTGCCGGCCATGACTGCCGCTCCTGCCTGCGAGCGGGTGGGAAAAAATCCCTGCTCAACCAGGACCGAGTCCAGCCGTCTTTTGCCGCCTTTGCCCCCTTGCCTACCCCGCGGCTTTCCGCTGTCGGGTTTTTCGCGCTTGGCGCCTGTCATAAGAGGAGTGACGCCTGCGGCCGCAGGCCCCTTTAAGAGCCTTCTCCGGAAGCTTTCCTTCTGCCGGTGTTTACGACCTTCTCCGTGACGAGCATGTCGCTGACATAACCGGCTACCGCCTCCGGTGACAGACCGGCGTCTCTTAACAGCCGGCTCCGGTTGCCGTGGGGCAGGAACCGGTCCGGCAGCGCAAACCGCTTCACCGGCGTCCCGGACCCGGCCAGCAGCCCGGCAACGGCGGCGCCAAAGCCGCCCGTGATGGTTCCTTCTTCCACCGTTACAACAACATCATGCTGCTCCGCCAGATCACGTATGAGTGTTTCGTCAAGAGGCTTGAGCCATCGGGCGTTAACAACGGTCGGACGGAGCCCGTGCCGCTCCGCCAGAATTCGGGCCGAACGCAGGCAGATGCCGGCGCCGGTTCCAATTCCAAGCAATAGCGCCCCCTCGCCCTGGTCCAGGATTTCCGCCTGCCCCACCGGCAGTTCCTCGAACCTTCCCGGCAGTGCTACCCCCAGTCCGGCGGCGCGCGGGTAACGAATCGCGGCGGGACCATCGATATTAAGCCCCGTGTAGAGCATGTGCTGCAACTCGGCTTCATCCTTGGGAGCCATCACGGTCAGCCCCGGGACCATATTCAGATAGGCAAGGTCAAAACAGCCGTGATGCGTCGGCCCGTCATCACCAACAAGGCCGGCGCGGTCAACCGCCAGCACCACCGGGATCTCCTGCAGGCTGATGTCCTGGATAAGTTGGTCAAACGACCGCTGCAGAAATGTGGAATAGATGGCCACTACCGGCTTCCGCCCGCCGAGCGCCAGGCCGGCCGCAAATGTGACCGCGTGCCCTTCGGCAATGCCGACATCGAAAAACCTGTCCGGAAACTCGCGTTCGAAAAAGTTAAGGCCGGTCCCGTTTGACATGGCGGCCGTGACGGCAACGATCCGCTCGTCGGCCGCGGCCATCTTTGCCAGCCCCCGGCCGAAAGCCTCCGTGTAGGTAATCGGGCCCGGTTGCTTGATCGCCTCACCGGTGCTAACACTAAAAGGCGCGATGCCATGAAATGTGTCGGGGCGCGCCTCCGCCGGCTGATACCCCTTTCCTTTAATGGTCTTGATGTGAATCAGCACCGGCCGCTCGATCTCCATCGCCGCCCTGATGCTCTTTCTCAGGGCCTTGATGTCGTGGCCGTCGATAACGCCCAGATAAGCAAACCCAAGCTCCTCAAACAGCCTGCCCGGGACCAGAAACGCCTTCAGGCTCTCTTTCAACGACCGCATGCCGCCGCGAATCCCCGGGATCTTGTCAATGCCGCGCTCAAGGTCCTCGCGCAGTTTTGACAGGGTAGGATCGAGCCGCAGCCGGTTCAGGTACTGGGAGATGGCGCCGACGTTCGCCTTGATCGACATCTCGTTGTCGTTGAGTATCACCATCAGCGGCGACCGCAGATGACCCGCCTGGTTGAGCGCTTCGTAGGCAATGCCGCCGGTGAGGGCGCCGTCGCCGATAACGCAGGCCACATGGCTCTCGCGCCTGCCGGTCCCGTCGCTGCCCGCCGCGTCTTCATCTTCCCGTCCGGCGGCGAGCCTGATGGCTTCCGTTAACCCGACGCCATAACTGATCGAGGTCGAGCTGTGTCCGGTACCGACGATGTCATGCTCTGACTCAGCCGGGCTGGGAAAGCCAGACAGTCCGCCACCCTGCCGGATCGTGTGAAATTCGTCCCGCCGTCCGGTTATAATCTTGTGTGCGTAACACTGGTGTCCAACATCCCAGATAATCTTGTCCCGCGGGCTATCGAGGACGCTGTGCAGCGCAATTGTCAGCTCGACGACCCCGAGACTGGGAGCGAGATGCCCTCCCACCTTGGAAACGGTCTTTACCATGAAATCACGAATTTCGTCGGCCAATACCTGGAGCTCGCGGTCGTTGAAACGCCGAAGATCAGCCGGAGAGTTTATCTGCTGGAGAAGCGACATGCTACCTTTGCCGTTCGTAGATGTAATTGGTGATGCCGGCCAGATCGCCGGTATCTCCCTGCAGGCCTTCGAGCGCCTCCAGGGCCCGGTTGCGATATTCCTGCGCCAGCCGCATCGATTCGTCGAGGCCGTAAATGCTTACGTAAGTGCAGCGCTTGTGCCTGAGGTCGGCGCCGGCCTGTTTTCCCAGCACTGCCGTTTCGCCAACAACATCCAAAATATCGTCTTTAATCTGGAATAGCAAACCCAGATCGGCGGCAAACCCGCTCAGCCGCGTCAGCTCCGGCGCCGTCACCCCGGCCAGCAAGCCGCCGCACCGAACGCACGCCGAAATCAGCCTGCCGGTTTTAAGAGAATGCAGCATCATCAGAGTGTCGCCGTCGCAGGCGCTCCCCATGATATCGATCAGCTGCCCGCCGACCACGCCCTTGACGCCGGTGGCGACTGAAATCTCCTCGATCACGGACAGGCGGACCGGCGGCGCCGTCTCCAGGCGCTCGCAAATCAGCCGGTAGGCTTCCGCAAACAAGGCGTCCCCAGCCAGAATCGCGACGTTTTCGCCAAATTTAACGTGACAGGATGGCTGCCCCCGCCGGAGCGCATCGTCGTCAAAAGCCGGCAGATCGTCATGGATGAGAGAATAGGTATGGATCATCTCCAGCGCAGCGGCAGCCGGCATGATCGCCGCCGGAGGGGTTCCGTACGCTCTGCCTGTCGCTAGCAGCAGGATGGGCCGGATCCGCTTGCCGCCGGCCAGCAGCGAATAGCGCATCGCTTCCGTGAGCGGCATGACGGGCTCCTTCTCGCCGAATTCCAGCTCCGCGAGATAGGAATCCACCTGGCCGACTAGATCATCCGGATATGACAACGCTTCATTCCCGGCTGCCGCGGGATTCCACTTGAGGTTCTTCACCGGACTGTGAGCCATCCTCCTCCTCAGAGCCGTAAACGATGTCCTGCACGGCGCGTTCCAGACGCCGTGAGCTTTCCATGGCAAGTTCATTGGCCTCTGTCAGCAGGCGGATGGATTCCTCCCAGTCAGCTTCTCCTGCTTCCAGTCTCTGTACGATCGACTCCATCCGGCCGATTGATTCGGTTAAATTGCCCAAGGTTGATTCCAGCGCCCCAGTCAGGCTCTCGCCGCCGGCGTCGGTCCCGGCGATATCGCCGCTGCCTCCCCCACCAGATGGTTCGTCAACCATTTTCACTTGCCTCCTGTGCTATTTTTCCAAGGATGCCGTTAACCAGGGATCCAGCTTCCCGCGAGCAGTATCTCTTTGCCAGCGCCACGGCCTCGTTAATCGTAACCTCCGCGGGAACATCGAGACGGGCACGGATCTCAAAGACCGCCAGCCGGAGGATATTCCGCTCCAGCGCCGCCAGCCTATGCGCCGGCCAGCTGCTGGAAGCGGCGTCAATCGCCAGGTCGAGATCATCTTTCGCGGCCAGGACCCCCTGCACTTCTTCACGGGTGAACCCGTCGGGAGCATGGCCCGTCTCCTTTTCGAGCGCCGCGAAAAGATGATCGAGTCCGGCGCCGGTGATGTCCCGCTGGTAGAGGACAACCATGGCGTCGCGGCGCGCCTGCCGCCGGGAAACCGCCGCTGACCTCTGCGGGTCTGCGTCTGGCCTTGCTCCGGTATCGTTCATCGCAATCACCATTCAAGGAATCGTCTTTGCTACCGCCTTGACACTGCCTGGTGCAGCTTCGGCATGTTCTCTTCGATGAAAGCGGTCGTGGGAGCGCCGCCGGAAAATGCCTCAGAACTGAGGATGGCCCGGCAAAGCTCCTTGTTTGTAACGACGCCTTCAATGATCAACTCATCCAGGGCCCTCAGTGCGCGCGCGATCGCCGCCGGCCTGTTGCTGTCCCAGACAATCAACTTCGCCAGCAGCGAGTCGTAAAAAACCGGGACCTCGTAACCCTCATAAAGGTGAGAATCGACCCGGACGCCCGGGCCGCCGGGCAGCCGGTAGCGGCTAAGAACGCCCGTATTTGGCCTGAAATCATTATCGGGGTCTTCGGCGTTAATCCGAATCTCGATCGCGTGACCGCGCGTCCTGATCGACCCCGTCAGCGGCAGGCGCTCACCCCGGGCAATCCTGATCTGCTCCTTGACAATGTCAAAACCGGTTACCATCTCCGTGACCGGGTGCTCCACCTGCACTCTGGCGTTCATCTCCATGAAATAAAAATTCTCCTGATCATCCACGAGGAACTCGACCGTGCCGGCGTTTTCATAGCCGCAGGCCCGGCAGGCGGCGATGGCGGCCTGAGCCATCTCCCGCCGTGTTTCTTCCTTTAATAACGGGGACGGGGATTCTTCAATAAGCTTTTGATGCCGCCGCTGCACCGAACAATCCCGCTCACCCAGCGTCAATACGGAGCCGGCTTTGTCTGCCAGCACCTGGACCTCGACATGGCGCGGGTTGGGCACCACTTTCTCGAGATAAAGCGCCCCATTGCCAAAAGAAGCTTCGGCTTCGCCGGCGGCCATTACAAAGGCTCCCTCCATCTCGTTCTCGTCACCCACAAGCCGCATTCCCTTGCCTCCACCCCCCGCGGCCGCTTTCAGCATGACCGGGTACCCGTATTCGGCTGCCAGCCGGGCGGCGGCGGCCGCATCGGCCACCGCTCCTTCCGACCCGGGAATCACGGGAATGCGAGCGCTCTTCATGGTTTGCTTGGCCAGGGATTTATCGCCCATCATTCGCATTACCCCGGGACCGGGACCAATGAACATCAGGCTGTTATCCCGGCAGGTCTCCACAAAATCCGGATTCTCCGCCAGAAAGCCATAGCCCGGATGAATAGCGTCGCAGCCGGTAATCTCCGCCGCGCCAATAATCGCCGGCACCTGCAGGTAGCTATGAATCACCGGTCCGGGCCCGATGCAGACTGCCTCGTCCGCTTCGATGACGTGCATGGAACGGGCGTCGGCTTCGGAGTAGACGGCGACGCTGGGAATTTTCAGCTCCCGGCAGGCGCGGATAACTCTCAGTGCGATTTCGCCGCGATTGGCAATTAATATCTTTGATACCATAATCCCTCAAACCTCAAGCTCGATAAATCAGGTGTAATATCCAAAGGCGAAGGCATCAAATCAAATGTCCGGTCTTAGGTTTCCACGATCTCTTCCGGCTCTATGTAAAGCAACGCCGTCCCGTACTCTACCGGTTTAGCGTTTTCCACCAGTATGTCGCGGACGACGCCGTTCACTTCGGAGATGACTTCGTTCATCAGCTTCATGGCTTCCAGGATGCACAGAGTCTGCCCCTTTTTTACCCGGTCACCCGCTTCCACGAACGGATCACTGGTAGGCGATGCGGCCCGGTAAAAGGTGCCCACCATGGGAGACTTGACGACAAAATAATTATCCGGCGCCGGCGCCGCTCCGGCTGCCGCCGGCGCCGCCGGCTCCGGCTCGCCGCTCTTGCGCACCGTAATTCGGGTATCTCCCTCTTCGATCGTCACTTCGGCAATCGAAGAGTTCTCCACCGCCGCGATGAGCTCCTTGATATGATTTACATCCATGTTTCCCCCGCCAACCTCCTCCGCTTCCTGTTCCTGCGTCAGAAATACGTCATCTTCTACCCCATGGCGGCGCTTCTGAAGGAACGACCTTGCCGCTGAAGGAAAAAGAGCATAGGTTAAAACATCTTCTTCGCTCCGCGCCAGGTCGCCAATCTCATCGGCATACCCGGCGACCGTCTCTTTGATTAAATCGGCGGGACGGCAAGTGATCGGCTTCTGGTCTCCCAGAACCTTCCTGATCACATCCTCATTAACCGGACCCGGCGCTTGCCCGTACATTCCCATCAAATAAGACTTCATCTCATCGGGCACAACCTGCCAGCGTTTCCCCGAAAGGACGTTGAGCACGGCCTGGGTGCCGACGATCTGGCTCATGGGCGTCACCAGCGGCGGGTAGCCTACCTCAGCCCGCACGGCGGGTATCTCAGCCAGCACCTCCGGCAGCCGACCGGTCGCATCCTGCTCCGCCAGCTGGCTCTCCAGGTTGGATATCATCCCACCCGGAACCTGGTGCGAATAAACCTGCATATGCGTCAGCGACGTGACGCCCCGCAAGTAGCCGCCGCCTACCCTGATCTCTTCAAAATATTTGGCAATTTCAAAAAGCGGGTCAAGCTCCAGTCCCGTATCGAAGCGAGTCCCCTTAAGCGCCGTTACCACCATCTCCGTTGCCGGATTGGAAGAGCCAAAAGCGAGCGGCACGGTAGCGGTATCAACAACGTCAGCGCCAGCTTCAATCGCCTTCAGGTATGTCATCGGCGCCAGGCCGCCGATATAATGGCAGTGCACTTGTAATGGCAGATCAATCTCAGTTTTCAACCGCCTCACCAGCTGCTCGCAGTGGAATGGCGAAAGCAGCGCCGCCATATCCTTGATGCAGATGGAGTCGGCGCCCATCTCGACAAATCTGGTCGCCGCCTCGAGATAGTGGTCCAGCGTATGCACGGGGCTGACTGTATAAGCCAGCGCCGCCTGGAAATGCCGTCCTGCTTCCTTGACCGCCTCCGCGGCCGCTTCCACGTTGCGCGTGTCGTTAAGAGCATCAAAGATCCGAAATATGTCAATGCCGTTCTCGGCCGCATGGCGCACGAACCGGCGGACGATGTCATCTCCGTAATGACGGTATCCCACCAGATTCTGTCCGCGGAGCATCATCATCAGTGGCGTCTTCGGACAGTGCATCTTGACCGTGCGCAGCCGCTCCCACGGATTTTCGCCGAGAAACCGGACGCAGCTGTCAAAGGTGGCCCCGCCCCAAACCTCCAGCGAGTAGAATCCGATGTCGTCCATCTTCGCCAGGATGGGCAGCATCTCGCCAGTTCGCATCCGGGAGGCCCACAGCGATTGCTGTCCATCCCGCAACGTCGTGTCGGTGATAAGGACTCGCCGCGCCTTGACCATGGTTCTAACCGCTTACCCGTTCGACGTATTCACCGCTCCTGGTATCAATCTTTACCACTTCTCCAACCTTGATAAACAGGGGAACAAAAACGACAGCGCCCGTCTCCACCGTGGCGGGCTTGGACCCGCCGCTGACGGTGTCTCCCTTGACACCCGGCTGCGTATCCGTAACTGCCAGTTCGACGAATATCGGCGGCGCCACCGAGGCGGGCTTGCCGTCAATGCTGAGTAGCTCCACGTCCATGTTTTCCTTGACAAACTTGAGCGAATCCCCGACCAGCGGCAGCGGCAGCGACACCTGCTCGTAACTGTCATTGTCCATCAGGACGACCTCGTCCGGGGTTGAGTACAGGTAAAGCATTTTCTTGCTTTCGGTACGTACGCGGCGGAATTTCTCGCCCGCCCGGAAGGTGCGGTCAATAACGGCGCCGGTGGCCATGTTCTTCAGCTTTGTCCGGACGAAGGCGTTGCCTTTGCCGGGCTTGACATGCTGAAATTCCACGATGGTAAACAGCTGCCCCTCCACCTCGATGCCCATGCCATTTTTAAAATCGTTTGTTGATACCAAAATTCCTCCATATTAACAATTATCCCCGCACAGCGGCATCAGGCCGGTTGCCAGCGGTGCGCCTAACCGAATGCCATTTGCAAGCAGTTTCCATAAACTAATCATGCAAGTAAATCAGGCAAGCAGGAATTTCATCCCGAGCGAAGCAAAAGATCTTCTCTTTAAGCAGATTCCCCGGTGGCTCCCGCACCCTCGAAATGACAGGGCTCGGGAGCTTCCTGGGCAAGTTTTATGATCAGTTGCCAAAAAAATAATTATATAGCACTTCCCAAGGGTTTGGCGGCTGCGTCGTTGAGTGAAACGTCCAGGGGGTCCCGCCGGCGTCGCCAGCGAAGATCCGGATTTCATTAGCGAGGTCCTGGGGGCGCGGAGAAGATTGCTGGGAGTGCGAGGTTGGCGCGCGATGTGAGCGAAGGAAACGCCGGATCGTCCCGGACTTCGCAAGTCGAGTTCAGCGTGGATTTCGCTTTTAATCCGGTAAACTCTGTGCTTATCTGAGCACGATCAGCTCGTCGGGAAATCGGGTAAGCGGCCTGGCCCCGTTCTTGCCCACAAGCACCGTATCCTCGATCCGCACGCCGCCCCGGCTCTCGAGATATATTCCCGGCTCGACCGTGACCGTCATGCCTTCCTGAAGGATGTCCCCGGATCGCGATGAGAGCACCGGACCTTCATGGGGCTCCAGGCCAACGCCGTGCCCCAGCGAGTGACCGAAATTGGCGCCATAGCCCCGATCGGCGATATGGCCGCGCGCCACTGAGTCAATGTCCGCGCCGCTGGCGCCCGGCAACACCGCCGCCATCGCGTGCCGTCGCGCCTCCCTGACAATCCCGTAAATATCCATCAATTCTTGCGGCAGGCGGCCGGTGGCAAAAGTACGGGTTTCATCGGAGCAGTAGCCATTGACGGAGGCGCCCAGATCTACCACCAGCAGCTCGCCAGGCTTGATCACCTTTGCGGAGGCGACGCCGTGGGGCATTGCCGACCTCGGACCGGAAGCCGCGATCACCGGGAACGGCAGCGGACCGGAGCCAGCTTGCCGCATTACCGATTCCAGCATCCAGGCGATCTCAGCCTCGGTCTTTCCCGTCACCCTGGACTTTGCCAGTTGCTTAAAAGCGGTGTCGGCGATGGCGCAAGCGCGGCGAATCAACCGTTGCTCCCGGGCGCTCTTGGTCATTCGGAGCCTCTCAACGGCGCCGCCGGCGTCTTTCAGCCTGACCCCTTTGAGCGACCTCCGCAGCCTGGCAAACTGCCGCTGGCTGATCCACTGACCTTCAAAACCAAGCACTCCCGGCTTTAGGCGGCTGCTGATATGCGAGACAGCCCCTTCGAGCGCCGGCCCTCCGGTGATGTGAATCTTACAGTCCTTCTTTACCTCGCTCGCCGACTGGGCGCGGTAACGAAAGTCCGTGAAGAAAAGCTGCTGCCTGGCGCTTAAGAAAACACAGCCTGCCGATCCGGTAAAACCTGTCAGATAACGGACATTTGGCAAATGCGTAACCAGCAGTGAATCGGTCCGGGCCTCTCTGAGCGCTTCATGTTTCAAACTTGTCCTCCGGCCCTGCGGTCCTTTCCGCCAGCCAGCTGACTGCCTCGAGATAGCCATCGGTTCCCTTTCCGGAAATAGTGCGGTCGCAGACATCGCTAATTACGGAGCGGCGGCGCCACTCCTCCTGACGATGAGCTACGTCGGAAAGGTGTACCTCCACTACCGGCGACCGGACCAGCTCCAGAGCATCGTGGATGGCGTAGCTGTAATGCGTCCATGCCCCCGGGTTGATTATCACGGCGGCGGCGCTCAGTCTCAGCTTCTGGATCTGTTCCACCAGATCTCCCTCGTGATTGGTTTGAAAACAGAGACAGGCCGAAAACCCGCTGCGCGCGGCGTGCTCCTTAACCAGCGTTTCCAGCACCGTCAGCGTCAGACGGCCATAATGAGCCGGGTCGCGCTCCCCCAGCATGTTCAGGTTGCATCCGTGTAAAACGGCAAGCAGCCGCTCGCTCATTTCATGCCTCCGTCGCCAGACGCTCAACTTCCCGCCTGAGCATGCCGGCCTCGACATCACAGTTAATCACCGGCTCTCCCAGGCGGCGCAAGAGGACCATGTTGGCCGAGAGGTCGTCTGCTTTCTTGTCGCTTGCCATGGCGCCGATAACCTGCGCCGGCTTGATCCCCTCGATTCTCACCGGCAGCCCCAGCAGTTTGAGCAATGCCTCCAGCCGCTCCTGGTATTCGCCTGGCAACTGGAAGACCTGAGCGGACAACCGTACCGCCACCAGCAGCCCCAGGGCCACGGCCTGGCCGTGAGAATAAAGCTCGAACCGTCCGGCGGCTTCAATACCGTGGCCGACGGAATGGCCCAGGTTAAGCACCGCCCGCCGGCCAAAGTCGCGCTCATCCTCAGAAACCACCCTCAGCTTGTATTCAATGCAGCGCCGGATGACCGGCTCGACGTAGGCCATATTCAGAGAGAGAAACTCATCATGGCTCATCTCAAAGTTGTTAAAAAAATCTTCCTCGGAGAGCAGGCAGTATTTCACGACCTCAGCCAGCCCCTCAACCAGCTGGCTCCGGGGCAGTGTCTTTAACAATGAAGGATCCGCGATCACCATGTCCGGCTGGTAAAAAGTGCCGACGAAATTCTTTGCCTCAGGTATGTTCACGCCCACCTTGCCGCCAACACTGCTGTCAACCTGCGCCAGAAGCGATGTCGGCACCTGCATTAGTTTGATCCCCCGCATGTATGTACTGGCGACAAAGCCCGCCAGATCCCCAACAACGCCGCCGCCCAGCGCGCAGACCGCATCCCGCCGGCGCGTTTTAAGGGCAAACAGCCGGGAATATAGCCCGGTCGCATTTTCCAGACTCTTGGCGGTCTCACCGGGCTCGACGATCACGGACTGGACGGAAGCGCCGCTGGCGGTAAAGGACTGCGCCAGGGAGCTGAGATGAAGTCCGGCGACGTTGCTGTCCGTGATGATGACGACCTTGCCTTCGTTTCCCAGGGAGCGCCACAACCTGCCGGCGTCTGCCATAGCGCCGGCGCTCAGGAACACGGGGTACTCCTTGCTCCGCGTATTCGCCAGCAACTGGATCATTCTCCCTCTCCACCTTCGATAATCCTGACGACGGCATCGGACACTTCCCTGATCTCCTTTCCGCGAGTGTCAACCACGTGACCGGCAAGCTGGCGGTAAAGCACCTGCCTTTCCTCAAATAACCGCTGGAAGCTGTCCAGGTCCCCAGCCAGCGGCCGCGTGCCGCCGCCGGTCCGCTTAAAAGCCGTTTCCAGATCCTCTTCGAGCAGAAATACCAGCGGCTCATGGCGGAGACGGCGGGCAATCTCCGGCACCGTGACGGCGCCGCCCCCCAGCGAGACTACGGTTCCCTCGCGGGAAGACGCCGCCTCGTCCAGCAAACCGGTAACGACCGCGGCTTCAGCGGTGCGAAAGATTTCCTCGCCGTGCTTTTCAAACACCTCCGCAATCGGCATGCCCATGCGCTTCTCAATCTGGATGTCCGCGTCAAAAAAATTCCAGCCGAGCCCCCGGGCCAGATAACTTCCGACAGCCGACTTGCCGGCGCCCATGAAACCGATCAGGATGACTGTTGGGGCCAACTTTCCTTCAGCCTCCTCTGATAGGACTCGTATGACCGCCTGACATCTACGATATTGTCGCCGCCAAACTTTTCCAGCATCGCATCGGCAAGAACGATCGCCACCATTGCTTCTCCCACCACGGCGGCGGCCGGCACTGCGCAGACGTCGCTTCTCTCTTTCAGCGCTGGCGCAGCGACGCCACTTGATATATCGACCGAATTTAGGGGTTTTGTCAGAGTGGGAATCGGTTTCATCGCCGCCCGCACAACCACCGGCTCACCATTGGTCATCCCCCCCTCGAGGCCACCGGCCCGGTTGGTGCGACGGAAAAAACCGTCCTCATCGTTGAAGAAAATCTTGTCGTGGACCTGCGAACCGCGTCTGCCGGCTGCGGCAAAGCCGCCGCCGATCTCCACGCCTTTTATCGCCGGAATGCTCATGATGGCCCCCGCCAGTCTTCCTCCCAGCCGCTCCGGACCCGATGCGCAGGATCCAAGGCCCGGCGCGGCGCCAAATGCAATGACCTCAAAAACACCGCCCAGAGAATCACCCTCCCTGCCGGCCTTGCCGATCAGGGCCTTCATCGTTTTTTCCCTGGCGGCGTCAAGCGTTCGCAACGGCGAGCTGTCAACTTTCCTAAAGTCGTGAGCAGTCAAGGTCCGGCGCCGGCTCGCTTTCACGCCGCCAATCTGGACGACATGGCTAAACACCTGAATCCCGAACTCACCGATCAGCCTGCGGGCGATCGCGCCCACGGCCACCCGCGCCGCCGTTTCCCTGGCGCTGGCCCGCTCCAGCACGCTGCGAATATCGTCCAGGCCATATTTCAGCAAACCAGCCAGATCGGCGTGCCCCGGCCGGGGGACGGTTACGGGCGCCTCTCCAGGACCGGTAACCGGAGCCGCCCCCATCGTTCGCCGCCAGTTCTTCCAGTCTGAATTGACAATCCGAAGGCCGATTGGGCTGCCCAGCGTTACTCCGTGACGAATGCCGCTAGTGATATTCACCCGGTCTGTTTCGATTCTCATCCGCCCGCCACGTCCGAAACCCAGTTGCCGACGCGCCAGATCTTTATCAATATCACGGGCCTGCAGATGCAGGCCCGCGGGAATTCCTTCGGCGATAGCCATCAGCCCGGGCCCGTGAGATTCTCCGGATGTCATATAACAAAGAGGCATTAAAAAAGGTGCCGAATCCCGGATCTTGGATATTAACTAAAGAAAAAACTTCTCTTAAGAAACTTGCAAAGCTGTCATAAATAATTGTTTATTCTTGTAGTCCAGCGGTCCAAAGTCCGTTTTAGTTATTTACCATTGCCATAAGTAACCTGGCCGCCGGTGGAGGAGCCGGGAGTTGAGCCCGAAGTCCCGCCGGAAGGCGTGCTCATTCCGGTCGAGCCGGTTCCGGAGCCTGGGGTTCCCCCGCCCGTACCGCTGCCTGAGCCGGCGTCGCCACTTGTTCCGGTACCGCTGGTAGAAGGGGGCGTCCCGGACGTTCCTCCGGAAGCAGCTGGTGTAGAACCGGCCGGCGCTGATCCCGTAGGCGCTGTTGCCGCGCTCGAGCTGTTGCTAACCTGCTGTATCCACGGATCCTTGCGCATAAACACGCTCGACCACATAGTCGCCGCGCTGGTACTGCTTGATGATGAAGACGATCCCGCCTGAGCGACATTTGAGGATGAAGAGGATGTGCTGGAAACCCCTCCCGTCGTAGACGGCTTGGTAACTGGCAGCATGGCGCTCGTTCCTGAATTGGGAGGCTGGCTTGACTGGCCGCATGACAGAGCCATCGTCACCGACATCGTCAGCAGCACAGCCGCAGCCGCCGCGGCTAGCAACGGCGCCAGCTTGAAATCGTCCAGCCTTCCCAAAAAATTATCGATTGTTTCGCTGACCTTGTTCATCGGTTATCCCAATTCTTTGTTATCGCCAATTTGTGCCGGTTCATCAGCCGTTTGTTGATGCGCTCCCCGGAGTCGTCGTCGCCTGGTTGGGCGTGCTGCTGCTACTACTGCTGCTGCCGGCGGACGGCGCCGCCGCTCCGGTTTTTGCTGGCGGCGGGCTTGTCATATAAACATTGATGTCAATCGTGATCCCGACATCGCCCGAAGTGACCTCTCCTGTGCTTGACAGCTGCGGCAGCTTGTTTCCGGTAACGTCGGGCGCTCCAATCTTTAGCGTCACGACGCTAATCAGCCTTCCGGTTACATTGACATCGTTGCCTTCCATCCTGGCATAGTTTTCGATCCGGTAGAGAAAATCATTAACGTCAAAGAATGAGCCCTCAAATTTCAGCTCAAGTGGAACGATAGTCGTTCCGGCCTGACCGGAGACGGGCGTACCCGGTTTGATATTTAAAAAGTCGACGCCAGCGTCGCTCGCGCTTTGCTGCAGCTCAATGATCATTGACGGCACCTGGCTGTCAACCGGTATCAATTTGTTCAGCTTTAACAGATCGCTCTCGGTTTGCTTGGCCGCTTGCCGCTCCTGATCGATGTTCTTCAGCTTTTCCTTGCCTTGTTGAAGTTTTGCTTCCTCGCTTACCGCCTGGCTGTGCAGGTTGGACGCATTATCGCGTTTGGGTCCAATGATCAGAAAGTACCAGGCGGTAACAAGCACCAACACACCCAGACCGATGAGGATTCCGATATCGCGCGTCTTCATGGCGTTATTCCTCCGGCCCCCGTTCCGCCCGAGGAAGATGTGGGCGTCGTGATCGTACTTCCTGTCGAGCTCGGCGGCGCCGGCGTTCCGCCCGTAGGCGTCGTCTGTGTTGGCGTCAGCAACGTCGGCGTATAGCCGCCGCCGCTGGAGGTTCCGTAAGCCTGATTGATATCACTCGCTGATTTGAGATTGGCGCCGATCTGAAAATGTATCACGAGGGTCGATCCCTGTTTTTCCGTAGAGGCGTTAATCAGCGTCACATTCTGAAGCGCCGGCAATAGGCCCAGCCTGATCAGAAAAGTCGCCACTGACGGCATCGAATTATCATGCGTATAACCGTCAATGACGATGTCAGGAGTAGTTCCGGTGCCGCCGGATACCGACGGAGACGAGCCGCCGACCGTTACCTGTTTCCCCGGAACGGCAGCCTGTAGCGAATTCAACCAAATGTCGTTTGGAATAACAAACGAAAGGTCATCGAGTATTCTTGACCAGCGAATTCTTTGGTCATAAATTGATTTGACACCAGACTGTTTGTTGTCTTTCTGGGATGTCACATTCTCATATTTCTGCAGCTCGGCCAGTTGCGGCGCCAGGGTCTGATTACTGGCCTGGGCGTCGCTCAACTCCTGCTGCGCGTTATCAACCTGATTTGAATAATAGACATAGCTCCCGCCCAGGGCAGCAATTAATAACACCGCTCCGGCAATCGGGAAGATATAAACCTGACGGCGAAATTCGCGCGCCTTTTCTTCTCTGGGAACCAGATTGACTTTTGGCATCTCTAGCCTTCGTCCTCCAGCGCCAAGCCAATAGCGATGGCCAGGCGCGGCGCCAGCAGCCCGAGCTCCTCATCGCTCAGCCGGGACTTGTTTTGCATCACCCGCATCAGCGGGTTGCCAAACTCAACCGCAAAGGGAAACTGCTGCGACAAATTCAGATCCAGATTGGGCAGCATGCCCCCGCCGCCGCTGACCAGCAATTTTCCAATCGGTATTGAGTTCTCTTGTGACATGTAGTAATCAAGCGACCGGCGAATCTCGTCCGCCAGCGCTTCCGTGGTAATCTCAAGTGCCCGATGCACGACATCGGCGGTCTCAACTGTTGATGAGTCGACCGCTCCATGTGGCCACAACCCTTTCTCTTCTTCCGCCGCTGATTTTATATCCGTTGGTTCCGGCGTCTTACCCGGCTCGCCTTCCGGCGAAAGGCCGGAGGGGCCAAACGGCGAGCCGGCGCCCGGCCCGGCTTCAGAGCCGCCTCCCGCCTCCGGCGGCTCCGGAGTAATGATCACGGTATTCGCTTCCAGGGCCATTGCGGCCGCCGGCGGTTCCGGCGATGGCTTCTGCCCGTCGGCTTCCGATGGCGGCGCCAGCCCGATCTTCATCTTTAAAACTTCCGCTTCGGTATAATTGATTCCCATTTGATCCTGAACGGCCTTGGTAAAATCGTCGCCGCCAAAAGAAATGATTCTGGTAAACTGCGGCTCTCCCGCGACATCCACTACAAGGTTTGTTACATCAGAGGCAATGTTGGCAACCGCGATCGCGGTGCCCTCCGGAGCCCCCGCATCGAGGAATGACCTCGTAATCTGCGACCTGATCAGCGCAAATGCCTGCAAATCGACGCCCGCCACCTGCAATCGCGCCTTCTTGACGGCATTGATGAAATCCATCACCATCGCTTTTTGCGCCGCCACCACTAAAACTTTTTGCTTTTCGACGCCATCATGATCGGTAAAACGGCCCAGCACATGGTAATCAAATACGGCTTCATCGATGGGGATGGGAATGTAATCCTGTGCCTGAAACTCGATCGCCGAGCGCAGCTCTTTTTCGTCCAGGAGAGGAAAATCGAGCGACCTGACCACAATCTTCTGGTTGGCCAATCCCAACGCCACCTTCCGTCCGTGGATCTTGTACCGCTTCCAGAAATCGCGAATGGCGGTGGCCAATCCATCCACGTCCCGCACCTCCCCTTCCTGGATCAGGCCCTCTGGAATAGCGTCGAGAGCCGCCTGCTGCAAAACCGAGCCGGAAGTCTGGTGCCGCAGGCGGACAGCCGTAATCGAGGACCGTCCCAGATCCAGACCAACCGGACTGGTCTTTGCTGATAGCGAGACGCCGGCCTTTCTTTCTTTCCGCTGCTTGGGCTGTCTGACCTTCTCCGGCTTTGGCGCTTTTGGCTGCTTTTGCTTTTTGGCCTTCGGCTCTTTTGTCTTCTTTAACTTTGCCTCTTTGGGCTGCTTCGGCTTTTTAATTTTCGGTCCCCGGGACGCCCTGGCTTCATTTGACTTTCGGCCAAAAAACGATTTTTTCGACTGGGGCACGGCCGTGCCGGGCGCCTCTGGCGCCGGCGGCGGGGCCACTGCCGCTTCCCGCTTCGGCGGACGTTTTTTAAAGGCAAACAAAGGCTTGTGTTTGTTTTTCTCGGGCCCGCCGAATTTTCTCTCGGCCGGCTCCTTTAAAACCTTCGGTTTTTTCTTGCCAAATGCCTCGTTTCTACCAACAGTTCCACCAACCGGTTCCGGCGGTGGCGGCGCGGCAGGCTGAATTGGCGGAGCTTCAGGGACGGACGCCGGTCCCGTCGCTGGCGGACCACCGGGCGCGCGCTTTTTAAAGAAGGACTTTTTTTCCATCCCAGCGGCATCTTTGGGTGGCTTGGGAGGCTTTACTTTCTTGGGCGCTTTTGGCGCCGGCATGGTTATCCCTTTGCCACCAAACAGCCGCCTTTTCGGGGGTGGCGGCGGTGGCGGTCCCGGCGGTCCGGATCCGGCGCCCTGGGGAGGGAGGGCTCCCTCTTCATCCCGCTTGTTTTGATGTTTTTTAAAAAATGCCATTTATGATTCTACGCACGCAAAAACGACCATGCGGCCTGGATTTAGTTTCGACGATGTTTCTCTCATCTCCTCTAATAGGTCGTGGAGCGGTTGCCTGACGGCAGGCAAACCCGGCCTGGGCAACCACTCCGGCAAGGTCCGTAAACAGTATCCCTTAACGGCAGGCAACACGATAATCTTGAGTCTGAATTAAACATGATTACCGGCCCAACAGTTCGCGCAGCCTGCCTCCTGGATCATCGCTTGACATTAAAGCTTCACCAATTAAAACCGCGGCCACACCATCATTATTTAGTTTGACAACATCAGCCCGGCTGTTAATACCGCTTTCGCTGACGATCGCCACCTCTTTGGGGACAAACTCTATCAGATTCAGCGTCGTTTCCAAATTGACCACAAAAGTTTTTAAATTGCGGTTATTGATACCGATTAGCGGCACACCGACGGTTAGGGCAATATCCAGCTCCCGGCGGTTATGAACTTCAACGAGGCACTCCAGACCCGCCAGCGACGCCTCGCCGAAGAGCTGACGCAGGCTCTGGGGCGTCAGCGCCGCGACGATCAGCAAGATGGCGTCGGCCCCGGCGGCGGCGGCTTCCCAAACCTGATAGGGATCGATGATAAAGTCTTTCCGAAGCACCGGCAGGCTCGAGGCGGCGCGAGCCTGGCGCAGGTCTTCCAGACTCCCCTTAAAATGACGTTCCTCGGTCA
Source organism: Thermoleophilia bacterium (assembly GCA_014874265.1). Classification (GTDB taxonomy): domain Bacteria; phylum Actinomycetota; class Thermoleophilia; order BMS3ABIN01; family BMS3ABIN01; genus JACWAD01. The sequence continues at coordinate 7,576 of JACWAM010000120.1, read as the reverse complement.
AAACAGACAGGGCGCCGGCCCCGGCTTCTTCATAATCGCGCGCGACCTGAGCCACATCAAGGCGCGGACGGATATCGCCTTTTGATGGCGAAGCCCGCTTGATCTCCGCGATCACAGACAGGCCGGGACTGCGCACGGCGGCAACCAGGGACCGGGCTGACGTCGCCGAGGTTAAAACTGACTCCCGGAGCTCTTCCAGGGGCCACTCCAGCCTGCGGGTGGCAAGGTCCTGCCGGGTCGTCCGAATGATCGTGCTTAAAATTTCGGTCAAGAAAATAACTCTTTCTTCTGCCTCAGGCTGTACGGGTCGCCTCAATAAATGCTTCCAGTTTCTTGCCGGCGGCGCCGCTGTCAATGCTTGCCGCCGCCAGCCTGATTCCCTCACCGATATCCTTGCTTGCGCCCGCCGCATACAGGGCGGCGCCGGCGTTCATGAGGACGATGTTGCGCCGCACGCCGGTTTCTCCGGCGAGAATGCTCCTGATGATGGCGGCGTTTTCCTTGGCGGTGCCACCTTTAAGCATTCCCGTCTCCGGAGCGCCGTTAATCCCGAAATCCTCCGGCGTTATCGTGTAACCGCGGATCTCATCCGGTGTGACCTCGACGACCTCCGTCAGGCCGGTCACGGTAATTTCATCCAGACCGTCGCTTCCGTGGACGACCAGCCCGTGGCGGCACCCCAGCCGCTGCAGGGCGCTGGCTATCGGCCGCAAATAATTGGGATCGGAGACGCCGATCAGCTGGAAGGCCGCTCCGGCGGGATTAGTTAATGGACCTAGAAAATTAAATATTGTCCTAACTGCCAGTTCTTTCCGCACCGGGATTACATGCTTCATTGCCTGATGGTGCAGCGGTGCGAACATGAAGCCAATTCCAGTCTGCTCGATACAGCGGCCGGCGGCTTCTGGCGAAAGCTCCAGATTTGCTCCCAGAGCCTCCAGGACGTCGGCGCTGCCGCACTGGCTGGTGGCGCTGCGGTTGCCATGCTTGGCCACCCGGGCCTCGGCGCCGGCAACCACAAAAGCAGCGGTGGTGGAGATGTTAAAGCTGTGAGACCTGTCGCCGCCGGTGCCGCAGGTGTCAACCACCTCCGATCCCGCCACGCTTACCCGGAGCGAGAAACGCCGCATGGTCCGGGCGAGCCCGACGATCTCCTCTACCGTCTCCCCTTTGGTGCGCAGCGCAATCAGGAAGCCGGCCGTCTGCACCTCGCTGGAGTTTCCGGACATGATCTGTTCCAGGACCGATTCTGCTTCCGACTCGCTGAGGTCGATGTCATCGGCAAGCCGGTCGATAGCGTATGTCAGCACGTCATTGGGCATGCGAACGGTTTATAGGGTCATCCTGAGAAAATTTCCTAGGATTTGTTTACCAGGGCCTGTAAGTATACTTTCGGGATGAAACTGCACTCCCTCAAGGGCCGGGAGCGATCTGTGCCTGAAACCCATGACGACACCCTCTTCGGTCCAGGCGCTCATTTCGAGCTCCTCCGGCAGAGGCGAGGCGACCACCAGCGAGTGATAACGCGTCGCCGTAAACGGATTTTCGATTCCCGCAAAGATGGTATTTCCATCATGGTAAATCTCCGATGCCTTGCCATGCACCGGAAAGCCGCCCCTGATTACGGCGCCGCCAAATACCTGGCCGATTGCCTGATGGCCCAGGCATACTCCCAGGAGGGGCACCCGGCCGCCAAAGGTCTTGACCACCTCCATCGAGACGCCCGCCTCGTCCGGCGTGCACGGACCGGGCGAGATGACGATATGGCTGGGGGCGCGCTGCTCGATCTCGCCGGTTGTGATCCTGTCGTTGCGGCGCACTTCAATTTCGGCGCCGATCTCACCCAGGAACTGGACGAGGTTATACGTAAAAGAATCGTAATTGTCAATGATTAAGACTTTTGCCGTCGTATATTTCTGGCCGTCTTTCATTCCCACTCCTGCTGCGCCTGCGCCAGCTTGATGGCGGCAAACAGGGCGCCTGCCTTGTTCAGCGACTCCTCGTATTCGCGTGCGGGCACTGAATCAGCCACCACGCCGCCGCCAGCCTGCACGTAAGCCGCGCCCGCCTTGACCACGATGGTGCGGATGCAGATGCATGTATCCAGATCGCCGTTGAAGCTGAGGTAGCCAATGGCGCCGGCGTAGGAGCCGCGCTTGACCGGCTCCAGTTCATCGATAATCTCCATCGCCCGGATCTTCGGGGCCCCCGAGACAGTACCAGCGGGGAAGGCGGCCTTCAGCGCGTCCGTGGCCTTCAGCCCTTCCCGGAGCCGGCCGACGACCACGGAGACAATGTGCATCACATGTGAGTAATACTCGATCCGCATCAGGTCAACGACATCAACCGTTCCGGGAACGCAAACACGGCCGAGGTCGTTGCGCCCCAGATCGACGAGCATGATGTGCTCCGCCCTCTCCTTTTCATCCGCAAGCAGGCCGGCCGCCAGCCGCTTGTCCTCATCAGGAGTGGCGCCGCGAGGCCTGGTCCCCGCAATTGGCCGCGTCTCCACCCATCCCCGGGTTACCTTGATCAGTGGCTCAGGCGAGGAGCCGACCAAGGCGAACTCGCCGAAATTGATGTAATACATGTAAGGCGATGGATTGATTGCTCTCAGACCTCGGTAGATGCCAAAAGGAGAAACGCCGGTTTGCACCCGGAACCGCTGGGACGGCACTACCTGAAAAGCGTCGCCGGCGCGAATGTATTCCTTGATCCGCTCCACCGCTGCTTCAAAATCATCCCGGCGAAAATTGGAAACCGGCTCGGGCAAAGGCGGGCGCTGGTGACTGGCCGGCGCCGGCAGCGGCAGCGACAGCAGCCGCCTCAGCTCCCGGACGCGGCCGCAGGCGTTATCATAAGCAGTCTCAATGTCAACGCCTTCCTCGACAAGAACGTTTGCCAGCACGATCACCGTATGCCGCAAGTGATCGAAAATCACGAGCGAGTCAGTGACAAGAAACGCCATGTCCGGCAGTCCCAGCTCATCGCGCGACGCTGGCGGCAGCTCTTCTACCCAGCGCACCAGATCATACCCGAACAGGCCGACGGCGCCGCCGACAAACGGCGGCAACTCCTCGAGCTCAGGCGCCCGAAAGCGCGCCAGGTACTCTTCGATATACGCAAACGGATCGTCGCAGGCCGATTCCGTCATCCCGGCGCCGGCGACAACCTTGAGCAGGTCGTCCCGAAAAGTAATTACCGCCCGGGGGTCGCAGCCGAGGAACGAGTAGCGGCCGATCCGCTCTCCCTGCTCGGCGCTCTCCAGCAGAAAGGAATTTTCCCGCGCGCCCAGTTTCAGAAATGCTGAAACCGGCGTCTCCAGGTCAGAGATGAAACTGTAGTAAACCGGAATATGATTATACCGGCGGGAGAGGGAGCGAACCTCATCCAGACTAGGATGAATTTCGAGACCAGGTCCGGCGGCGGCCCCGGTCACTTCCATCGGCTCAGCAGCTCCTCGAGCACTTCTGTGAAGGTAACGCCGCGGTCCACCATCAGGACTTCCAGATGATAGAACAAATCGGCTGCCTCGTAAACAATCTCCTCCCTGTCGCCGCCGGCTGCGGCGGCGATCAGCTCAGAGGCCTCTTCGTCAACCTTGCTTAAAATCGCATCCGTTCCCTTTTCAAACAAGCTGGTGGCGTATGAGCCGGGCGGCATCAAACGTTTCCGCTCCTCAATCAAATCGTAGAGGCGGGACAGCGTTTCGTATACCGCCGGCTTAAGCGGCGACCCGTCCAGAGACCGGTGAAAGCAGGTATGCTCGCCGGTGTGGCAGGCGACGCCGCGCTGCTCAGCCAGAATCAGCAGGGTATCAAGATCGCAGTCATAACGGATCGACTTGACAAACTGGAAGTGGCCGCTGGTCTCGCCTTTATTCCACAGCTTCCGGCGCGAGCGGCTCCAGAACCAGGTTCTGCCGGTGTCGATGGTAAGCTTAAGCGAATCCCGGTTCATGTAAGCCTGCATCAGCACTTCGCCCGTGAACCAGTCCTGCACTATCGCCGGGATCAAGTCCCGCTCGTCGAAAGTGAGATCTTCTATGGGGATGAGGTCGGGCACAGCAGGATTCTACAAAAAGAATACTGACCGTACAACTCAGGCAATCCTGATCATGTCAGCGAGGGTTTAGATTGGCTGCGATGCCTGGAATGAAGCATCCATGCCGGCGCCGCTCAGAATGATCCTGCTGAGCACGGCAGGAAATTTAACCGATTGAGTAACCCGCGCAAATCCTTCCAGCCTTACAGCTTCAAGAAGCCATCCTTGAGTGTCTGCGGCCGGCAATGTGAGCAAACTACAAAGCGCCTGTGGACGTCCTCTTTCTCCGCGAAAACTTCCGTCCGCTCACCCGTGAGGATCGTGCGGCCGCACCGTCCGCAAGTATCCTGGTAAAGACGCGGTCTTATCTCTCGCCGGCCGTCAGCTGAACGCACGGAGGCAATGCCTTCCAGGCTCTCACCCAAAGGATCGTTGTCAGCTTCCCAGTTGGAAATATTTTTCTTAAACAGAGTTCCTAATCCAATCATGACCTCTCCCCCTGCAATTCCAGTGTTTCAAAGCCATGGCATGATTTTTCCCCGTTTGCGAAAAAATAATCCGGGCGGAGAAAGTAGTTGAAAAGAGTTGTTCCGGCTAGAAATAAGGAAAAAAAAGCCGGATTGCGTATTGGTTGGTTATTCCTTGGTTTCCAAAAACTCGTTCATGATGTCAACCGCATGGCTGGTGCCCAGGCGGGCGGACCCGGCATTGATCATCGTCTCGGCATCATCGGCGGTGAGAATGCCGCCAGAAGCCTTGACGCCAATATTCTCCGACAGTTCGTCCCTGAGCAGCTCGATGTCGGCGACGGTGGCGCCTTCGGGCCCGTATCCGGTTGATGTCTTGACAAAATCGGCGCCGCCTTCCTCAATCATGCGGCAGGCCAGCTTTTTCAGCTTCTTGTTCAGGTAGGCCGTCTCCAGGATTACCTTGACCAGCACCAGCCCCTTCCCCACGTTGACGCTTTTCATCCGCACCACCCGGACAACCGAGGCGATCTCGTCCCGGACCAGGCGGAAATTGCCGGAAAGCATGGCGCCGATGTTGATCACGAACTCGACTTCATCAGCGCCGCTGCCAACAGCGTTTTCGGCGGCTCGCACCTTGGTGATGGTCGTATCGCCGCCGAATGGAAACGACACCACCGTGCAGACCTTGACGTCGTGGCTCTTAAGCAGCGTTGACGCCAGCGGCACATAGCAGGGGAACACAACCACACAGGCAAAATGATACTGGCGCGCCTCCTCGCACAGCCGCTCAATGTCACTGCGGGTCGCATCCGCTTTTAACAGCGTGTGATCGATGGTCTTCGCCAACTCTTCTACTCTCAAGGCCATAGACAGATTCTCCCGTTGTTGCCATAGTAGCCGCAGGCAGGCACAAACGGCCGTGCCTCAAGTGAATAACATTCGCCAGATATCCTTCGCCTTTTGGCTCAGGATGACAATTGCCTGAGCCAATCAACTTCCTTGCAGAGGCGCAATTATATCAAAAAGAGCGGCTGCAAGGCGCCAATTTAAAATGTTTACAGACCCAGATCTCCAAGCGCCCGTTCATCGTCGCGCCATTTTTTCATTACCCGCACGCGCAGGTCGAGGAAGACCGGGCTTCCCAAGAGCGCCTCAATCTCCACCCGGGCCCGGGCGCCGATCTTTTTGATCTTCTTCCCGCCGCGACCGATTACTATGCCCTTCTGCGATTCCCGCTCGACGATGACCTCCGCGGTCATATCGATCAGATCTCCATTTTTTCGCGGTTTCAGGGTCAGGACCCGCACCGCCAGCGAATGTGGCACCTCTTCCCGGGTAAGGCGAACCGCCTGCTCGCGAACGAGCTCACCGGCCAGCATCTTTTCCGGTTGATCAGTTACCACATCAGGAGGAAAATACTCCGGGCCCTCCGGCATGCGGACAGCCATCTCACCAAGCAGGTCTTCCAGTCCTTCCCCCCGGGCCGCCGAAACGGGAATTATCTCGGCGAGCTCCCCCAGCGACGCTGCAGACCGCATCAGGGGCAGCAGACTTCTTTTCGTCACCAGATCAATCTTGTTAAGCGCGGCGATCACGGGAGTCTTGACTGCCTGCGCCTGGATGGCGATGAACCTGTCCCCGGCGCCGATAGCTTCGGCGGCGCTTAAGACCAGCAGCACTAGGTCAACCTCTCGCAAAGTGTTATTCACCGCTGACTGCATCCGCTCCGTCATCAGATCTCGGGGCTTCTGAAAACCGGGCAGATCGATCAGAACCAGTTGGCAGCCGGGTAGATTGACAATGCCGGCGATCCGGTTGCGCGTTGTCTGCGGCGTCGGTGATACGATCGCCACCTTCCGGCCGACAAGCGCGTTCACCAGGGTCGATTTCCCCACATTTGGCCGGCCAACCACTGCCACAAATCCGGACCGGAAAAACCCCGAAGCCCCTTCCTCTCCGGCCGTCATCCAGTCCCGTCCAGCCGGATGGCAAGTAGGAGCCGGTCCCGCCCGCTACCGTAAAAATCAGGAAGGATGTCAACTTCATGGAAATCAGCGGACTGGTACAGTGCTACGGCCGCCGCGTTCATGGGATCCGCCGTTGCCAGCAGGCGCTCCCGCGGTGGCAGCAACCGTTTAACGGCGCCCAGCAAGGCCCCGCCGTAACCGCGGCGGCGCTGCTCCTCCCTGATGAAGAACCCGTCCATATAAAGATCGCCGGCTTCCGCGCAGCCAAATATTTGCGCCGACCCGACAAACACCCGGTTCACGCAGCCCACGAACAGAAAACCAAAAGCGGCCGCCACCGGCAGCAGCCACCGGTCCAGCGCCGCCTCACCCAGTGACCGGCGCCCGTAAAGTTCCAGGTCGAGAAGCAGCTGCCGGTCCAGCCTGGTGAGGCGCCGAACGCTCAGGTCTGCAGCGGGAGAATCGATGAACGGCTCCGGCATGCTTAGAGTTTTTCCCTTGGGAAGTTCACGGCTTGGGCTTAACAGGTAAGGTGGAGCGCGGCAATCACGGATTTTCCGGAAGTCTCCTCATTGAAAGCCGCAACCGCCGCATCCGTGAGGCCGGTCCAGACATCAATTCCCTTTTCCTCCAGAAAAATGATAGTGGAGCTCGGCACTTTCATCATGCCGGATGCGCCCGTGCCGATGATGACCCTGCCGGGAGCCGCTTTAAAGACATCTTCCAGGTCCGCCGGATGCAGGCCATGCCCCTCCCGCCGCCACCAGGGACTGAAAACACGGTCCGGGAAGATGATGACGTCTTTGGTGAACTTCTGTCCGTCGATGACGATCTGACCAAACGTATAGCTGTCGATACGCATATTGCTAACCCACAAGTTCCAGGTTCAAAGTAAATCTCACGAAATAGACCCGATTATAAAAAATTCCAAAAACAGAGTAATCTCTAAACAATTTTCTAACTGATCATACAACTCGTTCAGGTTCCGTCCGAACCGGCTGATATCTTCTGTTAGTAAACAAAAACAGGAGGTATCTCATGATCGGCCCCAAGACACTCATGGAATTTATGGAGATGTACAAAACGGAGGAAGAT